>NZ_JAVDYB010000001.1:345625-691250 GCF_031458235.1 Catenuloplanes atrovinosus | reverse complement strand
ACGACAAGATCGGCCGCAAGCACCGCGCGGAGTCGACCGAGAAGCAGGCCGCGAAGGCCCGGCAGACCGAGCGGATGATCGAGCGGCTGGAGGTGGTCGAGGAGCCGCGCAAGGAGTGGGAGCTGCGGATGACCATCGCGGCCGCGCCCCGGGCCGGCGCGGTGGTGGCGTCGCTGCGCGAGGCCGTGGTGGCCCGCGGGTCGTTCACGCTCGGGCCGGTGACGGTGCAGATCGACTGGGCCGACCGGGTCGCGATCACCGGGGCGAACGGCGCCGGCAAGTCGACGCTGCTGGCGGCGCTGCTGGGCCGGGTGCCGCTGACCTCGGGCACGGCCGCGCTCGGCTCCGGCGTGGTGGTCGGCGAGGTGGACCAGGCGCGCGGGCTGTTCCTCGGCGACGACGCGCTGGTCGACGCGTTCGCCGCGCACGTGCCGGACCAGGCGCCGGCCGAGGTGCGCACGCTGCTGGCCAAGTTCGGGCTGCGGGCGGAGCACGTGACGCGGCCGGCCGCGTCGCTGTCGCCGGGCGAACGTACCCGCGCGGCCCTGGCCCTTCTCCAGGCGCGCGGCGTGAACCTGCTGGTCCTGGACGAGCCCACGAACCACCTGGACCTGCCCGCGATCGAGCAGCTGGAGTCCGCGCTGGAGAGCTACCCCGGCACGCTGCTGCTGGTCACGCACGACCGCCGGATGCTGGACGCGGTCCGGGTCAACCGCCGGCTCGCGGTCGACGCGGGCACGGTCACCGAGCCGCCGCTGTAACCGGTTGGCACCCGCGCGCCTACCCGACCGGCACCGTGTGCCGGGTTAGCTATGTCACCAGGCAAGACACCCAGGGGGTCACCGTGAACACACGTGAAGCCGTCCGCGCGGAGGCGCTGTTCGCCTCCTGCCTGCAAGCGTCCCAGCGCCCGGCCGACGCCGAGGTCCGCGCCGCCGTCGTCGACACGCTCGGCCGCCTCGGCGAGACCGGCTGCGCCGGCGAGGTCGCCGGCGAGTTCGGCGACCACCCGGAGTCCGCCGCGCACCGGATGACCTGGGCGCTCGACATGGTCAGCCGCTCCTACCGAGACTGATTCCCACGGTACGGACGAGAGGCGGCGATCGCGTGACGGGCTGGCGGGACACCGGGCTTCCGGTCGAGGAGGTCCTGGAGTCGCTCATCTCCACGCTCGCCGGCCACGGCGCGGCCGTGCTGGTCGCGCCGCCCGGCACCGGCAAGACCACCGTGGTCCCGCCGGCGCTGGCGTTCTCCGCCGCGGCCGCCGGCGGGCGCGTGATCGTCGCGGAGCCGCGGCGGGTGGCGGCGCGGGCCGCCGCGCGGCGGATGGCCGCGCTGCTCGGTGAGCCGGTCGGCGAGACCGTCGGCTACACGGTCCGCGGCGATCGCCGGACCGGGCCGCGCACCCGCGTCGAGGTGGTCACCACCGGTGTGCTCGTCGCCCGGCTGCAACGCGATCCGGAACTGCCCGGCACGGCCGCGCTGATCCTGGACGAGTGCCACGAGCGCCACCTCGACTCCGATCTGGCGCTCGCGTTCGCGGCCGACGTCCGCGCCAACCTCCGCCCCGACCTGCTGGTGCTGGCCACCTCCGCCACCGCCGAGGCGGACCGGATCGCCCGCTGCCTGGCCTCCCCCGCGGCGCCGGTGGTGACCGCGACCGCGGCCGTGCACCCGGTCGAGGTGGTGTGGGCGCCACCGGAGCGGCCGATCCCGCCGCCGCACGGGATGCGGGTGGAGCCGCGCTTCCTCGACCACGTGGCGGCCGTGGTGCGGCGCGCGCTGGCGGACAGCCACGGGGACCTGCTGGTCTTCCTGCCCGGCGCCGGGGAGATCGGCGCGGTCGCGGGCCGGCTGTCCGGGCTGCGCGACGACGCCGACCTGATCACGCTGCACGGCCGGCAGGACTCCGGCGCCCAGGACGCGGCGCTGCGGCCGGGCCCGCGGCGGCGCGTGGTGCTGGCCAGCGCGGTGGCGGAGAGCAGCCTGACCGTGCCGGGCGTGCGCGTGGTCGTGGACGCGGGGCTCAGCCGCGTACCCCGGATGGATTTGTCCCGGGGTCTCGGCTCATTGGCCACGGTACGGGTCTCGCGCGCGTCGGCCACGCAGCGCGCGGGCCGGGCCGGCCGGGAGGCGCCGGGCCGCGTCTACCGCTGCTGGGCGGAGGCGGAGCACGAGCGGCTGCCCGCGTTCCCGGCGCCGGAGATCGTCGCGGCGGACCTGACCGGGTTCGCGCTGGAGCTGGCCTGCTGGGGCGCGCCGGACGGCACCGGGCTCGCGCTGCCCGACCCGCCGCCGGCCGCCGCGATGGAGGTCGCCACGGCGACGCTGCGCGCGCTCGGCGCGGTGGGCGCGGACGGCCGGGTCACGCCGCGCGGCCGGGCCATGTCCCGGGTGGGCGCGCATCCGCGGCTGGCCCGCGCGCTGCTGGACGGCGCCGCGGCGGTCGGCGCCGACCGGGCGGCCGAGGTGGTGGCGCTGCTGGCCGACGACACGCTGACCGGGCGCCGTGACGACCTGGCGGCGGTCTGGCGGGCGCTGCGCTCCGGCGCCGATCCGGCCGCCTCGGGCCGCTGGCGCGCCGAGTCCCGCCGCCTGCGCGCGGCCGTGACCGGCGACGGTCCGGACGGCGGGCGCCCGGGAGGCCGGCGGCCGGCGGATGATCTCGCGGCGGGGCTGGTGGCGGGGCTGGCGTATCCGGAGTGGCTGGCGCGGGCACGGCGTACCGACGGCGGGGGTTATCTCATGGCCGGCGGGACCGCCGCCGAACTGGCGGACGGGTCGGCGCTGGCGGGCAGCCCGTGGCTGGCGATCGCGGCCGCGGATCGGGCCGCGGGGCGGGCCAACGCACGGGTACGGCTGGCCGCCGTGATCGACGAGGCCACCGCGCGCGAGGCCGGCGCGCCGCTGCTGAGCGCCGGCGACGAGGTGGCCTGGGACGGCGACGAGGTGCGGGCCCGGCACGTGGAGCGGCTGGGCGCGCTGGTGCTGCGCGAACGCGCGCCGGCCCGGCCGGACCCGGCGCTGATCGCCGCCGCGCTGCGCGAGGCCCTCGCCGATCGGGGCCTGACCGGGACGCTCACCTGGGGGCGGGAGGCGACCGCGCTGCGCGAGCGGCTGGCGTTCTGCCGAGCCGCGCTGGGCGAGCCGTGGCCGGACGTGAGCGATGACGCGCTGCTGGCGCGGCTGGACGAGTGGCTGGGCCCGGAACTGGCGGGCGCGCGGCGCCTCGGTGATCTGCGGCGGGCCGACCTGAGCGCGGCGCTGCGGCGACTGCTGCCGTGGCGGGAGGCGGCGCGGCTGGACGAGGTGGCGCCGGAGCGGGTGACGGTGCCGAGCGGGTCGCGGGTACGGCTGGACTACGCGGATCCGGCCGCGCCGGTGCTGGCCGTGAAGGTGCAGGAGGCGTTCGGCTGGGCACGGGCGCCGCGGGTGGCCGACGGCCGGGTGGAGGTGGTGCTGCACCTGCTGTCCCCGGCCGGGCGTCCGGTGGCGGTGACGCGCGACCTACCGTCCTTCTGGGCGAACGGATATCCGCAGGTCAGGGCCGAGTTGCGGGGACGGTATCCGCGCCACCCGTGGCCGGAGGACCCGACCACCGCACCACCCACGCGGCGGACGCAGCCACGCCGGAGCTGACCCACCTGTCGCCAACCCGACACAAATTCAACCAACAATTACGACATATGGTGTTTTAGTGCTTGAAAGCCAGTTGGGCACTTGGAGGACCGTATGGCGACCATCATCGCTGCCGACGACGATCCGGACTTACGCGCCATCGTGGCGGCCGTGCTGCGCCGCGCCGGCCACACCGTCCGGGTCGAGGAGGACGGCGCGGCGGCGCTGGCCCGGGTCCGCGCGGAGCAGCCGGACGTGCTGATCATCGACAACCAGATGCCGCACATGACCGGCCTGGAGGTACGCAACACGCTCCGCCTCGACCCGCGCACCGCCGACCTGCCGATCGTGCTGGCCAGCGGCTCACTGCGCCCTGAGGAACTGAACGACCCCCCGAGCCCGCGCGACTACCTGGTCCCGAAGCCGTTCCAGTCCCGCCAACTGCTGGAGACCGTGGAGCGCGCGCTGGCGGCGGCCGCGGTCACCGTGACCCGCACCTGATCCCGGCCTCAATGTTGATCGGCGCGGGCCGTAGGATCTCGCCGCGGCGGCCCGCGCCGGCAGAATCACCGGTTCTCCCGCAAGAGACCTCCGGCCGGGCCGTCCGTTTCCCGCCTCGATCGCATTCGATCCGGAGCCTGAGGCACGGGAGCCGGCTCGGGCCGGACGGGACAGGGCGGCCTGGCCACGCCCCCTTTCGAGCAGCGCTGAGGCCCGCGCGGATGCGCAGCGCTCGCCGCGCCGGTCCGACGGCAGGGGCCGGTCGATCGGCGCTCCGCGCCCGATATTTCGGCATATGACGCTCTCGGGACCGCATGCCAGCCGCCACGCCACTCGACCGCCCGCGACATCCGTATATCGAGCGTGGCGAGGGTTGAATCCACTGCGGGCGAGTCCGCGAGTCCTGCCTCGGCAGCCTCGCCGCGGCATTCGCTCGCTGAGTGATGAATCAGGCAGCCGCAGCGGGAGACTACGGGCGGGCGGGGACCATTCGGGGAACGGTGGCCGCTACGAGGCCCAGGACGAGACAGGCGGTGCCGGCGATGCCGGAGGCGCCGCCGGCGTAGGCCACCAGCAGGCGGGACCGGCTGAGGTCCTCGATCGACCAGTTGATCACGTCGTGGGTGAGCCGGAGCAGCAGGACGGCCATGATCAGTGCGGCCACGCCGGCGCCCAGCAGCACGCCCGCGGCCCAGCCGAGGCCCCGGGCGGGCGGGTCCAGGCCGGATCGGGGCAGTGATGGGACGAGCAGCAGGCAGGCGGCCGAGGCCCAGACGCCCGCTACCAGGAACGCGGCCACCGCGTCGCTGGGGCGGTGCCAGCCGGCGGCAAGCGTGGCCACGCCGGCGAACGCGGACCAGACGGCCACCGCGATCGTGCCGGGGCCGCTGAGCGCGCGCGGCAGGACCAGGATGAAGGCGATCGCCACCGAGGCGGCGATCGTGGTGTGACCGCTGGGGAGGGTGTTGCCGACGGTGACCCGGTCGGGGTCGATGCCGTAGTCGGGACGCAGGCCGCGGAGCTTGAGCAACTGGGTGGTGACGTTCGCGCCGACGATGATCACGATGGCGACCACGGCGAGCAGGTACCGGCGGCGGATCGCGGCGATGAAGAAGACGAGCGCGGTGACCAGCGCGAGCGACACCACGGACATGGCGTTGAGCACCAGGGTGACCGGGCCCTCCAACTCGTCGCGGCCGATCTGGTTGGCGGTGAGCGAGATGGTGTCGACGGCCTGGCCGGTGCGGGTCTGGACGAAGACGCGGTAGACGGCGAGCAGCGCGGCCGACTGGGCCGCGGTCAGCAGCACGAGCCAGATCGCGAGGTATGCCTGCCGCCGGTCCATCCGCGAGACGATAACCGTCAGACCTGGGAACGGCGGAACGAGAACCGCAACTCGTGCGGGTACAGCGTGCGCGGGAGCGGGTGGAGGCGGTCCGAGCCGGTGAGGCGCAGGTCGTACCCGTCGATCAGGCTTTGGATCATGGCGCTGGCGGTACGCAGCGCCGGGCCGGGTGGCCGCGCCGACGGCTCGGGCGTGAAGCGGGCCGGCCGGTGCGACCAGATCGTGGGTACGACCAGCGTGGTGCCGGCCGGGAGTTCGGCGCCGTCCCAGCGGGTCAGGGTCCGGGTCTGGCGCAGCGCGGCGGGCTCGTCCGGCCACAGCCGCCGGGCCTCGCGCACGCAGCCCTGGAGGTACGCGGTGTCCGCGCGCGCGGTGGCCAGCGCGCCCGGGTGCGTGGCGAGCAGGCCGAGCGTCCGGTACGCCGCCGCGCCCGCGTCCTCCAGCTCGGCCAGCAGCTCGGGTGCGCGTTCGGCGAGGGCCGGGTGGCCGGCGCGGCGCAGGTGGGCGCGGACCCGGGCGTGGAAGCGCCAGCGCACCGGGTCGCGGCGGCGGCGCAGGTAGCCCCAGTTCGCGTCGTCGCGCAGCCGGTCGAGCAGGCCGGTGAGCAGATCGTCGTCGCGGGCGGCGTCGCCGAGCACGATCCGCCGGACCGCGCGGCGCAGCGCGGGCCGCACCTCGTCCCAGCCGACCGTGCCGTCCGCGGCGAGCGGCCGGATCTCCTCCCGCATGACCCGCTCGACGTCCCCGGCCGGCTCCGAACCGGCGGACGGGCCGCCGGGGAACGCGTAGTGCGCCAGCGCGCTGAGGCGCTCGCGCGCCGCCTGCGGGAACTCGCCGGAGAGCGCGCGCCGGGCGTGGCCGTCGTCCAGGATCAGCGCGACCGAGCGGCCCGGCAACGTGAGCCGCAGCGGGCCCAGGCCGTACCGGTCGCGCAGACGGTTGATCTCCGCGTCCGCGAAGCGGTCCAGGCCGAGCCGTCCCACCCACGGGCGCGGCGCGACCACGCCGCGCGCGACGCCGGGCGCCAGCACCCGGGTGAGCACGCGGACCGTGTCCCGCGCGGTGGCCCGGGGTGGCCGCCGCCGTTCCGTGCGACCGCTCTCGGTGCGCGGCGCCCCGACCGCGGTTCCGGAAACGCTCATGCCGGGCCGATCCGCCCGCCGCGGTCCCGGCGCTGAGCCGATGGTTCACTCATGCCGGACCGCATCCGCCCGCCGCGGTGCCGAGCCATGCCCGGCCCCATCCGCGGCCGCGGTCGCGGCGCCGAGCCATGCCCGGCCTCCGTCCGCCGGCCGCGGTGCCCGTGTGGTCGGCGCTGAGCCGATGGTCCCGCTCGCACGCTCGCTCATGAGAACGGAACTACCCGGCCACCCCGCCGGAAAACTACGACGCCAGCAGGTTGTCCCGGACCTGGCGGCGCAGCACCTTGCCGATCATGCTGCGCGGCAGCTCGGTGGCGATCACGATGCGGCGCGGCGCCTTGTAGCCGGCCAGTCGTTCCCGCGCCCAGGCACGCAGCTCGTCCGGGTCGGGCGTGGCGCCCTCGGCCGGCACCACCACGGCGACGACCTGCTCGCCCGCGTTCTCCGAGGGCAGGCCGACCACGGCCGCGTCCGCCACGTCGGGGTGGCGGCGCAGCAGCGTCTCGATCTCGGACGGGTACACGTTGAAGCCGCCCGTGATGATCAGTTCCTTGATCCGGTCGACGATGGTGAGGTAGCCGTCCTCGCTCATCACGGCCACGTCGCCGGTGCGGATCCAGCCGCCGGGCAGCAGCACGCGCGCGGTCTCGTCCGGCAGGTTCCAGTAGCCGGAGAACACCTGCGGGCCCTGGATGAGCAACTCGCCGGGCTCGCCGGGCGGCACGTCCACGCTCGGGTCGTCGCGGTCGGCGAGCCGGACGCGGGTGGACGGGAACGGCACGCCGATCGAGCCGGCGCGGCGGCCCGTGGACATCGGATTGCCGACCGTGATCGGGGAGGTCTCGGTCATGCCGTACCCCTCGATCAGCAGCCCGCCGGTGATCTTCTCCCAGCGCTCGACCGTGTCCGGCGGCAGCGCCATCGCACCGGAGATCGCGTACCGGGCCGAGGAGAGGTCGGCGCCGCGCTTGACCACCTCGGCGCCGAGCCGGTCGTACATGGTCGGCACGCCCGGGAAGAACGTGGGCGGCCGGCGCTTCGCCGCGTCCAGCACCATGCCGGGGTCGAATCGGGGCAGCAGCACGGTGGTCGCGCCGATCATCACGGCCGTGGTGAGGCAGAGCGTCACGCCGTACACGTGGAACATCGGCAGCACCGCGTAGAACACCTCGCCGCCGTCGCGCAGGCCCGGCACCCAGGCCCGGTTCTGCTCCGCGTTCGCCGCGAGGTTGCGGTGGGTGAGGATCGCGCCCTTGGGCGTGCCGGTGGTGCCGCCGGTGTACTGCAACAGCGCGGTGTCCCCCACCGACGGGCCGGGCACGCCGTCCGGGATCGGCGCCGCGCGCGCGACCAGCTTCTCCCAGCTCAGCGCGGAGGCGGGGGCGGGCGCGGTCATGTCCGCGCGGGTGCGGCGGGCCTGGGCGAGCGGCAGCCGCAGCGCCAGCCGCTTGAGCGTGGGCAGCGCGGCGGGCAGGTCCACCGCGATGATCGTCTCGACGCTCGTCCGGTCGCGCGTGGCCTCGACCAGCGCCGCGACCTTCTGCCAGACCACGGCGACGCGCGCGCCGTGGTCGGCGAGCTGCTGCGCCAGTTCGTCCTTGGTGTAGAGCGGGTTGTGCTCGACCACGATCGCGCCGAGCCGGAGGACCGCGTAGAACGCCACCACGTGCTGCGGGCAGTTCGGCAGGACCAGCGCGACCCGGTCACCGGCGCGGACGCCCAGCTCGTGCAGCGCGCCGGCTGCGCGCGCGACCTGTTCGCCCAGCTCACGGTAGGTCGTTGCGGCGCCGAGGAAGTCGAGCGCGACCCGGTCCGGGAAGCGTGCCACGGCCGCGTCCAGGTTCGCCGTGAGCGGCTTGTCGGGGACCGTGATCTCCGCCGGGACACCCTCCGGATACGCCGCCAGCCAGGGACGATCGTCTGCCACGCGCTCTCCTACGACTCCGTAAGTTACGTGTCCGTAGGTTACCAGCAGCGTGATCGGAATCCGAGCGTCGCTCATGCGTCCATCGACGGCCACAAGTCCGATTGATCACCCCGCGAACGGGTAATTTTTTCGGGTTCACCCGATCACGGGGCTGGCGGGCGGGCCCGGCTCCCCTACCATGAGGCCTGCTCGCTCGCACCGTCGCACGGCGAGTCTCCAAGCGCACCACGCCTTTGCGAGGTTCTCATGACGACCGAGCCGATCGAGTCCACCGGGTCGGCACCCTTCACCGACCTCTCCCCGGTGATCCATGCGACGACCCGCTGGCTGCTCTCGGCGTACCCTCCGCGCCCCGGTTTCCTCTCCTTCCGGCTGGCCGAGGAGCAGGTGCGCGCCGCGGTCGCGGTCGCGGCCCGGCTGCGCTACCCGACCGACCTGGAGGCCGGCCTGCTGCTGATCACCGGCACCGGCGGCGCGGGGCGGCTGGACTGGCTGACCGGCTCCGACGTGCACCCGACGCCGGGTGAGCCGTGGCGCGCACAGGTCGACGAGGTGCTGGCGAGTTGGGCGGCCGCGCTGCTCACGGACGCGGACCTGGCGGTGGCCGCGACCGCGGTCGCGCCGGTGCCGGACGACGTGGACCGGCTCACCGCGCCGGACGCGCGGGACCTGGCCGCGGCGGCGGAGCTGCGTCACCCGGACCGGATGCACGCGATCAGCGCGCTGCACCTGCCGGAGCTCACCCGCACACTGGCCGCGACCGGCTTCACCGGCTGGTGACCGCGCCGGCCGCCAGCCACAGGCGCAGGCGCGCGTCCGGGTCGTCGAGCGCGTCGCCGAACAGCTCGCGCAGCCGCCGCAGCCGGTACCGCACGGTCTGCGGGTGCGTGTGCAGCGCCGCCGCGGCCGGGATCACCTGACCCTGCGCGCGCAGCCAGGCCAGCAGCGTCGCCTCCAGCGTGGCGCGGGCCGCCGGGCGCAGGCCGTCCAGCGGCGCCAGCGTGCGCGCGGCCAGGTGATCGGCGAGCCCGGGCTCCCAGCCGATCAGCAGCGGCACCAGGTGGGCGTCGCACTCGATCACCCCGGCCGCGGGCGCGAGCTGGTGGAGCGCGCGCTGGGACAACCGGTAGGAGAGCCGGGCGCGGGCGGTGTCCACGACCGGCCCGAGCGCGGCCCGGCGACCCGCGAGCGCCCGTTTCAGCGGATCGAGACCGGGCGGCGACGGTACGACCACGCGGACGGCGTCGTCGATCACCGCGGCCACCGCGCCGCCGCCGACCGCGCGCGCGACGTGGTCCGCGTCCGTGCCCTCCACGCTCGCCACCGCGACCGTCGCGGGCAGCGGCCAGCGCGCCGCGTCCGCCGCCGCGCGCAGCGCCGCCTCGCCGGGCGGGTCCGCCTGCACCAGCAGCGCGATCAGCCGGCGCCGGGCGAGCGCCCAGTCGTGCCCGGAGTCGCGCTGCGCGGCCAGGTAGCCCTCGGCGGCGGCGCCGGCCAGCGAGTCGGCGAAGCCGAACAGCGCGCCAGCCAGCAGATACAGGTCGGCCGGCGGCGCCACCTCGTGCGCGGTCACGAACGACCAGATCTCCCGCGCGCCCAGCGTGAGCACGGAGCGCAGCGCGTCCACTCGGTAGCCCTCGTCGAACTCGGTGCGGCCGAGCGCGTGGAAGACCTCGCGGCTCGCGCCCATCGGGCGGGCCGGGTCCGCCACGCCCTCCGCGAACGCGTCCACCGCGGTCCGTACGCCCAGCTCCACGTTGCGGACGGCGACCGGGCGGCCCTGGCCGGCGAGCGCGGACCGGATCGCGCCCAGCACGCGGGCGTGCAGCTCCGGCCGGAGCAGGCGCAGCCGCGCGCCGGCCTCGGGCGGCAGCCGGGCCAGGCCGGGTTCCAGGTCGAGCAGCGCGTCGTTTGTCACCGGGATGATAATAGTGCGGCCACTTTGTCACGCCGGCGGACAGTATTTTGGCACGATCGTACGTACCGTGGCGGCATGGATGTCGATGTCATCGTCGTCGGGGCCGGTCTCGCCGGGCTGGTGGCGGCCGTCGAGGCGGCGCGCGCCGGGCGCAGCGTGCTCGTCCTCGACCAGGAGCCGGAGCAGAACCTCGGCGCGCAGGCGCACTGGTCGTTCGGCGGGCTGTTCCTGGTGGACACGCCGGAGCAGCGGCGGCTCGGCATCCGCGACTCGGTGGAGCTGGCCTGGCACGACTGGCTCGGCACGGCCGCGTTCGACCGGGACACCGACGACTGGGCGCGGCGCTGGGCGGAGGCGTACGTGCACTTCGCCGCCGGCGAGAAACGCGCCTGGCTGCGCGGCCTCGGCCACCGGGTGTTCCCGCTGGTGTACTGGGCCGAGCGCGGCGGCGGGGACGCGCGCGGGCACGGCAACACGGTGCCGCGCTTCCACATCACCTGGGGCACCGGCCCCGGCGTGGTGGCGCCGTTCGCGGCCCGGGCCGTCGCGTCCGCGCGGTTCCTCTTCCGGCACCGCGTCGATCAGCTGGTGGTCGAATCGGGCGCCGTGGTCGGCGTGCGCGGCACGATCCTGGAACCCAGCGACGCCCCGCGCGGCGTCGCGACGTCACGCGTGGCCGCCGGCGAGTTCGAGCACCGCGCGCAGGCCGTGATCGTGGCCTCCGGCGGCCTCGGCGGCGATCCCGCGCTGGTCCGGGCGAACTGGCCGGCCCGGCTCGGCACGCCGCCGGAGCACCTGATCTCCGGCGTGCCCGCACACGTGGACGGCCGCATGCTGGCGATCACCGAGGCGGCCGGCGGCCGGGTGGTCAACGCGGACCGGATGTGGCACTACACCGAGGGCCTGCGCAACTGGGACCCGGTCTGGCCGGACCACGGCATCCGCATCCTGCCCGCGCCGTCGCCGCTCTGGCTGGACGCGACCGGCCGGCGGCTGCCCGCGCCGTACTTCCCCGGCTTCGACACGCTCGGCACGCTCACCCACCTGCGGGCCACCGGGTACGACCACAGCTGGTTCATCCTCAACCAGCGGATCATCGAGAAGGAGTTCGCGCTCTCCGGCTCCGAGCAGAACCCGGACCTGACCGGCCGCAGCGTCCCCGGCGTGGTCCAGCGGGTCCGGCCGGGCCCGCCCGCGCCGGTCGCCGCGTTCATGCGCCACGGCGAGGACTTCGTGATCGCGCCGACGCTGCCGGAACTGGTCGACGGCATGCGGAAGCTGGTCCCCGAGGTGCCGCTCAGCCTGCCCGCGATCCAGGAGACCGTCGAGGCGCGGGACCGGGAGGCGGCCAACCCGTTCGGCAAGGACGCGCAGCTCACCGCGGTCCGGGCCACCCGGCGCTATATCGTCGACCGGGTGCAACGCGTCGCGGCACCACACCGCCTCCTCGACCCGAAGGCCGGGCCGCTCATCGCGGTACGGCTCAACCTGCTGACCCGCAAGACGCTCGGCGGGCTGCAGACCGACCTGTCCGCCCGCGTGCTCGGCCCCGCCGGGCAGCCGGTCCCCGGCCTCTACGCGGCCGGCGAGGTGGCCGGCTTCGGCGGCGGGGGCATGCACGGGTACGCGTCGCTGGAGGGCACGTTCCTGGGCGGCTGCCTGTTCACCGGGCGGGTGGCCGGGCGCGAGGCCGCGGCGGCGGTGGCCTAGGTGGATTCGCGGGAGCGGGTGGCGGCGGCCCGGGTCGGGCGCCTGGCCACGGTCGGCGCGGACGGCCGGCCGCACCTGGTGCCGATCTGCTTCGCGCTGGCCGGCGACCGGATCGTGAGCGCGGTGGACCACAAACCCAAGCGGTCGGTACGGCTGCGCCGCCTGGCGAACGCACGGGAGACCGGCGTCGCGTCGCTGCTCGTCGACGAGTACGACGACGACTGGACCCGGCTGTGGTGGGTGCGGGTGGACGGCACCGTGTCCGTGCTGCCCGCCGTGTCCCCGGCCGCGCTGGCCGCGTTGACGGCCAAATACCCGCAGTACGCCGCGAGGCCCCCGGCGGGCCCGATGCTGGTCCTCACCGCTGATCGCTGGTCCGCCTGGTCCTATTCGGACGTTTGACGTCCGCTCCTAGGATCACGTCCGTGCGCGCCGACGAACTCGTCCTCCGCCCCTCCGTCTCGCCCCTGGTCATGCTGTACCCGCTTCTCCTGGTCTCCCTCTTCGGCGCCTTTTCCCTGCCCCCCGTCCTGCGCGTGCTCTGCCTGGCCTGGTTCGCGTTCATCGTCGCGGTGACGGCCGGCCATGCGCTCACCCCGCCCCGGCTGTCCCCGCGCGGCATCCGGTTCGCCGCACGGATGGTGGTCGGTTTCCGGTACCACTCGATCGTGCCGTGGGACGGCGTGGGCCGGATCTGGACGGACGGGCCGTCGATCCGGGTCCGGCTGCGCGACCCGGACGCCGCGGCCGGCGGCGACGCCCGGCTGCGGGCGCGCATGCGCTACCACCGCGCCCGGTACGGCGCCGACCTGCTCCTGCCGATGCCCGCGGGCGAGCAGGGCAGGCTCGCGGTCGCCGACGCGGTCGCCCGGTTCGGCGGCGGGCGGCTTCGGCTGGAACGCGCGCACGTCGACCCGGTGCCCGGCTCGTTCGACGTGGTGATCGGCGACAACCGGGCGTTCCTGTTCCTGCTGCTGATCGGCTTGCCGCTGGCCGTGCCGTGGACGTTCGTCATGGGCGCGATCGAGGGGGGTGAGTCGCCGCTGCTGCCGCTGGCCGTCGCCGTGGCGCTCACGGCCGTGGCGGTGCCGGCGGGGGTGCGGATCGCCGGCCCGCTGTACGCGCCGCACATCATCGGCCCGCGCGGGCTGCGGCTGCGCGTGGTGCGCCCGTTCGCGTACGACCTGGAGGTGCCCTGGGCGCGCGTCGAGCGCATCTGGCACAGCCGGTATCACGGCCGCCCGGCCGTGCTGGTCCACCTGGACGACCCGGACGCGGTGGCCGGCGGCGACCCGCGCCTGCGCTCCCGCATGCGCCGCAACCGCGCCCGCTCCGGCGCCGACCTGATCATCCCGACCGCGGGCTCGAACATGGACGAGTCGTACCTCGCGCTCGCCGTCGCCCACCGCAGCGGCGGCACCAGGAGGCTCGAACATGTCGCCTGACCTGGCCCTCCGTCAACCGGCGTGGACCTGGATCATCCTGCTCCAGACGATGGTCACGCTGCCGCTCTACGTGCGCTCCAGCGCCGCGATGGCGGCCCACACCGAGGAGCCGACGGCCTCGCTCGTGCTGAGAATCCTCGTCATCCTGCCGTTCTACCTGTTCATCATCGGCGTCGCGATGACCGGACTGACCCTGCCGACCCGCTTCTCGGCCACCGGGTTGCGCACCCGGGCCGCCCACCTGTTCCGCTACGACATCGACGTCGACTGGGAGGGGATCGACCGGATCTGGCTCACGCCGGGGCGCGTCATCCACGTCCGTCTCCACGATCCGGACGCGGTCGCCGGACGTTCCACCCGGCTGCGCGAGCGGATGCGGCACAACCGCCGCCGCACCGGCGCCGATCTGCACATATCCACGACATCCTCCGTTCCGAGCGGGCCCGGCCTCGCCGAGGCCATCCACCGCCTCAGCGGCGGTCGGCACACGCTCGCGACGAGTCGTCCGCCGGCGGACCGGTCATGACGCCCGAGCTCGTCCTCCGTGGCCGGGTGTCCCCGTGGCGCCGACGTCGCGCGGGTCAGCGGCGGCCGGGTGACGCTCACGATCCGGTCGTTCTGGGATCGCGGGATCCTGATCCGGGTGCGCGACCCCGACGTGATCGCCGGGGCGAACGACGCGCTGCGCAAGGCGATGCGCAAGCGGCGGGCGCGGTCGGGGGCGGACCTCGCCATCGAGCTGGCGTTCGTGGTGCCGGGCCGGGCGGAGATCGCCGGCGCGATCTCGCTGCACAGCGGCGGCCGGATCATCGTCGAGGACCAGCCCGTCGACCAGCTCCGCTGACGGTGCACCACCGACGCCGGCCGCGCACGGGACGCGTGCGGGGAACCGGCGCCGGTGGTGGCGGTCAGGCCGCCAGTCCGCCGCCCCGGCGGCCGCGGCGGGCCCGGATGTAGTCGGAGACGACGTACGAGCCGAGCTCGTCCGCGTCCGGCGCGAACACCCGGCCGCCGTTGCGGCGGGCCAGGCCCTCGACGAAGCGGCGCAGGCCCTCGTCGTCGCCGAGCATGAACGTGTTGAGCGTGGCGCCGTAGCGGGTGAGGTGGTCGACCTCGGTGAGCGTGGCGCGCAGCGTTTCCACGGTGGTCGGCCAGTCGAAGTACGCCTCGCCGTCCGCGTCCAGGTGCGCGGTCGGCTCGCCGTCCGTGATGACCAGGACCACCGGCTCGGCCTGCGGGTGCCGGCGGAGGTGACGGCCGGCCAGCATCAGGGCGTGCTGCAGGTTCGTGCCCTGCAGCCGGGTCGGTTCGATCTCCGCCAGTTCCTGCTGGGTGAGGCGCACGGCGTACCGGTTGAATCCGATGATCTCCAGCGCGTCCTGCGGGAACTTCGTGGCGACCAGGTGGGACAGCGCGAGCGCGGTCTGCTTCATCGGCCCCCACCGGCCGTCGGCGAACATCGAGTACGACAGGTCGACCAGCACGGCGACGGCGGCCGACGCGCGGCGCTCGGTCTCGGCCACCTCGAAGTCGTCCGGCTGGAGCCGGAGCGGCAGCGGGGCGGACCCCTGCGAGGCGGTACGCCGGATCGCGTTGCCGAGCGTGCGCACCACGTCCAGCGGCTGTTCGTCGCCGAACTCCCACGCGCGCGACGCGCCGGTCAACTCGCCGGCCGCGCCCGCGGAGCGCAGGTCGTGCTGGCCCCGGCGACCCTCGGCGAGGTGCGCGAAGACTTGCCGGAGCGCGGTGCCGCCGAGCCGGCGCAGCGCCTTGGGGCTGAGCGTGAGCCCGTCCTGGCCGCGCTGCACCCAGCCCTGCCGGCGCAGTTCCCGTTCAAGATCACGCAGCCGGCGTACGTCGTCCGCCGCGGACCGGCCGAGCTGCCGCTCGACGGCCTCGACGTCGACGTCGTCCAGCGTGGCGCCGGGGTGCTCCTGGCCGAGCTGGTCGATCAGGTCGTCCAGGTCACCGATCTCCTCCAGCGCGCCGGCCGCGTCGCCGTAGCCCAGCTCGCCGCGCCCCTGCACGCGCTCGCGACCGCCCCAGTTGAGGTTGGGCCGCAGCGTGCGCAGGTTGTCGGTGAGCGCGGCCAGCTGCTCGGCCAGCCCGGAGTTCCCGAAGGCCTGCGCCATCAGGTTCTCCAGCTCCTCGCGCTGCTGGGCGGAGAGCGAGCGCATCAGCCGCTCCCCCGCCGCGGCCCGGCGGGCCAGCGCGTCGATCAGCTCGTCGACGTCCCGCGGATTCTCCGGGAAGAACTGGCCGTGCCGGCGCATGAACTCGGCGAACGCGTCCGTGGTGTCCTCGCCGCGCGCGTGCCGTTCCAGCAGCGCGTTCAGGTCGGTCATCATCTCGGCCATCCGCGCGGCGGCCTCCGGGTCGTTCTGCAGCGCCTGCTTCATGCCGGCGAAGCGCTGCTCCAGGACCTCCTGCCGGAGACCCTCGAGGATCTGGTCGTACAGCCGCCGGGCCTCGTCGCTGGTCCACCGGTAGTCGGACAGCTCCTCGACCGCGCGCGCCGTGGACCTCGGCAGGTTGTCCAGCTGCGCGTGCTTGAAGATCGCCTCGGGGTCGTCGCTGCGGTTGAGCGCGTCCTTCTCCGCGGCGAGCGCCTGGTCGAGCAGCGCGCGCGAGCGGGTGACCGCGCCGTCCAGGTTGCCCCGGCGCATCGCCTCGCGGCGCATGCGACGGGCCCGGGCCGCGAGGTCGTCCAGGCCGCGCTCGCCCCGCGGGCCGCGGCGGAGCAGGTCGCGCAGCGCGTCCCGGAGGTTGCGGCCCTCCAGGATCTCGCCACCGACCTGGTCCACCGCGGCGCGCACGTCGAACGGCGGGGCGAGCGGGTCGGGCCCGTCCCGCCACGCGCCGTACCGGAAGCGGTTTCCGGCCATCTCAGCTCCCGTAGATCGTGCGGCCGTCGTCGGTGACGTCCTTGGCCAGCCGCCGGGTCAGGTGCAGGCCCTCCAGGACCAGCTCGACGCCGGCCGCCGCCTCGCCGCGGGTGGGCGCGTCGCCGAGCCCGAGCCGCTCGAGGACCTTGGCCAGGCCGGGCACGGTGCCGACCTGCGCCAGCAGCTCGTCCGCGCTGACCATGTCACCGCTCTCGATGATGGTGCCGTCCGCGGCCAGGTCCGTGAAGCCGGACAGGTCCAGCCCGGACAGCCGGGCACGGAACGTGTCCGCCACCGCGAGGCGCAGCAGGTGCGCCAGGATCTCGATCTCCCGGCCCTCCTCGCCGCTCTCGAACTCGACCTTGCCGCGCAGCGTGGAGACGATCGAGGTGGTGTCCGCGACGCGCGCGACCGGCTGGGCCTCACCGCGCAGCCCGGCCCGGCGCAGCGCACCGGCCGCCACGGTCTCGGCGGCCGCGATGGCGAACCGGGCGCTGACGCCGGAGCGCTGGTCCACGCTCGGCGACTCGCGCACCGCGCGGGCGAACCGGGCGACGATCTCCAGCACGTGCTCGGGCACCTCGGCGGCCAGGTCCGCCTCCTGCTTGACCAGGTCGAGTTCAAGATCAAGATCGACCGGATAGTGGGTACGGATCTCCGCGCCGAACCGGTCCTTCAGCGGCGTGATGATCCGGCCGCGGTTCGTGTAGTCCTCCGGGTTCGCGCTGGCGACCAGCAGGATGTCCAGCGGCATGCGGAGCTGGTAGCCGCGCACCTGGATGTCCCGCTCCTCCAGCACGTTGAGCAGGCTGACCTGGATGCGCTCGGCCAGGTCGGGCAGCTCGTTGACCGCGAAGACGCCCCGGTTGGTGCGCGGCACCAGACCGAAGTGAATGGTCTCCGGGTCGCCGAGCGTCCGGCCCTGGGCGATCTTGATGGGGTCGACGTCGCCGATCAGGTCGCCGACGCTGGTGTCCGGGGTGGCCAGCTTCTCGCCGTACCGCATGGAGCGGTGCAGCCAGGCGATCCTGGTGTCGTCCTTGTTCTCGATCACGTGCTGCCGCGCGGACGGGGTGATCGGGTTCAGCGGGTGCTCGTTGAGCTCGGAGCCGGGGAGCACCGGCGTCCACTCGTCCAGCAGGTTGACCAGCGAGCGGATCAGGCGGGTCTTGCCCTGGCCGCGCTCGCCGAGCAGCACCATGTCGTGCCCGGCCAGCAGCGCGCGCTCGACCTCGGGCAGCACGGTGTCGTCGTAGCCGACGACGCCGGGGAAGCGCGCCTCCCCGCTGCGGAGCTGGGCGAGCAGGTTCTCCCGCAGCTCCTCCTTGACGGTACGGAAGATGTGCCCGGCGGCCTTGAGCTCCCCGATCGTGCGGGGCAGGCCGGCGGGCGGGTTCGGCACAAGCGCCTCTGGCGTTTCTGTCACCCACCGAACCTAGCCCGCGAAACGGAGGCTCCGCCGCTTTTGTTTGTCCGCTGGCGGCTGAAAAATCGGCTGCTCCCGTCGCGGACGTACGTCAGGCTGATCATCGTTCTTGTTGTTCCGAGGGGAGGAACGTCACCGTGGAGAAGATCAACGAACGGCTCATCAACTGGGCCAGCATCCTCGAACCGAAGACCCGTGAGCAGGCGGAGCGTACGTCCACGCTGCCGTTCATCTTCCCGCACCTCGCGCTGATGCCGGACGCGCACCTGGGCAAGGGCGCGACCGTGGGCTCGGTCATCCCGACGCTCGGCGCGATCATCCCGGCCGCCGTGGGCGTGGACATCGGCTGCGGCATGGCGGCCGTGAAGACGCAGTTCCACCGCTCGTCGCTGACCGGGAACCTGTCGGCGCTGCGCGAGGCGATCGAGCGCGCGATCCCGCTCTCCGCCGGCGGGGTGAACTCGCGCCTGTCGGACACCGCGGCCGCACGGATCGCCCACCTGACCCGGCTGGCGGACAAGGCGGGGTTCAACCCGGCGGACTTCGCGGCCAAGTGGGAGCTGCAGCTGGGCTCGCTCGGCTCCGGCAACCACTTCATCGAGTGCAGCACGGACGAGAACGGCATGGTCTGGCTGTTCCTGCACTCCGGTTCGCGCGGCGTCGGCAACCGGATCGCCGGCCACCACATCCAGATCGCGCGCGACCTGATGAAGCGGTACTGGATCGACCTGCCCGACCTGGACATGGCGTACCTGGCCGAGGGCACGGACGAGTTCGAGGCCTACATCGCGGCGCTGAACTGGGCGCAGGAGTACGCGCTGCTCAACCGCGAGGAGATGATGGACCGCCTGGTGGCCTGCTTCTCCGAGTGGCAGGGCGAGGCCGTGATCGAGTCCGAGCGGGTCAGCTGCCACCACAACTACACGACCCGGGAGAAGCACTTCGGCCGCGAGGTGTGGCTGTCCCGCAAGGGCGCGATCAACGCGGCGCGCGGCGTGGCCGGGCTGATCCCCGGCTCGATGGGCGACGCGTCGTACGTGGTGGTCGGCAAGGGCAACCCGGTCGCGCTGAACTCCGCGCCGCACGGCGCGGGCCGCAACTACTCGCGATCGGCCGCGCGCCGCGCGTTCACCCGCGACCAGCTGCGCGAGGCGATGAAGGGCATCGAGTACCGCGACACGGACGCGTTCATCGACGAGATCCCGCAGGCCTACAAGCCGATCGACCAGGTGATGACGGACGCGGCCGACCTGGTCGAGATCCGCCACACGCTGCGCCAGTTCGTCAACGTCAAGGGCGACTGAGGTTGCGTGTCCTTTGTAGGGTCTCCCCGTTGCTTTCGACCGACGGGGAGACCGATGAATCACCTGTTCCGCACGCTCGGCGTCGTGGCCCTGACCGTGGGCGCGCTCGCGGTCCCGGCCGCCGCCCAGGCCGCCGCCGCCCCGGCCGTGCTCGGCACCGCGACCGATGTGGACGCGGCCGGTAAGCCGATCCCGTTCCCGATCCAGCGGGGCGAGTCCGTGCCCGTCACGGTGGGCGTCCACAACTACGGCGCCGAGCCGGTCTCCGGTGTGCTGGTGCGCATCTACGCGCTGAACGACCTGGACCTGCCGAAGGACTTCACCAACTGCCGGTACTTCACCGACAGCAACCTCGACGGCGCCTGGTGCTCGTTCGACGGGGAACTGGCCGCCGGCGGTACGTACGCGACCGCGCAGTTCGAGATCGCCGCGACACCCGACGCCCAGCCCGACCGGGTGCAGTCCGTCATCTTCTCCTGGACCCCGAAGGCCGAGGCCGACCTCGGCGGCGACATCGACGCCCTGGCCGCGGCCGACAGCAGCGGCGGCGTCGTACCGGTGGCCGGCACCAAGACGGCGCTCACCCTCGCACCGCGCGCCCTCACGGTGCCGGCGCAGCCCTCCCGGGTCGGCTTCGCCTATCCGAGGCTCGTCACCCCGTCCGCCACGGCCTCGCCCACCGCGTCCCCGGCCGCCACCGCCTCCGGCACCGCCGCCGCTCCCGCCCCCACCTCCACTCCCACCTCCGCTCCCGCTCCCGGCGGTGAGGGTGGCGGTCTCCCGGTGACCGGCGCGAACACCGCCGTGATCGCCGGCGTCGGCGCGCTCCTGGTCCTGGCCGGCACCATCGGCTTCCTCCTTGCCCGCCGCCGCACCCGCTTCATCTCCTGACACGCTGTCCGCCGGCCGGCCGCGTAGCGTTCTCCGTCTCTCGAAGGGCGTTCCGCAGCCGGCGCGGCCTGCCCGGCCGCGCCGCGCTGGGCCCCGTTGGGCTACACCCCGGCCGACGCCGCCGGCCGGGCCGCACCCGTTCTGTTTCGATGCCGCAGCCCGCACCGCACCCAAGCCGACGCCGCCAGCCGCGCCACGCTGGGTCCGGCCAGGCGCCGCAGCTCACCGCACCAAAACCGACGCCGCCAGCCACGCCACGTGCGGTCCCGCCACGCGCCGCAGCCCGCACCGCACCAAAACCGACGCCGCCAGCCACGCCACGTGCGGTCCCGCCACGCGCCGCAGCTCACACCGCACCAAGACCGACGCGGCCAGCCGCATTCGGTCTGGGCCGGCGCCGTAAGCCGCACCGCACCGTGGCCGACGCCGCCGGCCACGCCACACTCTGTCCAGGCAGGTGCCGCACCTCGCACCTACGCGCCCGGCGGAGCGGCGGTCCGGGTGGATGCCGTCGAGGGTTGGTGTGGGTGGCCGCATCGGTGAGGTGGTGGGCCACGCCGCGCGGGGCGCGTGACCTGGGCGGGGGTGAAGGCGTCGGCCGTTCCTGGTTGACGATGGCCCCGGCAGGGGACAATGGGCGGCATGGCTCCGCTACCCCGCCCCGCTGACCTGTTCGGCCACGGCCGTGCCGTGCTGGAGGGGGCCGCGCTCGGCGCCGCCTCGCTCGGCGGCGTCGCGCACCGCGCGATCGGGCGGGCCGCCCGCGACAACCCGGCCGGGCGGGCCGCCGCCGGGGCCGCCCGCACCGCGGTGGACGTGGGGCTGCTGGCCGCACAGGGCGCGATAGGCGCGGCGCAGGGTGCGCTCAACATTGCGCAGGGCGTGATCGCCGGAGCGCCGGGCGTCGCCGGTGCGGCCCGGGACGCGGCGACCGAGACGGCGCGCGGTGCGGTCTCCACCGCGGTCGCGCTGGCCGGAGCCCCCGGACGACTGCTGACCGTGCTGAGCGACGTGGAGACGCTCACCGCCCGGGTCGGCGCCGCGGTCGACACCGCCGAGGCCCTGATCAGCCGCGTCGAGACCACGGTCGGCACCGCCGAGGCCCTGGTCATCCGCGCCGGCGAGATCGTCACGACCGCCGGCGCCCTGGTCACCCGCGCCGACGGCACCATCACCACGGCCGACGGCCTCGTCCTGCGCGCCGGCACCACCATCGACCAGGCCGGAACGCTGGTCACCCGCGCGAGCGGCACCATCGACGAAGCCGGCACGCTCGTCACCCGCGCGAGCGGCACCATCGACGAAGCCGGCACGCTCGTCACCCGCGCGAGCGGCACCATCGACGAAGCCGGGACGCTGGTCGGGCGGGCTGGTGACACCATCGACGACGCGGGGCTGCTGGTCGTCCGGGCGGGTGGCGCCATCGATGAGGCCGGGGCGCTGGTGGCGCGGGCCGGGACGACGATCGGGCGGGCCGAGGCGCTGGTCACCCATGCGGATGAGGCGATCAGCGGGGCGTCGGGGCTGATCACGCGGGCCGAGCATGCGGTGACGGCGATCGAGGCGCTGCTGGGTGAGGCCGGTGGGCTCCTCGGGCGTGCGGGTGAGGCCGTGGGCACGGCCGGGACGCTGGTGACCGAGGCGGAGGCCGCGATCCGCGAGGTGGTGCTGATCAGCGCGGCGGCCACCACGGCGATCGAGGAGGCGGCGCGGATCATCGAGGCGGCGACGCGGGTCGCCGGGTCCGCCGAGGGCGTGGTCTCCGGCGCGGAGAAGGTGGCCGGCCGCGCGTCGGCGCTGGTCGCGCGGGTGGAGAGCACGGCGGTCACGGCGGACGAGTTGCTCGCGTCGTACGCGCCGACGCTCTACCGGGCCGCGCCGATGGCGCACCGGTTCGTGGAGCAGCTGTCGGCGGAGGAGGTCACCGCGGCGATCCGGCTGATCGACGAGTTGCCGAAGCTGACCCAGCACGTCACGCAGAACATCCTGCCGATGCTGAGCACGCTGGACCGGGTCGGCCCGGACATTCACGAGCTGCTGGAGGTCACCCGGGAGCTGCGGCTCGCGGTCGCCGGTATCCCGGGCCTGAAGATGCTGGCCCGCCGCGGCGACCGGCTGACCGAGAACGCGGACTGATCCCTCAGCCAGTCACAACTGACCGGTCAAACGGACATCGCTGACTGATGGATCAGCAAGCGCTGACCGGCAGCTCAGGATGAGCGCGACCCTGTCCGCCGAGGGGCGGCACGCCCCTTCGGCTACTGCGGTGGATAGGGCGGTTGCGGCGGCACGGACTGCTGATACGGCGGACCGAACGGCTGCGGAGCCGGCGGCTGCTGCGGTTGCGCAGGAGCCGACACCTGCGGACCCGGCCGGTACGGCTGCTGCCCCTGCGGAACAGGTGGCTGCGAGCCCGTCGGGTGCGGCGCCCGGAGCTGCGGACCCGGCCCGTGCGGCGGCTGAACCTGCGCGGCTCGACTCGCTCGCACCTTGCGGACCAAGTGGGTCAGATACACCAACGAGCCCGCCAGCAGACCCAGATCGTCCAGCAGAATCGGGTCCGGCAGCAGGTCGACCGGCGAGATCGTGTAGATGATCGCGCCCCAGAACGCGAACTTGCCGCCCGCCCCCAGCTCCGTCAGCATCCGGCGCATCTTCCACACCCGGAAACCGAGGACGATCACGCCCGCCAGCATCGCGAGCGCGAGCAGGGCGATGCCGGCGATCAGCAGCCGGTCTTCCACAGACATACCGCTACCGTAGCGCTCCCGTCACTCCCCCGCCCCGCGACGAGCCGCGGTCATCCATGAGTGAGACGGGACCGTCCGGCGTGCGTGACCTCACGGATGCAGCACGCAGAACTCGTTGCCCTCCGGGTCGGCGAGGACCTCGAACGGCTCGTCGCCCGTCTGCCCGATGTCGACGCGCCGGGCGCCGAGCGCGATCAGCCGCTCCACCTCCTCGTCCACCGTGGTCCCGGGCGCCGGTGTCAGGTCCGGATGGTTCCGGTTCTTGTCCCGCTTCACCGCCCCGCCCGGTTGCAGCCACACGGTCGGCGCGTACGCGGACGAGGGGTACAGCTTCGCGGCCCCGTCGTCGCCGCGTTCCGTGCGGTAGCCCAGCGCGGCGCTCCAGAACGACGCCATCAGCTCCACGTCGAGCACGTCGATGGTCCACTGTGTGAGGCGTACCGTCATCGTCCCCCCTGTGCCGCCAGCTCCGTCTCCAGGAGATCACGAGTTCCCTCGTCGAAGGCGACCAAACGGACGACGTCCACGCCGGTACGCGTGCCCAGCAGCGTCGACACCGCGATCCGGGCCGCGTCCGCGGGCGGGTACCCGTACACGCCGGTGCTGATCGCCGGGACGGCGAGGCTGCGCACGCCGAGCGCGTCCGCGACCTCCAGGCACCGCCGGTAACAGGAGGCGAGCAGGTCCGCCTCGCCGTATCCACCGCCCTCCCACACCGGCCCCACCGTGTGGATCACGTGCCGGACCGGCGGGTCCAGGCGGAACGCGGGCGTGGCGACCGCGTCGCCCGGGTCGAGCGGTGCGAGCCGGGACCCGGCGGCCGCGAGCTCCGGCCCGGCCGCCGCGTGCACCGCCCGGTCCACTCCGCCGCCGCCGAGCAGCGACTCGTTGGCGGCGGTGACGATCGCGTCGACGTGCTGCGTGGTCAGGTCGCCGAGCACGACCTCGATCGCGGGCATCAGGTGAGCCGCTTCAGGAGAGCGGCCTCGGTGTCCGGGTCGAGGCCGAGCGGCGGCCGGTCGTCACGCTGGGGTGCGACGCCGCCGATGGAGCGCAGCCAGGCCCAGGTGTCCGCGACCGTCTCCGCGACCGGGCGGCAGCGCAGTCCGGTGGCGAGCGCGCGGGACACGTCGGACGTGTGCATCGCGTCGTGCGTCTCGCCCGGCGGCAGCCAGATCGGCAGGTCGGTCCAGGGTTCGACGCCCGCGTCCAGGATCGGCTCCGGGTCGGCCCAGCGCAGCGCGGCGGAGGCGCCGGTGGCGTCGGCGCACGCGGCCAGCAGCGACGACATGGTGGCGTGGCCGGGCGGACTGACCAGGTTGTACGCACCGCCGAGGCCGGCCGCGAGCGCGTCGAGCGTCCACTCGGCGAGGTCGCGCACGTCGACGTACTGCAGGGGCAGCGACGCCGGCCCGGGCGCGAGCACGTCGCCGCCGCGCGCGATCCGGGTGAGCCACCAGGGCAGGCGGCCGACGTTCTCTTGCGGGCCGAGGATCAGCCCGGCGCGGACCAGCAGCGCCCGGTCGCCGAAGTGCTCGATCGCGGCCAGTTCCCCCGCCCGCTTGATGCCCGCGTAGTCCGCGAGATCGTCGGACGGCGGGACCAGCGGCGCGTCCTCGGCCGCACCCCGGGGAGCGGGCCACGCGTACACGGAGCGGCTGGAGACGTACGCGTAGGAGCCGGCGACCGAGGAGAGCAGCGACGCCGACGCCGTGACCGCCGACGGCGCCCAGCTCCACGTGTCCACCACCGCGTCGAAGGACCGGCCGGACAGCGCCGCCAGCCCGTCCGGCGCGGTCCGGTCGCCGCGCAGTGACACCACCCCGGCCTGTGTCACGGTGTGGCGGCCGCGGTTGAGCACGGTCACCCGCCACCCGCGCGCGACCGCGGCCTCCACCACGGCCCGTCCGACGAACTCGGTCCCGCCCAACACCAGCAGCCTCATGCCGTTGAGATTGCCGGAAATCCCGCGGAATGCACTCTGCCTACAGCAGAAGCCCGACCTTCGTGTACCCGCGCAGCAGGTCACGGGAGATGATCAGCCGCTGCATCTCGTCCGTACCCTCGAAGATCCGGTAGAGGCGCACCTGCCGGTACCAGCGCTCGATCGGCAACTCCCGGGTGTATCCCATGCCGCCGTGGATCTGGAGCACGCGATCGACCACGTTGTTGACCATGCCGGCGCCGTAGAGCTTCGCCATCGACGAGGCGTGCCGCGGGTCGAGCCCGGCGTCCACGGTCCACGCCGCGCGCAGCACCAGCATGCGCGCGGCCTCCAGCTCGACCTCGGAGTCGGCGATCATCCACTGGATCGCCTGGTTCTCGCCGATGGCCTTGCCGAACGTCTCCCGGGTGCGCGCGTGCTCCAGCGCCATCTCCAGCGCGCGTTCCGCGATGCCGATCGCGTGCGACGGGATCGTGTACCGCCCCTTGCCGATCCACTGCATGCCCAGCTCGAAGCCCTGCCCGATGCGGCCCAGCACGTTGCGGGACGGCACCCGCACGTCCTCGAAGATCAGCGACGCCGGCCCGCCCTCGCCCATGGTCTGGATGAACTCGGACCGCCACCCCATCGCGCGGTCGACCAGGAACGCCGTGGCCCCTCCGCGCCGGGCCCCCAACTCCCGGTCGGTCACCGCGACCACGATGGCGAAGTCGGCCTCGTTGCCGTTCGTGATGAACGTCTTCTCACCGTTGAGGACCCAGTCGTCGCCGTCGCGCCGCGCGGACATCCTGATGTTCGCCGCGTCCGAGCCCGCGCCCGGCTCGGTGATCGCGAAGCACGAGATCCGCTTGCCCTCGATCGTCGGCAGCAGGAACTCCTCCTTCTGCTCCTCGGAGGCGTGGAAGAGGATGTTGTCCGCCTCGCCGCCGAACCGGAACGGCACGATCGTCCGGCCCAGCTCGGTCCAGATCAGCGACTGCAGCACGGCCGGCAGCGCCATCCCGCCGTACTCCTCGGGCGTGGCCAGCCCCCAGAATCCGAACGCGCGCGCCTTCTGCTGCAGCTCGCGCAGTTCGTCCAGGCGGAGGCCGGGCTCGTGCGCGCGCTCCCGGCGCAGCACCGTGTCCTCCAGCGGCAGCAGTTCCCTCTCCACGAAACTCCGGACCGTGTCCCGGATCGCCTTTTCCTCGTCGCTCAGCGAGAAATCCACCGGAAAGCTCCCTCTCAAGAGATGGCGTTGATGCCGGTCAGCGCCCGGCCGATGATGAGCTGCTGAATCTGGCTGGTGCCTTCGTAGAGCGTCATGACGCGCGCGTCGCGCAGGTACTTGCCGACCGGATACTCGTCGATGTATCCGTACCCGCCGAAGACCTGGAGCGCGTTGTTCGCGCACCGGACCGCGGCCTCGCTGGCGAACAGCTTCGCCATCGACGACTCGGTGGCGAACTCGGCGCCGCGGTCGATCAGGTCGGCCACCCGCCAGGTCAGCATCCGGGCCGCCGCGGTGTCCACCGCGATGTCCGAGAGCAGTTGCTGGACCAGTTGGTGGCCGGCGATCGGCTTGCCGAACTGGGTGCGCGCCGTGGCGTAGGAGACGGCCGCGTCGAGGCAGCCGCGCGCGATGCCCACGCACCCGGCGGCCACCGACATGCGCCCCTTGGCCAGCGCGGACATGGCGATCCGGAAGCCCTTCCCCACCTCGCCGACCAGCGCCGTTCCCGGCACCCGGACGTCGTCGAGGGCGAGCGACGCGGTGGCCTGTCCCCGCAGCCCCAGCTTCCCCTTGATCTCGTGCCGGGAGAAGCCCGGAGCATCCGTGGGTACGAGAAACGCGCTCACCCCCCGCGGCCCCTCCCCGCCGGTGCGGGCGAAGACGAGCGCGAGGTCCGCCCACGTACCGTTGGTGATGAAGGTCTTCGCGCCGGTGAGCAGCCAGTCCGTGCCGTCGGCCACCGCGCGCGTGGTGAGCGCGCCGGCGTCGGAGCCGGTGCCGGGCTCGGTCAGCGCGAAGCAGCCGAGCGCGTCCCCCGCGCACAGCCGGGGCAGCCACTCGGCCTTCTGCGCGTCCGATCCGTACCCGTTGATGGTCTTGGCGACCAGGCCGAGCGAGACGGAGAGCACGCCGCGCACCGCCGAGTCGCCGCGGCCCAGCTCCTCCAGGACCAGGCAGTACGCCAGGTGGTCGCCCTCCGACCCGCCGTGCGCGGCCGGGATGGTGAGCCCGAGGAAGCCCAGGTCGCCGAGCTGCTTGACGATGCCGGGGTCGATCGACTCGCGGCGGTCCCACTCGGCCGCGTGCGGCAGCAGCTCGCGGTCGGCGAACCGCGCGGCCAGCTCGCGCACGGCGTCCTGTTCCGGTGAGAGTGCGAGATCCATGGTGCGTCCCCCTGTCCGCGGGCGGCCCGACGCCATTAAACTAGCGCCGTTAGTTTTATGAAGTCCAGGGAGACATTCCGATGCCCAGGCCGAAGCAGGCCCTCCTGAGCCGGGAGCGGATCATCGCGACCGCCACCACGCTGATCGACGAGGAGGGGCTGGCCGCGGTCTCCACCCGGCGGCTCGCGACCGAGCTGGGCGTGCGCGGCCCGTCGCTGTACAACCACTTCGCGACGAAGGACGAGATCCTGGACGCGGTCGCCGACTCGATCACCGAGCGCGTCGACATCGGCGTGTTCGCGGATCGGCCGTGGCCGGAGGCGCTGCGGGCCTGGGGCCGTTCCTACCGGGAGGCGCTGGCCGCGCATCCGAACATCGTGCCGTACCTGGCACAGGGCCCCGGGCGGCGGCCGGCCGCGCTGCGGATGGCGGACGCGGTCTACGGCGGCCTGGTGCGCGAGGGCTGGCCGCCGGCCCGGGCCACGCACATCGGCGCGCTGATGCGGTACTTCGTGGCCGGGTCCGCGCTCGGCTCGTTCGCCCGCGGGTTCGTGGAGGACCCGAGCCTGTACGCGGAGGACTACCCGCACCTCCACCAGGCACATCGGCTCGCGGAGCACCAGCGCAGCGTGGACGAGGGCGCGTTCGCGCTCGGCCTGGACGCGCTGATCGACGGCCTGACGCTCGCCTACGAGCGATTCGGGTACGGTGAAAACTTGCGGCGCTAGTTTTATGATCTCTTCACCGACGAAGGGGCACACCGATGGACCGCTTCTACATCGACGGCGCATGGGTGGCACCGGCCGGCCGGGACACGATCCCGGTCGAGGATCCGGTGCACGAGACGATCATCGAGCACGTCCCGGCCGGCACCGCCGAGGACGTGGACCGCGCGGTGGCGGCGGCGCGGCGGGCGTTCCCGGCGTGGGCCGCCGCGGACCCGGCCGAGCGCGCGGCGCACCTGGACAAGCTGCACACCGTGCTGGCCGGCCGGGCCGACGAGATCGCCCGCACGGTCGCGCGCGAGCTGGGCTCCCCGATGAAGGTGGCAACCGCGGTGCACGCCGGGCTGCCGCTGACCGTGCTCCGGTCCTATGCCGACCTGGCCGCGCGGCCGTTGCCGGAGGAGACGATCGGCAACTCCACCGTGGTCCGCGAGCCGATCGGCGTGGTCGGCGCGATCACCCCGTGGAACTACCCGCTGCACCAGGTGGTGGCGAAGCTGGCGCCCGCGCTGGCCACCGGCTGCACCGTGGTGCTGAAACCGAGCGAGATCACGCCGCTGGTGGCGTACCTGCTCTTCGACGCGATCGACGCCGCGGGCCTGCCGCCGGGCGTGGTCAACCTGGTCACCGGCACCGGCCCGGTGGTCGGCGAGGCGGTCGCGGCCCACCCGGACGTGGACCTGGTGTCGTTCACCGGCTCCACCCGGGTCGGCGCGCGGATCAGCCACCTCGCCGCGGACCGGATCGCGCGCGTGGCGCTGGAGCTGGGCGGCAAGTCCGCCAACGTGATCCTCGCCGACGCGGACCTGACCAAGGCCGTCAAGGTCGGCGTGGGCAACGCGTTGCTCAACTCCGGGCAGACCTGCACCGCCTGGACGCGCATGCTCGTGCACTCGTCCCGCTACGAGGAGGCGGTCGAGCTCGCCACCGCGTCCGCCGCGCGGTACACGATGGGCGACCCGTTCGACGAGAACACGCGCCTCGGCCCGGTCAGTTCGCGGGCCCAGAAGACCCGGGTCCGGGGGTACGTGGAGAAGGGCCTCGCCGAGGGCGCCCGGCTCACCACCGGCGGCCTGGACGCCCCGGTCCCCGCGACCGGCCACTTCGTGGCGCCCACCGTGCTGGCGGACGTGCTGCCGGACGCGACCGTGGCGCAGGAGGAGATCTTCGGCCCGGTGCTGTCGATCATCCCGTTCGCGGACGACGACGACGCGGTGACCATCGCGAACAACTCGCGGTACGGGCTGGCCGGCGGCGTCTGGTCCGGCGACGAGGAGCGCGCGCTGCGGGTGGCCCGGCGGATGCGTACCGGCCAGGTCGACATCAACGGCGGCCGGTTCAACCCGCTCGCGCCGTTCGGCGGCTACAAGCAGTCCGGCCTCGGCCGCGAGCTGGGCCCGCACGGCCTGCACGAGTTCCTCGAGACCAAGGCCATCCAGCGGTGACCACGGCCCGCGGCCTGATCGCGCGCGGCTCGTCACTGACCGTCGAGGACTTTCTGCTGGACCCGCCCGGCGAGGGTGAGATCGAGGTGGAGATCGGCGCGGCCGGCGTCTGCCACTCCGACCTGTCCATGGTCAACGGCACGCTGGCGCCGTCGTTCCCGCTGGTGCTGGGCCACGAGGCGGCCGGCACCGTGATCGCGGCCGGCCCCGGCGTGACGCGCGTGGCGCCCGGCGACCGGGTGGTGCTGAACTGGTCGCCACCGTGCCGGGACTGCTGGTTCTGCGCGCGCGGCGAGCCGTGGCTGTGCGAGACCTCCGGCGCGCCGTCCGCGCCGCGCGGCACGCTGCCGGACGGCACGCCGCTGCACGTCACGCTGGGCCTGGGCGCGCTCGCCACCCGCGTGGTGATCCCGGCCCGGGCCGCCGTGGCGGTGCCGGCCGAGCTGTCGTTCGCCGACGCGGCGTTGCTCGGCTGCGCGGTGCTGACCGGCTTCGGCGCGGTCCGCAACACGGCCCGGGTCGCGCCCGGCGAGTCCGTGGTCGTGTTCGGGCTCGGCGGCGTGGGCCTGTCCGTGGTCGGCGCCGCACGCGCCGCCGGGGCCGGGCCGATCGTGGCGGTCGACGTGTCGCCCGCCAAGGAGGCGCTGGCGATCGCCGCGGGTGCCACCGACTTCCTGGTCGCGGACGACGCGCTCAGCCGGGCGATCCGCGGCCTGACCGGCGGGCGCGGCGCGGACGTCACGTTCGAGTGCGTGGGCCGGGCCGCGACGATCCGGTCCGCGTACCGCAGCGCGCGCCGCGGCGGGCGGGTCACGGTGGTCGGCATGGGCGCGCGATCGGACATCGTGGAGCTGTCCGCGCTGGAGCTGTTCCACTCCGGCCGGACGCTGCGCGGCTGCGTCTACGGCGCCGCCGACTTCGACGTGGAGATTCCGCGCCTGGCGGCCGCGGTGCTGGACGGCACACTGGACCTGCGCCCGCTGGTCACCCATCACGCCACGCTGGACGAGTCGCCGGCCGCGTTCGCCCGGATGAGCCGCGGCGAGGGCGCCCGTACCGTCGTCCTGCTGTCCACAAAACGCAGCTGATCCGGAAAACGACGCCAGGGCTCGCTTTTCCAGCATTTTTCGGGATATGACCGTTCAGGCGACTATCGAAATGGCCGGTCGACGTACCCACTGTCCGCCGATGCGGTACGTAGTTGGGAGTTAGGTAGATCACAGAAGTGCTACGTTGGAAACGTGTTGGAGCTAGCAGCGGGGACATGGTGATGACAACAGTTGACGATCTGGCTGCGGAGGCACTCTTCGTCTCGTGCCTGCAGCCGTCGCAGCGCCCCACCTGCGAGGCGGTCCAGGCCGAAGTGACCCGGATGATCCTGCGCCTCGGCAGTGAGGGATGTGCCGCCGTGATGGCGGCCGAGTTCGGCGACGATCCGGATACCGCCGTGCGGCGGATGCTCTGGGTGCGCGACACACTCGCGGTGGCGTATCCGGAGATCACCGCACTGCGCAAGGCCGCGGCCGTCGCGCGCTGAGCCCGGTGCCCTCGGGCCTTTCCAGGCACCGAGGGCCCGGCTCGCTTCACCGCTTCCGGCGGTCCGCCCGCCTCACCGGCGGGCGCGGGTTGATTCCCACGGACGGCAGCTCACCGTCGCGGGTCACGGGCACGATCGGCGCCCGGCGGCTGCGGATTCGGGTATCGGGTGCATCGGCGTACGGCTGCATCGAGTCAACGACCCCCTCGGCTGTCCGTCTCCCGGCCCGGTGGACCGGCGAAGGGTGAGACGCCGAGATCGCGCCCGAGGTTCCTGATGGCGACGTGCGCCACTACCGGGAACCGTACCGGCGCATCGGTGATTTGATCGTCGTCATGAGCGACACCCCTGCCGTACGCGCGGTCGCCGCCGCCGGGATCGCCCACGAGGTGATCACGCACGGCCCGGTCTCGAGCCTGGCCGAGGCCGCCGCCGCCCGGCGCGCCGAGATCCGCGACGTGGTCAAGACCATCGTCGTCCGCCGCGGCCCCGACGACTACCTCTTCGTGCTGGTCCCCGGCGGCCGGATGATCTCCTGGCCCAAGCTGCGCACGCTGCTCGGCGTCAGCCGCCTCTCCATGCCGGACGCCGCCACCGCCAAGGACGCCACCGGCTACGAACGCGGCACCATCACCCCGTTCGGCGCCACCACCCCCTGGCCCGTCATCGCCGACGAACGCATCACCGGCCGCCAGATCTCCCTCGGCGGCGGCGCCCACGGCACCGCCATCACCCTCTCCGCCGACGACGCCATCACCACCCTCTCCGCCACCGTCGCCGACGTCACCGACCCGGAACCGGCTCCCTGACGGGCCTCTTCAAGATCAAGGCCTTGATCTTCCCGCTTCCGGCGCGGTCGCGGTCCGCACGCTCCCGCGGGCAAACCTCGCCGCGGGCTCCGACTCCGCCGGCGCTCCGCTCCGCTCGCGGCGACGGAGCCGGTCCCGGCGCGGCCGGCCAGAACCGGGCGCCCCCCGCCGCCACTCACGTCCCGCGGCGCGCGTAGCGTTCCGCCGGCCGCTCCGCCCCGCGGGCGACATCGGAGCCGGTCCCGGCGTGGCCGGCCAGAACCACCCGCCCCCGCCGCCGCTCACGTCCCGCGGCGCGCGTAGCGTTCCGCCGGCCGCTCCGCCCCGCGGGCGACATCGGAGCCGGTCCCGGCGTAGCCGGGCACACCCCGCGCCAATCGCCGCCGCTCGCGTCAGGCGGCGCGCGTGACGGTCCGCCGCTGGAGACGGCGATCTCGGCGGCGGCGAAGCCGCCTCCACGCGGGGCTTCCCGGTCGCGGGCAAGCCGCGGGCCGTCCCGCGGGCAGGCCAATTCCGCCACCCCGGCCGCTCCTGGACCGCCTCCGGCGGCAGCTGCGGCGCGTGGTCGCGTTCGGCGCCGCGGATCGCACGCGCGGCCACGAACACGGCCAGGAAGCCGGAATCCCGACGTGCGCCGGGGGCGGGGCACGCTGCGTAGCCGCAAGATCAAGCCCGTCTTCAGCCAGCGATCCCGCGGTCGTTATGTCCGGAAAGCGAATATCCGCAACCTGGCCGCCTGCCGATCAACCGCCTACGTCCCCATGAGCCACTGACTAAAGATACGTAGAGCACGTTCTGAGCCGCTCACTACGTGCTCTACGCATCTTTAGTCGCCAACACCCCAGTGGCCACACCCACATGAGCCGATATTTCGGACAGAGGTGTCAGTCAACAGTCGGCGCGAGGGAAGCGTTATGTGGCGGCCTTCTCCAGGGCGGCGAGGTCCTGTTCGCGGGACGCGGCGATGCGGGCGGCGAGGGCGGTGGTCTGCGGGTCCGTGCCGACCTCGCTCTCGCTGCCGGAGATCATGGCGACCTGGGCCAGGTAGTCGCGCAGCGAGGTGGTGACGCCCTCGTCGAAGGCGGCACCCTGGGCCTGGGCGAGCGTGGTCACCTCGTCCGGCGTGACCATGCCGGGCATGTTGTGGCCCTCGTGCGGGTTCGTGTCGGGCAGGCCGGTGCGGGCCAGCAGCGCGCGCAGCTCGACCGCCTCGGCGCGGTGCGTGTCGCGGAGCCGGGCCGACAGGTCCCGCAGCGGTGCCGACGACGCGCGTTCGGCGGCGATCTCCAGCAGCGGTACGAGCTGCTCCGTCATCGGGATCATCAGCTGGATCCAGGCCACGTCCGTACCGTTGAAGGTGCTCGACGTCGCCACGCTGGGCGCGGACGGCGGGGCGGCGGCCTCCGGCGCGGGATCGGCGCAGCCGGAGGACAGGGCCAGCACCGGTACGACGAGCGCCGCCCACCAGGCCTTGTACCGCACGAATCCCCGCCTCTCGGAGAGCGCTCTCATCGGGGCACAGTCTGGCGAGCCACCCAGATGGTGTCAACCGGAGGCAGCGCCATTATTTCGGTCGGTGCCCGCTCGATCAACCGCTAGCCTTCGGCCGTGGGCAGCGATTACCTCGACATCAACCGCCGCAACTGGGACGAGCGCGCCGGCCTGCACGTGGCCGGCTACCGGCTGCACCGGTTCGTGGACGATCCGGCGTTCCTCAGTGACACCGTCCGCTTCGACCTGCCGCGGCTGGGTGACGTCTCCGGCCTGGACGCGGTGCACCTGCAGTGTCATCTCGGTACGGACACGCTGTCGCTGGCCCGGCTCGGCGCGCGGATGACCGGCCTGGACTTCTCCCCCGCGTCGCTGGCCGAGGCGCGGCGTCTCGCCGAGGCGGCCGGCGCGGACGTGACCTACGTCGAGTCGGACGTGTACGGCGCGGTGGACGCGCTCGGCGCGCACCGCTTCGACCTGGTCTACACCGGGATCGGCGCGATCGGCTGGCTGCCCGACATCCGGCGCTGGGCGCGGACCGTGGCGGGGCTGCTCCGGCCGGGCGGACGGCTGTTCATCCGGGAGGGCCACCCGATGCTGTGGACCATCGACGAGCGGCGCGACGGTGACCCGCTCGCGGTCGAACTGCCGTACTTCGAGACGCCGGAGCCGCTCGTCTGGGACGATGCGGAGACGTACGTGGCGACGGAGCGGAAGCTGACCAACACCACCACGCACAGCTGGAACCACGGGCTCGGCGAGATCGTGACCGCGGTGCTGGACGCGGGCCTGCGGCTGACCGGGCTGGCCGAGCACGACTCCGTGCCGTGGAACGCGCTGCCGGGGCGCATGCACCAGGCCGGCGAGTTCGGCGAATGGCACCTCACCGACCGGCCGGAGCGGCTGCCGCTGACCTACACGCTGCGGGCCGTCGCGGGCTGAGCCGGGACCGCAAAGACTCAGGTTCGCTGCCCGGCCGCCGTATGGACCCGCACGGGGTTCCACGACGACTGGAGAGAGATGCGCGCAGCATGGTGGCGTGACGCTCCGCGTGGCTCCGCGGTCCGGCAGCTCATCGGCGGCTTCGCCGTGCTCACGGTGTTGCTGCTGGTCGCCGGCGTGGTGCGGTGGTCGATGATCGGCCAGCTGACCGCGTCCGCCCGAGTCCTCACCGAGGCGATCTACCCGGCCGGCGCCGCCAACACCCGCGCGCTCCAGGCGCTCACCGACGCGGAGACCGGCATCCGGGGGTACCAGCTGACCGCGGACGCCCGCTTCCTCGACTCGTACCTGCGGGGTTCCGCCGCGTTCGTACCCGCGATCGAGGACGCGCTCAGCCACACCGACGATGCCACGCTGCGCCGCCTGCTGGAGACCGAGCGCGCGCTCGGTGAACGCTGGTTCACCGAGTTCGCCGCGCCGATCGCGGCCGGGCCGGGTGGGCCCGCGGCCGTCAGCACGGCCTGGGACGCGGTGGGCAAGCAGTGGACGGACCGGTTCCGGGCCGCGCACCGCGAGGCCGAGCAGTGGCTGGCCGACAAGCAGAACCAGGTGGTACGTACGATCAGCCGGCTGGTCCCCATCGCGGACGCCACCACGGTGGTGCTGTCGCTGCTGAGCGTGGCGTTCGTGCTGCTGCTCGCGGTGCGTGTGGTCCGTGGCGTGGGCTTGCCGCTGACCAACCTGACCCGCACGCTGCGCCGGCTGGCCGCGGCCGAGCACGGCGCCCGGGCCACCGTGTCCGGCCCGGCGGAACTGCGCGAGGCCGGCATCTCGCTGAACACGCTCGCCGAGGAGAACGACCGGCTGCGCCGCCTGCTGCAACAGCAGTTGGAGACGCGCGCGCTGGCCCGCGCGATCGGCGGTGCGATCGGCGACGCGCTGGAGACCGACGTGATCCTTCAGGAGGTGGTCGACCGGCTGGGCGTCGCCATGCGCGCGGACCGGGTCTGGATCCGGCTCGGCGGCGGCACGCCCCGGGCCGCGCAGTGGTACCGGCCGGGTCTGGAGCCGATGCTGCTCGACCGCGCCGTACCCGGGAAGGATCTCAGCCGGCAGGTCGGCGTCACCGACGAGGCGCGCGGCGTGATCAGCGTCGAGTTGGACGGCCGCCGCCAGGTCACCGACGACGACCGGCAGCTGCTCGACCTGGTGGTGGAGGACCTGAACCGCGCGCTGCACCACGCCGCGCTCTACGCCCAGCAGCGCGCGGTCGTGCTCGAGTTGCAGGCGCTGGACCGGCACAAGGACGAGTTCGTCTCCACCATCTCGCACGAGCTGCGGACGCCGCTGACCAGCATCCAGGGCTACCTGGAGGCGATCCAGGACGACATGTCCACGATCCCGCCGGCGCAGCAGCGGATGCTCGGGGTGGTCGACCGCAACGCCCGCCGGCTGCTCAACCTGGTCGAGGACCTGCTCACGCTCTCCCAGGTGGAGGCCGCCAGCACGGAGCTGGACAAGCGGCCGGTCCGGATCGCCAGCGTGGTCGAGCTGGCCACCACCTCGCTGGCGCCGATGGCGGACGGCGCGGGCATCGTCTTCACGGTCGACAACCGGGCCCGTGACGCCCACGTGGCGGGCGACCCCGAGCTGCTCGAACGCGCGCTGCTGCACCTGCTCTCGAACGCGATCAAGTTCACGCCCGGGCCGGGGCACGTCACGATCCGGTGCGCGATCCCGAACAGCCGGCCGGACCACGTCGAGATCACGGTCAGCGACACCGGGATGGGCATCCCGGTCGAGGACCAGGCCAACCTGTTCCGCCGCTTCTACCGCGCGGCCAACGCCAGTGAGCAGGCGATCCAGGGCTCCGGCCTGGGCCTGGCGATCACGCGCAGCATCATCGAGGGCCACGGCGGCGACATCAGCCTCGTCTCCGAACTCGACCAGGGAACCCACGTCACCATCAGCCTCCCGGTCTCCCTCACCCCGGCCCTGATCTGACCGGCACGCTCCGGCCCACCGGCGGCGGGACGCGCGGCCGGAAAGCGGCGGGCACGGATGCCGCGGATCGTGGTGACCGGCGGCGGGACCGGCTCCGACGCGGCGGCGGAGCGGCGGCGGAGCCGCCGCGAGGTTGGCCCGCGGGAGCATGCGGGCCGCACCACGCCGGGAGCGGGAAAATCGGTTTCCCGCGGAAGCTGATCGAAACGGAAGATCTCACGGGTGTACGGCGGCGGCCAGCGCCGCGTGTACGTCCTCGTCGGTGAGCTGGGCGAAGTCGTCGTAGAAGGCGCCGACCGCGCGGAAGTCGGACGGGCAGTGGAGGCAGAGGACCGCGTCGGTCTCGGCGGCGAGCAGGTCGCGGGCCTCGGGCGTGCAGACCGGGACGGCCAGCGCCAGGTGCGCGGGGCGGTGGGCGCGCAGCGCGCGGACGGCGGCGCGGGCGGTGACGCCGGTGGCGAGGCCGTCGTCGACGACGATCACGATGCGGCCGGTGATCTCCGGGGCCGGGCGGGTGCCGCGGTAGGCGGTGAGGCGGCGGTGTGCCTCGGTGCGCTCGCGTTCGACGGCGACGGCCAGGTCGTCCGGGGTGAGACCGAGCCGGTGGAGCGAGTGCGCGTCGAAGATCGGGGCGCCGGAGGCCGCGACCGCGCCGATGCCGAACTCGGGGTGACCGGGCGCGCCGATCTTGCGGGCGACCGTGACGTCGAGGTCGCCGCCGACGTGCCGGGCGATGATCGCGGCCATGGGTACGCCGCCGCGCGGCAGGCCCAGGATCAGCGGGCGGCCGGCGGGCAGCGTGCCGAGGTGCGCGGCGACCGTCGCGGCGAGGCGGCGGGCGGCGGCGGTGCGGTCGGCGAACCGCATGCTCACGCCCTCCGCAGGTGGTCGGCGAACCAGGCCGCGGCCGCGGCGGAGACCTGCTCCAGCGCGCCCTCCTCCTCGAACAGGTGGCCGGCGCCGGGAATCATCAGCAGGTCGGAGAGCGTGGTGAGCTGCGCGCGGGCGTCGCGGTTGAGCGCCATCACGTCCGGGTCGTGCTCGCCCACGATCAGCAGCGTCGGCGCTGCCACCTGCACCAGCGCGGGGCCGGCCAGGTCGGGGCGCCCGCCGCGGGAGACCACCGCGCGGACCGCGTCCCGGCGGGCGGCCGCGGCCACCAGCGCCGCCGCGGCGCCGGTGCTGGCGCCGAAGAGCCCGATCACCGGCGGTACGTTCGGCTCGTGGTTGCCCTGGTAGGGCTGCCCGTGCCGCCAGTCCTGCGCGCCGATCCAGTCGATCACGCCGATCAGCCGGTCCGCGAGCATCCCGATGTCGAAGCGCAGCCGCCGGGTGTGCTCGTCCTCGATCGTCTCGTCGCGGGTGAGCAGGTCGGGCAGGATCGTGCCGAGCCGGTGCCGGTGCAGGTGCTCCGCGACGACCGTGTTGCGCGGGCTGTGCCGGGAGCTGCCGCTGCCGTGCGCGAACAGCACCACGCCGAGCGCCTCGGCGGGCATCACGAGGTCGGCGTCGAGGCGCACCCCGGCGGCGTCGATTCCGGTGGCGAGCGTGTGCAGTCCCATCGCCGACTCCCCTCTGACCAGCGGATACAACGGCGTACCCGTGGGTGGGGGCGATAAACGCTAGAGGCCGTAGGTGCGGCCGATGATGTCGCGCTGGATCTCGCTGGTGCCGCCGTAGACCGTGGAGACGAGCGCGGCGCGGACGTGGCGTTCCATGTCGAATTCGGTGGCGTACCCGTACCCGCCCATCATCTGCATGCCGTCGAGCGCCACCCGGCGGGCCACCTCGGTGGCCTTGAGCTTGACCATGGAGGCCTGGCGGGGCAGCACGCGCGCGGGGTCGGCGTCGACCAGGCGCGCGGTGCGGTGCACGAGCAGCCGGGTGCACTCGATCTCGACGGCCAGGTCCGCGATCCGGTGGCGCAGCGCCTGGAAGCTGCCGATCGGGCGGCCGAACTGGCGCCGCTCCCGCACGTAGCCGAGCACGTCGTCGAACGCGCGGCGGGCGATGCCGAGCATGACCGCGCCGAGGATGAGCCTCTCCACGTTGAGGCCGGCCATGAGCTGCTTCCACGCGGCGCCGGGCGTGCCGACCACGGCGTCCGCCGGCACCCGGCACCCGGTGAACCACAGGTCGTTGACCTCGCGGCCGCCCATCGTGTCGATGCCGCTGATCCGCAGGCCGGGCGCGTCCGCCGGGACCAGGAACATGGTCAGTCCGTCGTGGTCGCCCGGCGCGCCGTCGGTGCGCGCGACCAGCAGGATCGCGTCCGCGAAGTGGGCGTTGGAGCACCAGGTCTTCTGGCCGTCGATCACCCAGCCGTCGCCGTCCGGCGTCGCGCGGCAGGCCAGCGCGGCCACGTCGGAGCCGGCGTCCGGCTCGGACATGGAGATCGCGTAGGTGCGTCCGCGCCGCATGCCCTCCGCGATCAGCGCGCGCTGCGCGTCACCGCCGAAGCGCTCGACGGCGCCGGCGACGATCAGCGAAGTGGTGTAGCCGCCGATCGGCAGCAGCCCGTACGCCGTCTCCTCCAGGAACACGCACGCGTCGGCCATGCCGCCGGCGCCGAGCCAGCCGAGGCGGGCCAGCTTCTCGTACAGCTCCTGGTTGTGGCCGTGCCGGCCGTGGCCGGTCAGCTCGTCGCGGCGGGCGCGCGTGCCGGCCTCGCGGCGGCAGAGGTCGCGGATCGCCTCCGCGAACGCGCGCTGCTCATCGGTCAGCTCGACAAGATCGATGTCCATCGTGCGTCCTCCGCCTCCGAACAGGGCATTGACAGCGACCGTAACATATCAAATATCAAATCCGGCGGTACGTTTCCCTGCTGGGAGAGGCATGTCAGGACCAGATGCCGAGGTCGTCCAGGTGCTTGACCAGCCGGTCGGCGCCGTCCGTGAAGTGACGCGTCATGACCGTGCGCGCCGCCGCCGCGTCCCGAGCGGCGAACGCGGCCAGCAGCGCCTCGTGGTCCTCGCGCATCCCGGCCCGCCAGCCCGCGTCCGCGGAGTAGAAGCGCGCCGGCGTGTACCGCGTGGCCGTGTGCAGGAACCAGCTCAGCTTGCGCGCCTCCGCGATCCGGTTCACCGCGCGGTGGAAGTCGAACTCCAGCGTCTCGACCTCGCCGGCCGCGCGCGTGCGGGCCAGCGCCCGGTCCAGCAGGCTCAGCTGCGCGAGCTGCGCGTCGGTGATCCGGGCGGCGACGCGCGCGGCCAGTTCGCCCGCGATGTCGCCCTGCAACTGGAACACGTCGCGGATGTCCTGCCGGGACAGCGGCGCCACCACGTAACCGCGGCGCGGCTCCAGCTCCACCATGTCCTCGCCGCGCAGGTGGAGCAGCGCCTCCCGGACCGGCGTGATGCTGACGCCGAGCTGCGAGGCGACCTCCTCCAGCCGGATCCGGTCGCCCGGGCGCAGCTCGCCGGACATGATCCGGGCACGCAGCGCGGCCGCCACCTCGTCGGCAAGCTGCGGTCGCATGGCGACGACAATATCAAATATCACGATATAAGAAGATCGTGGTGAGCGGGCCGTTGCACGGGCTCCGGGTGGTGGAGCTGGCCGGGATCGGGCCGGCGCCGTTCGCGGCCATGCTGCTGGCCGACCTGGGCGCGGACGTGGTGCGCGTGGACCGGCCCGGCCCCGGCTCGCCGCTGACCGTCGACCCGGCCCGCGACCTGCTCAACCGCGGCAAACGCTCGGTGCTCGCGGACCTGAAGACGCCGGAGGGCGTGGAGCGGGTACTGTCGCTGGCCGCCCGCGCGGACGTGCTGATCGAGGGCTGGCGGCCCGGCGTCGCGGAACGGCTCGGCGTCGGCCCGGAGCCGGCGCTGGCCCGCAACCCGCGCCTGGTCTACGGCCGGATGACCGGGTGGGGGCAGGACGGTCCGCTGGCGCGCACGGCCGGGCACGACATCGGATACCTGGCGCTGTCCGGCGCGCTGCACGCGATCGGCCGGGCCGGCGGTCCCCCACAGGTGCCGGTCAACCTGCTCGGCGACTTCGCGGGCGGCTCGCTCTACCTGGTCGTCGGCGTGCTCGCCGCGCTGCGCTCCGGCCGGGGCCAGGTGGTGGACGCGGCCATCGTGGACGGTGCGGCGCACCTCACCACGATGCTGTCCGGGCTGCTCGCGGCCGGCGCGTGGCGGGACGAGCGCGGCGTGAACCTGCTGGACACCGGCGCGCCGTTCTACGACGTGTACGAGACCGCGGACGGCCGGCACGTGGCGGTGGGCGCGCTGGAGCCGCGGTTCTTCGCGGAGTTCGCCCGGCTGCTCGGCATCACCCCGGCCGGCGACCACGCGCAGCTGCGGGAGCGGATCGGGCGCGCGTTCGCCGGCCGTACCCGGGATGAATGGGTGAAGATCTTCGCGGGCAGCGACGCGTGCGTGGCGCCGGTGCTGTCGCTCGGCGAGGCGCCGCACGACCCGCACCTGGTGGCCCGCGGCACGTTCACGCAACGGGACGGCGTGGTGCAGCCGGCGCCGGCGCCCCGGTTCTCCGGCACGCCGGCCGCGCTCGGACGGCCACCGGCGCTGCCCGGACAGCACACGGACGAGGTGCTCGCCGAATGGGAGGCGGGATCGTGACCCGGGAGATCTTCACCGAGGAGCAGCGCGTCGTCGACCGCTGCCTCCCATTGCACGGCGGTTACGGATACATGCGCGAATACCCGATCGCCCGGGCGTTCCTCGATTCGCGCGTTCACACCGACTACGGCGGTACGACCGAGATCATGAAGGAGGTCATCGGCCGTTCGCTCGGATTGTGAGGATGCCCCCATGCGCGACCGTCACCGCTGGCTGAGGCGGATCGAGCGGCTCGATCCGGTCCGGGACCACGCGGAGATCTACCGCATCTCCGCCGGTCTGGAATTCCCCTGGGACTACACGCGGGCGCTGGAGTTCGCGCTGTTCCGCACGTACTGCGTACCGTCCATCTCCGCACTCCTGGCCGCCACCGGCGAATTCCGTGCCCGCCCGCAGCAACGCTACGACGACACCGCCCTGCTGATGGCCGAGATCGCCGCCCACGGCTACGATTCCCCGCGCGGCCGCTCCGCGCTCCGGGTCGTCAATCGCGCCCACGCCCATTACGCCATCTCCAACGACGACATGCTCTACGTACTGTCGACGTTCATCTACGACCCGATAGCGTGGGTGGACCGGTACGGCTGGCGGCCGTTGCACGCGCACGAGAGGCTGGCCGCTTTTCATTACTACCGCGAGGTCGGCGCCCGGATGGGCATCCGTGACATCCCCGATTCGTTCGCGCACTTCGAGGACTTCAAGCAGCGGTACGAGCAGAGCCGTTTCGCCTTCGCACCCAGCAATCGCGAGGTCGGCGACTACACGGTCGCGCTGTTCGCCGCGTGGTTCCCGCGATTCCTCCGCCCCGCCGCCCGCGCCGGCGTCCGCAGCATGCTCACCCCCGCGATACTCCACGCCTTCGGGATGCGCCCCGCGCCGCCCGGGGTGGGCGCCGTGCTGCGGGCGGGGCTGCGGGCGCGGGCGATCGCGCTGCGGTGGCTCTTCCCGCCACGGACACGGTCGGCGCTGGCGGTGATGCCGCGGAACCGGTCGTACCCGGGCTATCCGTCGGGATACCACCCGGAAATGCTGGGCGCACCGCCACCGGGTCCCGACATCCCGGCCCACTGCCTTCGGAATCCCGGCCACCGGCGTGCCGAGCACACGGCCCCGCCCAGCCGTGTACCACCGCCGGATCTCGCATCGCATCCGGCGCCGGATCTGCCGTCGCAGCATCCCGCACCGAACCCGGCGACGCACCCGCCATCGCATCCAGCGGCGGACCCGGCGACCAACCCGCCGTCGCATCCGGCGACGAACCCGCCGTCGCATCCCGCGCCGGACCCGGCGACGCATACGCCATCGCATCCCACGCCGGACCCGGCGACGAACCCGCCGTCGCATCCCACGGCGGACCCGGCGACGCATACGCCATCGCATCCCACGCCGGACCCGGCGACCAACCCGCCGTCGCATCCCGCGCCGGACCCGGCGACCAACCCGCCGTCGCATCCCGCGCCGGACCCGGCGACGCATACGCCATCGCATCCCACGGCGGACGCAGCGCCGGATCCGCCATCGCATCCCACGCCGGACCCGGCGACCAACTCGCCGTCGCAGCATCCCGCACCGGACCCGGCGACGCATACGCCATCGCATCCAGCGGCGGACCCGGCGACCAACCCGCCGTCGCATCCCGCGGCGGGCCCGGCGCAGGACCTCGGGTCGATTCCGGCGTCGCATCCTGCGGCGGATCCGGCGTCGTCCGCGGATCGCGCTTCCGATGAGGGCTTCCACCGCCCGGAGGTGCGTGATGCCTCACCATCCCGCCGCCACGGCGCCTAGCAGGCAGGAGGCGGGCATAGCATCACGTCATGGGCACTGATCCCCATCGCTCCGCTTCCTCCCCCGCCTCTTCTTCCAGCGTCACGCCCTCTCCGGCCACCGCGTTTCCTTCCGGTGCCCTGGCTTCGGCCGGTGGAGACATGGCCACGGGTGTCGGCGCCGCTGGAAGCGTCACCGATCCGCGCGACGGCGACGGCGGGTCGGTGGTGGTGACGGTCGAGATGCCGGCCGGTGTCCGCGTCGGCCACTGGACCGGGGACGGCACCGGTGTCACCGTCGTACTGCCGCCGCCCGGAACGACCGCCTCCGGGGAGGTGCGCGGCGGCGCCCCGGCGACCCGGGAGTTCGACCTGCTCGCACCGGAACGGATGGTGGATCGGGTAGACGCGGTGGTCCTGTCCGGCGGCTCCGCGTTCGGCCTGGCCGCGGGCGACGGCGTGATGCGCGCGCTGCGCGACAGGGGCGAGGGCTTCGCCACCGCCTACGGCCCGGTCCCCATCGTGGTCGGCATGTCGATCTTCGACGCTTCCGTGGCCACGACCCCGCCGGACGCCGCGTCCGGCCGCGCCGCGCTCCTCGACGCGCTGTCCGCTCCCGTCGACGTGCTCCGGACGGGACGCGTCGGTGCCGGAACCGGTGCCACCACCGGCCGCTGGCGCGGCCGTCAGGACCCCGGCGGCTTCGGCGTCGCCTCCGCCCGCGACAGCAGCGGCGCCATCGTCACCGCTTTCGCCGTCGTCAACGCCCTCGGCTCAATCATCACCCCCGACGGCCGTCACCTGGCCCCCTCCGACGATCCCCACCCGCTCACCCCGCCGAACGGCTCGACGAGCAGCGGCACATCGACACCGAACGGCTCCACCCCGCCCGCACCGAGCGGCGTGACCGGCACCAGCACGCCTACACCGAGCCCCCTAACCGGCAACAACACGCCCGCGCCGACCGACGCGACCGGCACCAGCGCACCCACCCCGAGCACCCTGACCCGCAACACGCCCGCACCGACCGACGCGACCGGCACCAGCGCACCCACCCCGAGCGACTCGACCGGCAACGGCGATACCGCACCGAGCGGCTCGGCCGGTGGCGACGCCGCGGCACAGATTGCCGCTCCTTCCAACGGCACGACGTCGCCGACCGCGGCGCCCGGCGACGGACCGGTGTGGCCGTTCGGCGGGACGGCGCGGGAGAACACGACCATCGTCGTGGTCGCGACGGATGCGGCGCTGACCAAGACCGAGTGCCTGCTGCTCGCGCAGAGTGGCCACGACGGCATGGCGCGTGCGCTGCATCCGTCTCACACCCGCTTCGACGGCGATGCCGTGGTGGCGCTCGCCACCGGCACCACGCCGGCCACCGGGGAGCACGGACTCGACACGATCCGCGCGACCGCGATCGACGTCGTCGCCGCCGCGATCCGGAACGCAGCCGTCTAGCCGCTCCTCGGACAAAGTACGCGGGCGCGGATACGGTTGCGGTATCTCCGGGGAGGGCCGAGGGCCGGCGCGCGGAGACAGCGGAGAGCAACGCCAGAGGGAGGCGACGGCATGCCGGCGGAAGCACGAGCCCCGCGGCGCGGATCGGTGGTCTGGCGGTACTTCGGCGACGCGCGGAACATGCTGCTCGGGCCGCCGCTGCTGGTGCTGCAGACGGCGCACCCGGTGGTCGGCGCGGGCGTGTTGCAGCACTCGAACTATCGCGAGGAGCCGTGGCAGCGCCTGGTCCGCACCTACCTGTCGCTCTCCACCGTGATCTACGGCGGGCAGCGCGGCGCCGAGCGGGAGAGCGCGCGCCTGCGGCGGCTGCACGAGACGATCAAGGGCGTCGACGACCAGGGCCGGCGCTATCACGCGCTCAACCCGGAGGCGTACCTGTGGGTGCACGCCACGCTGGTCCAGGGCGCGGTGGACGCGCATCGGATCTTCGGCCGACCCCTCACCGACGCGCAGATCGCGGAGTACTACGCGGACATGCGCCAGGTCGGCCTGCTGCTCGGCCTGCGTGAGCACCACCTGCCCGCGGACTGGGCCAGCTTCCGCGCCTACTACGACGAGCGCGTGCTGAACCGGCTGGAGGACAACCAGGCGGTGTGGGACGTGATCGACAGCGTCCGCCACCTGAAGAAGCCGCTCCGCGTGATCCCGGACGTCGTGTGGCGCCCGGTCGGCGGCGCGGCCGGGCGGCTGGCCCACCTGGTCACGGTCGGCGCGCTGCCCGAGGTGATGCGCGACCGGCTCGGCCTCACCTGGTCCCCGGAGCAGGAGCGGCGGCTGCGCCGTCTCGCCCGGGTGGTCCGCGCGACGATGGCCGTGGTGCCCCGGCCGCTGCGGATCGCGGGTGGGGTCGGCGCGGCGCGTGTGACGACGGCGCTGGCCGACCGCGAAGAACGCAAGCGGCGCACGGAGCGACAGCAGCAGACGGAGAAGGACGACCGCCAGCCGGCAAGCGCACACGCCGGCTGACGGCGGTCGCATCGCGCGGTCAGACGCCGGACGGCGTGTCATAGAGCGCGTCGATCGCGGTGGCGTGGCGGTCGGTGACGACCCGTCGGCGGAGCTTGAGCGTCGGGGTGAGCTCGCCGGTCTCCGGCGTCCAGGTCGACGGCATGATGCGGAACGCTTTGACCTGCTCCGGCCGGGAGAGCTTCGCGTTCGCCGCGTCGACCGCGGCCGCGATCTCCGCGTGCATCCGCGGCTCGGCGGCGAGCCCGGCGATCGATGTGTCGGGGAGCCCTTTCGATCGGGCCCACATCGGGGCGATCTCCTCGTCCAGCACGATCAACGCGGTCACGTACGGCCGGCGGTCGCCGATCGCCACCGCCTGCCCGATCAGCGGGTGCACGCGCAGCAGCGACTCGATCCGCGCGGGCGACATGTTCTTCCCGCCGGAGCTGATGATCAGCTCCTTCTTGCGGTCCGTGATGGTCAGGAAGCCGTCGTCGTCGAGCACGCCGACGTCGCCGGTGGGCAGCCAGCCGTCCGCGTCGGTGACCGACTCGACTCCGCCGCCCGCCGCCAGATAGCCGGCACAGACCAGCGGCCCGCGGACCAGGATCTCGCCGTCGTCCGCGATGCGCAGCTCCATGCCCGGGTTGACCCGGCCCACGCTGCCGACCCGGAACGCCTGCGGCGTGTTGATGGTGCAGGTGCCGGTGGTCTCGGTCATGCCCCAGACCTCGAACACGTCGATGCCGATGCCCGCCAGGTAGACCAGTGTGGACACCGGGATCGGCGCGGCACCGCTGCCCGCCCAGATCAGGTTGTCGAGCCCGAGCCGGGCCCGGAGCGGGCGCAGCACGGACTCGTCGAGCGCGGCGACCCGGGCCGCGAGCTCCGGCGGGACCGGCGCACCGGCCGCGCGCAGCCGATGGCTCTCCCGGGCGGCCTCACCGGCCGCCTCGAACGCGGCGCGCACCCGGCGGTCGGCGGCGGAGATCTGCGCCTGCACGCCGGCCGCGATCTTCTCCCAGACGCGGGGCACGCCGAAGAACGAGATCGGCCGGACCGCGGCCAGCCCGGCGACCAGCTGTTTCTGGTCGGGACAGACATGCACGTGCCCGGCGCGGTAGAGCGGGTAGTAGATGCCGAGGATGCGCTCCGCGATGTGCGCGAGCGGCAGGTAGGCCAGCGACGCCGGGTGGTCCGGCGTGGTGATCGTGTCCTCGATCAGCACGCACTGGTACATCACGTTGTGGTGGGTGAGCAGGACGCCCTTGGGGTCGCCGGTGGTGCCGGACGTGTAGAGCATGGTGAGCGGCGCCTCGGGCGACACCTCACGCGCGCGCTCGCCGAACGCCTCCGGGTCGGCCCGGTGCGCGGCCGCGCCGGCGGACTCCAGGTCGGCGAGCGTGACGACGCGGCCGTCGGCGGAGGACGGGCCGGCCACGGTCACCACGTGCCGGATCGTCGGCACCTCGGCCAGGATCGGCGCCCAGCGGGCCAGCTCCGCGTCGCCCTCCAGCACCACGATCTCGGCGCCGCTGTGCCGGGCGAGGTAGTCGATCTGATCAGGGCTGAGCGTGGCATAGATCGTGGAGGGAATCGCACCGAGATGGACGGCGGCAAGGTCGATGATCCAGTGCTCGGGCCGGCTCGACATGTTGATCAGCATGCGGTCGCCGGCGGCGAGGCCGAGCGCCTCGAGGCCCCGCGCGGCGTGGGCGACCCGGTCGCGCAGCGCCGACCAGGTGAGCGTCTCCTGCGCGCCGAGGGCGGTCAGCGCGGGCAGGTCGGCGAACTCGGTGGCGTTGCGGTGCAGCAGCCGTGGGACGGTCAGGCCGCGCGCGGTCTGGGCGCAGCGCGCGGCGCGGTCAGTGGCAGGGGGAACGGTGGACGGCATGACGGTGGCCTCCTTCGGCGCCGCGCCGCGTGGGAGGCGCTGCGGGCGGGGGTGCGTCGCTCATGCCGAGACTGTAAACGGCGGTTAACTTCGGCGGGAAGAGATTCCGCTCAATCGGTCACGATGTCGCCGCCAAGCCTCGCGAACCGGGATTAACTCACGCGGCCATAATCAACATCGCGAGCCGGACCAGATGCGCGTCCATCCCAGTCCGCCGGTCGAACCGGACCCATCGGCTCAGATCGGTCACCAGGTTGAGCGCGGCGTGCACCAGCACCCGCGCCTCCGGCACCGGCAGGTCCGGCCGGACCCCGGTCAGCAGCCGCACCCACTCCTCCACGTGCAGCCGCTGCACCTTGCGCAGCTCATGGCGGTCGCCGCCGGGCAGGTTGCTGTTCTCCGCCAGGTAGACCGAGACCAGGTCGCTGCGCTCGAACGTCAGCTCCACGTAGGACTCGGCCATCCGGCGCAGCGCGTCGCGCGCGTCGGCGGCGCCGTCCAGCGCGACCGCGGTCGCCTCCGCCACGCGCTCCGACGCGCGGTAGAACGCGGCGGCCAGGATGTCCGCCTTGCCGGGGAAAACCCGGTAGAGGCTTGATGCGTTGATGCCCACGCCGAGCGCGATGTCGTTCATCCCGACCGCGTGGTAGCCGTGCCGGTGGAACAGCCGGATGGCCTCCGCGAGGATCAGCTCCCGGCGCGCTCCCGGCCGTACCCCCGAAAGATCTTGATCTGGTCTGGGCTTCCTGGTCAGCGGCCGGGGCACCGGCGCCTCGCCGTGCAGCACGGCGAGGCCGACGCGGTGCAGGATCTGCTCGGCCCGGCCGCGCGCGATCGCGGCACGATGCGTCGAGAGGCTGCCGAAGACGCTGAACATCGCCCGGACCAGCGCCGACGCGGCACGCTTGTCAAGATCTTCTCTAACCGCCAGCAACGGTACGACGAAGCGGCCCATCAGTTCGTCCAGCCGCTCCGCGAACTCGGCGACGTGCACCGGCTCCAGATAGCGCCACTCCCACTGGTAGAGGCCGCCGACCCGGCGCCCCTCGACCGCGACCCTGGCCAACGCCGCGAGCAGCGCGTCCAGCCGGGCGGCCGGATCGGCGTCGTCCGCGTCCACCGCCTCCAGCGCGCGCTCGATCAGCCGGCGCGTCGCGTACACCAGGATCGCGTATTTGCCCTGGAAGTGCCGGTAGACCGCGGGACCGCTGATGCCGACCGCGGCCGCGATCTGGTCGATGCCGACGCCGTGGTAACCGTGCGCGCAGAACAGCTCGGCCGCGACCAGGGCGATCTGGTCCTTGCGGTTCTTCGGCCGCCGCCGTGGCGGTTCGATCGTCTCTGCGCTGCGCACCGGCGGAAGCATACCGCTGGTGAGAGCGTGTTCGCACCGGAGAATTGTTGAAGTCCTTGACAGAGAGCGGAAACGGGGTGGAAAGTTAACGCCGGTTCGCAGACACGGGAGGCTCCGATGGGTGGCGCGCAGCGAAACGCCGAGGCGTTCATCTACGACGCGGTGCGCACGCCGCGCGGCCGCGGCAAGCGGACCGGCGCGCTGCACGGGGTCAAGCCGATCTCCCTGGTGGTCGGGCTGATCCACGAGCTGCGCCGGCGCTTCCCCGGCGTCGATCCGGAGCGGATCGACGACGTGGTGCTCGGCATCGTCTCCCCACTCGGCGATCAGGGCTCCGACCTGGCCAAGACCGCGGCGATCGCGGCCGGCCTGCCACCGGTCGTGGCCGGCGTGCAGGTCAATCGGTTCTGCGGCTCCGGTCTCGAGGCGGTGAACATCGCGGCGCAGAAGGTCCGCTCCGGCTGGGAGGACCTGGTGCTGGCCGGCGGCGTGGAGTCGATGTCGCGCGTCCCGATGGGGTCGGACGGCGGCGCCTGGGCGCTCGACCCGGAGACGAACCTGACGACCGACTTCATCCCGCAGGGCATCAGCGCCGACCTGATCGCCACACTCGACGGCTTCTCCCGGGAGGATGTGGACCGGTTCGCGGTGCGCTCGCAGCACAGGGCGGCCCAGGCCTGGGCGGAGGGGCGCAACGCGCGCAGCGTGGTGCCGGTGCGCGACCGCAACGGGCTGCTCATCCTCGATCGCGACGAGCACATCCGGCCGGACTCCACGCTCGAGGGCCTGGGCGCGCTGACGCCGTCGTTCGCGCAGATCGGCGAGCAGGGCGGGTTCGACGCGGTGGCCCTGCAGAAATACCACTGGGTCGAGCGGATCGAGCACGTGCATCACGCCGGCAACTCGTCCGGCATCGTGGACGGCGCCGCGCTGGTGCTGGTGGGGTCCGAGGCCGCGGGCGAGGCGGCGAGCATGGCCCCGCGGGCGCGGATCGTCTCGGCGGCGCTGAGCGGCGCAGATCCGACCATCATGCTGACCGGTCCGGCCCCGGCCTCCAGGAAGGCGCTTGATCGCGCCGGCCTCACCGTCGACGACCTCGATCTGGTCGAGATCAACGAGGCGTTCGCGGCCGTGGTCCTGCACTACATCGACGACATGAAGCTCGACCCGGAGATCGTCAACGTCAACGGCGGGGCGATCGCCATGGGACACCCGCTCGGCGCGACCGGCGCGATGCTGCTCGGCACGCTCATCGACGAGCTGGAGCGGCGCGGCGGCCGATACGGCCTGGTGACGCTCTGCATCGGCGGCGGCATGGGCATCGCCACGGTCGTCGAGCGGCTCTGACCGGCGCACGCACACGGAGGATTCGCACATGACGTCGACGATCCGCTGGGACCGCGAGGACGACGGCATCGTCGTGCTGACGCTGGACGATCCCGCGCGCGCCGCCAACACCATGACCGCGGCGTATGTGCGGAGCATGGCGGAGACCGTCACCCGGCTGGAGGCGGAGCGCGACTCCATCACCGGCGTGGTGTTCGTGTCCGCGAAGAAGTCGTTCTTCGCCGGCGGCGACCTCGACCAGCTCCGCACGCCCGGGCCGGACCAGGCAGCGGCCTCCTTCGCCGGCGCCGCGGCGGTGAAGGCGCAGTTCCGCCGGCTGGAGACGCTGGGCCGTCCGGTGGTCGCCGCGCTCAACGGCTCCGCGCTCGGCGGCGGACTGGAGCTGGCGCTCGCCTGCCACCACCGGATCGCGGTCGACGACCCGCGGCTGGAGGTCGGCTTCCCCGAGGTGACGCTCGGCCTGCTGCCCGGCGCCGGCGGCGTGGTGCGCACCGTGCGCCTGCTGGGCCTGGTCACCGCGCTCACCCAGGTGCTGCTGCGCGGCCAGCGGCACCGCGCGGCCGCCGCCCGCGACCTGGGGCTGATCTCCGCGCTCGTGCCGTCCGCCGACGACCTGCTGCCCGCGGCCCGCGAGTGGATCCGCGCCAACCCGGGCGCGGCCCAGCCGTGGGACGTCAAGGGCTACAAGATCCCCGGGGGTACGCCGTCGACCCCGTCGCTGGCCGCGATGCTCCCCGCGTTCCCGGCCACGCTGCGCAAGGAGCTGAAGAACGCGCCGTACCCGGCACCCCGCAACATCCTCGCGGCCGCGGTCGAGGGAGCCCAGGTCGACGTCGACACCGCGTTCGTGATCGAGAACCGTTACTTCGTGGAGCTGGTCACCGGCCAGATCGCGAAGAACATGATCCAGGCGTTCTTCTTCGACCTGAACGCGGCGAACGCGCGCGACATCGGCGACGTCCCGCCGTTCACCCGGGTCGGCGTGATCGGCGCCGGCATGATGGGCGCCGCCATCGCGTACGTGTGCGCCAAGGCCGGGCTCGACGTGGTGCTCAAGGACGTCTCCGTCGAGGCCGCCGCGCGCGGACTCGGCTACTCCCAGCGGCTGGTGGCGAAGGCGGTCGCCAAGGGCCGGCTCACCGAGTCCGCCGGCACCGAGCTGCTGTCCCGCATCTCGCCCGCGAACGACCCGGCCGCCCTGTCCGGAGTGGACGTGGTGATCGAGGCCGTGTTCGAGGACCCGGCGCTCAAGCACAAGGTCTTCGCCGAGATCGAGGAACTGGTCGCGCCGGACGCGCTGCTCTGCTCCAACACGTCGACGCTGCCGATCACGATGCTGGCCGAGGGCGTGCGCCGCCAGGCCGACTTCGTCGGGTTGCACTTCTTCTCCCCCGTCGACAAGATGCCGCTGGTCGAGGTGATCCGCGGCGAGCGCACCAGCGACGCCACCGTGCGGCGCGCACTCGCGGTGGTCCGCCGGCTGCGCAAGACACCGATCGTGGTCAACGACAGCCGTGGCTTCTTCACCAGCCGCGTGATCGGCACGTTCACCAACGAGGGCGTCGCCATGCTCGCCGAGGGCGTGCCCGCGCCGTCCATCGAGCAGGCCAGCAGCCAGGCCGGCTACCCCGCGCCGGTGCTGCAGCTGATGGACGAGCTGACGCTCACGCTGCCGCAGCGGATCCGCAAGGAGACCGCCGCCGCCGTGGTCGCCGCCGGCGGCACCTGGACCCCGCACCCCGCCGACGCGGTCATCGACCGTCTCATCGAGGCCGGCCGCACCGGCCGCTCCGGCGGCGCGGGCTTCTACGAGTACGAGAACGGCACGCGCACCCGCCTCTGGCCCGGCCTGGCGTCCATGGCGAACCCCGCCGTCACGATCCCGTTCGACGACCTGAAGGAACGCCTCCTCTTCATCGAGGCGATCGAGTCGGTGAAGTGCCTGGACGAGGGGGTTCTCACCGACGTCTCCGACGCCAACATCGGCTCCATCCTCGGCATCGGCTACCCCGGCTGGACCGGCGGCGTCCTCCAGTACATCAACCAGTACGCGGGCGGCCTCCCCGGCTTCATCGCCCGGTCGCGGCAACTGGCCGACCGCTACGGCGAGCGCTTCACTCCCCCACGCCTCCTCCTCGAGAAGGCCGATCGAGGGGAGCGCTTCGAGTAACACCCACCTCACCGCCGGTCCCGCCGGGCCGGGGTCCGCCGGGCCGTGGGACCGCCGGGACCGCGAGGGCCGTGGGACCGCCGGGACCGCGAGGGCCGTGGGACCGCGGGGACCGCAGGGATCGCGGGGACCGCAGGGACCGCGAGGACCGCCGGAACCGCGAGGACCGCGGGGACCGCCGGGACCGCGGGGACCGCGGGGACCGCCGGGACCGCGGGGACCGCCGGGACGGCCGGGACCGCGGGGACCGCCGGGACGCCGGGACCGCAGGCCGCGTAACCCCGCGGAACCGCAAGGGTCGCAGAACCGCCGCGCGCTGCGAAACCCCGCGGAACCGCAAGGGCCACGGGACCGCAAGAGCCACACGCCGCGGAACCCCCGGAACGGCAGGGCCGCGGAACCGCGTGCCGCGGCCGGGCGGCGTGGCGATGATCGAGGACCTGGACCCGCGCGTGTCCCGGGCCGAGATCGCCACGGAGGTCGCCGCGATGCGGCTGGGCCCGGGGAGCGCGCTGTTCGCCCGGGTCACGCCGGGCTGGTTGCGCCGGCGGGCGCACACGCCGGAGCAGTTGCACGAGTTGGCCGGGCGGAGCGCGTTCGGCCGGGCGGAGACCGCGCGGTACAGCACGATCGGGCTACGGCTGACTCTGAAGAAGGAAACGGCGTAAGCGCGCCCTCGCCGTCACATCTGACAGACAAGGGACGCGCTCACGCCGTACCCGTGTTGAGAGAACCAGCCGGTGCCGCGACGGGCGGCACCGGCCAGGGAACGGAAGTATCAGCAGCTGAGGTTCGCGCCCGGCGAGACGCCGAGGATCGCGGCGAAGTTCTGGTACGCGGCGATCCGGCTCTGCACCTGGGCCGGGTTGCCGCCGTTGCACTCCAGCGCGCCGTTGATGCTGCGGATCGACTCGCCGAAGCCACGGCCGTTGACCATGGCGTTGTGGCCGGTCATCGTGCCGGGGCCGGACTGCGTCATCCAGTACCAGATGCCGGTCTTCCAGGCGACGGCCGCGTCGTTCTGCACCAGGTTCGGGTTGCGCAGCAGGTCGATACCGAGCGCGTCACCCGCGGCCTTGTAGTTGAAGTTCCAGCTCAGCTGGATCGGCCCACGGCCGTAGTACGCGGCCTGGCCGGCCGGGCACCCGTACGGCTGGTTGGCGTCGCAGTAGTGCGGGTAGTTCGCCGTGTTCTGCTCGACGATGTGGACCAGGCCGCCGGTCTCGTGGTTGATGTTCGCGAGGAACGCGGCCGCCTCCTGCTTGCGCACGGTGTCGCTGCCGGTGCCGGCGAACGCCGGGTACGCGGACAGCGCCTGCACCAGGCCGGCGTACGTGTAGAACTGGTTCCGGTTCGGGAACATCTGCTTGAACTGCGCCTCGGACACCACGAACCCGGACGGGTTGGCCCCACCGGTCGGCGCGGGCGGCGTCGGCTGCGTGCCACCACCGGTGCCCGAGCAGGTGTACGGCTCCCAGAACCAGGTGCTGATCACCGGGTCGTACCCCGGGTTGTCATGCTCGGCGATGTAGTACTTACCGTCCGTATACTTCACGATGTTCCCGGTGACATAGGCCTTGCCCGCCACCCACGCCGGGTGATCACAGGCCGCGGAGCCCGAGCCAGCGCCGGAACCCGAGCCCGACCCGCACGTCCCCTGGTCCTCCCAGACCCCGGTCCCGGCCGCGCTCGGCTGCTCGCCCTGGGTCCACCACTTGGCCCGCCAGTTGTGGCCGCCGAACGACGCCGTGTTGCCGCCCCAGTACACCTGGGACGCGCTGTACGGGCTCGCGCACTCGGCCGCCGAGGCCATGGTCATCGGCAGGACCGCTGCGGCCGTTCCCGCACCCGCGATCGCCAGTACCGTAGCGACGACTCGAAGCTTCACCGCGCACCACTCCCATTCCGTACAGCCATAGATCGGAGACGGGATGATCGTGGCAGCGACGGGTTCAGCGGCGGGCTAAAGGAATGGTAAATGAACCTTATAAATCACTCGGCGAGCCGGGCGGCACGCAGCGTGAGGTAGTTCCGCTCCGGCACGCTGGCCGTCCGCGCCGCCGCCAGCCGGTAAGCCTCCGCCGCCTCGGCCCGCGCGCCCGCCATCTCCAGCAGGTGCGCCCGCGCCGCCGGCAGCCGGTGCCCGCGGGCCAGGCGCTCATCCGCGGCCAGCGCGTCCAGCGTGGCGAGGCCCGCCGCCGGTCCCTCCACCATCGCCCGCGCCACCGCGCGGTTCAGCGCCACCACCGGGCTGGGCGTCAGCCGTTCCAGCACGCCGTACAGCGCGAGGATCTGCGGCCAGTCCGTGGCCTCCGCCGACGGCGCCTCGTCGTGCAGCGCCGCGATCGCGGCCTGAACCTGGTACGGCCCGACCGGCCCGCGCGGCAGCACCTCGTGCACCAGCGCGATGCCCTCCGCGATCGCGGCCGCGTCCCACCGCGACCGGTCCTGCGCGGCCAGCGGCACCAGCTCGCCGACCGGCCCGGTCCGCGCCGGCGCCCGCGCCTCGGTCAGCAGCATCAGCGCCAGCAGCCCGCCGACCTCCGCGGACTCCGGCCGCAGCGCACGCACCGCCCGGGTGAGCCGGATCGCCTCCGCCGACAGCTCCACCCGCAGCAGCGACGGCCCGGCCGAGCTGGTGTGCCCCTCGTTGAAGATCAGATAGAGCACCTGCAACACCGCGTCCAGGTCGCCGGGCTCGGAGAATCCGGACTGGACGGTGCGCTTCGCCCGGCTGATCCGCTGCGCCATAGTCGCCTCCGGCACCAGGAACGCCCGGGCGATCTCCGCCGTGGTGAGGCCACCGACCGCGCGCAGCGTCAGCGCGATCGCGGACGCCCGGCTCAGCGCCGGATGGCAGCACAGGAACAGCAGGTCGAGCGTGTCGTCCCGGTCCGCCACCTCGGCGTCGGCGAGCGGCGCGGAGAGCTGGAACGCCGAGGACTCCCGGCGGCGACGGGCGTCCGCCCCGCGGATCTGCTCGATCAGCCGCCGGTGCGCCACCTGGATCAGCCACCCGCGCGAGTTACCCGGCACCCCCTGGGCCGGCCACTGCTGGAACGCGGCCAGCAGCGCCTCCTGCACCGCGTCCTCCGCGGCCGCGAAGTCGCCGAACCGCCGGGTGAGCACGCCGAGGACCTGCGGCGCGAGATCGCGCAGCAGGCCCTCGAAGGCGAATTCGGTCACCACGCGTCCGGCGCGGGCGCGTCCATGATCTGGCGCACCTCGATCGGCATGTTCAGCGGCCGGCCGCCCGGGCCCGGCGCGGTGGAGATGCGCGCGGCGAGCTCGATCGCGCGCTCCGGCGACTCCACGTCCACGATCCAGTAGCCGGCCAGGAACTCCTTCGTCTCCGGGAACGGCCCCTCGGTAACCACCGGCGCGCCGTCCGCACCCGCGCGGACGATCTTCAGCTCGGCCGGGTCGGCCAGCCCTTCGCCGGAGACCCACTCGCCCGCCTCGGTCAGCGCCGCGTTCACCTCCCCCATGAACGCGATGTGCCGCTCGACCTCCTCCGGCTTCCACGTGCCGATCGCCGGAAACTCGGCCGCCGCCTGCGAGAACTGCATCATCAGCATGTACTTCACGGTGCTGCTCCTGTCTGTCGGGACGCCGCCGTCGACGCTCTCACAGACAGGTAGAAGCCGTCCGGCCGTTCTCGACACGTACCCGCCGAAGATCTGGTTTTTTCAGGCGGAGGACGCCCGGGCGTCATGGACGGGGCGCAGGCTCACGCCGGATCACCTGATCGCGACACTTGGGAGTACCACAATGTCCCAGCGCCTGCCACGCCGCATGCTGCTGCAGACCGCGGTCGCCGCACCGGCGGCCGGCCTCATCGCCGGCAGCACCCTCGACGCCGCGCCCGCCGAGGCGAGCAGCGGAAAGTTCGACGTGGACAGCCCGCGCTTCTCGATCGCGGTGCTGCCCGACACGCAGTACCTGTTCGACGAGGACGCCTCCGACCCGGAGCCGTTGCGCGCCACCTTCAAGTACCTGCGCGAGGCCCGCAAGGACGGCAACGTCGCGTTCATGACGCACCTCGGCGACGTGACCGAGCACGGCAGCGAGCACGAGATCAGCCTCGCGTCGAAGACGTTCAAGGACCTCGACGGCAAGTTCCCGTACAGCGTGCTCGCCGGCAACCACGACATCAACGGCGGCACCACGGCCGACACCCGCGGTGACTCGGCGTACCTGCGCGCGTTCAATCCGCAGCGGTTCAAGTCCGCGCCCACGTTCGGCGGCGCGTCGCCCGACGGCTACAACAGCTACCACGTGCTCGACGCCGGCGGCCGCAAGTGGCTGATCCTGGCGCTGGACTGGCGGATCTCCGACGCCGGCGTGGCCTGGGCGCAGTCGGTGCTGGACAAGCACAAGACGCTCCCCGCGATCGTCACCACGCACGAGCTGGCCTACGCGGACGACAGCGGCACCGCGTACCTCTCCTCCTACGGGCAGCAGCTCTGGAACAAGCTGATCCGGAAGAACGACCAGATCTTCCTCACGCTGAACGGCCACTACTGGCCGCCCGGCCGTACCGTGCTCAAGAACGACGCCGGCCACGACGTGCACGTCCACATCACGAACTACCAGGACCGCTACTACGGCGGCGCCGGCATGATCCGCCTGTACGCGTTCGACCTGGCCCGCGGCGTGATCGACGTGTCCACGCTCTCGCCGTGGTTCCTGTCCAAGGACCCGGAGAAGCGCACCGCGCTGGAGGAGGAGACGATCGAGCTGACCGGCCCGGTCGACCGCTTCTCCCTGGAGATCGACTTCGACGCCCGGTTCGCCGGCTTCGCCCCGATCGTCACGCCGGCGCCGCGCCCCGCGTCCGCCGTCCTGGTCCGCGACACCGTCGCCTACTGGCGCTTCGACAACCTCGGCCTCACCGACGGCGCCGCCGTCGCCGCCGGCACCGTCATCCGCGACCTGTCCAAGCGCGGCAACGACCTCACGGTCCAGTCGATCGGCGCCGGCGCCCCGCTGCTCGCCTCCACCGAACACCACCTCGGCGCGCCCGCGCACGCCAGCCTCCGCTTCAACGGCGGCAAGGGCCCGGACCGCGGCACCATCCTCGCCACCGGCGCCACCGCACCGCTGAACTCTCTCAGGTTCGAGTCCGGCTACACCATCGAGGCGTTCATCAAGCTCCCCGCGCCGTTCGAGGGCGACCACGCGTGGATGGGCATCCTCAGCTGGCAGGGCCGCAGCGGCGACGCCGGCAAGACCAGCGGCTGGTCCCAGGACGAGCCCACCTGCAGCCTCAACATCTCCGGCGAGCGCTTCCTCCAGTACGTCGTCTACCCCACCGACCGCGACGCCGACCCGACCTCCTGGAGCCACGCGCTCCCCACCGGCCGCTGGATGCACCTCGCCGTCGTCAACGACGGCCGCCGCACCACCATCTACGTCGACGGCTCCAAGATCGCCCGCAACCCCACGCAGTCCTCCCGCGGCATCTCCACCCTCGGCAAGCCCTTCACCATCGGCGCCACCCAGTTCGCCGAGCGCTTCGGCCAGGGCTTCTACGGCTGGATCGGCGACGTCCGCATCACCGCCCGCGCCCTCCCCACCCGCGACTTCCTCACCACCACCTTCTGATCTTTCCTCCCGGGCGCCGGGCGGCCCACCCACTCACCTTTCGCGCCGCCCGGCGCCCACCTACCCCACCGCAGTCCCAGGGGTAGTGCCGTCTCGCTGCCCGCGGCCCGGCGGTGCCGCGAGGCGGCATCCCATCCTTATTCATCGCCCACTTCCGGCGGCTCGATTTCCGCATGCTCCCGCGGGCACCGGTCGTCGCTTGCGCTCCTCCCTGCACTATCCGTGGCCGCAAGCCCTCCCCTCCCGCGGACAAGAAATCGCGGCTTTCATCGCCGCTTTCCGCGACCGATCGCGTCGGCCCTTTCAGCCGTGCCAACTCCTTCCCGCAAAATCGTGGACCCGGCCGCTCTATTTCAGCCATGAACGGGCTACTCCCTTTTCTCGAGTGCTGGCCGCGCCTCTTGACGGTCGGGGGAGTCTGTTCGGGCGCTTCGCGCCCGAAATTTCGGCTTATTGGGGGCTTTCGTCGGGTGGCTGCGTTCAGGGCGCCCTCTGGGGGCCTCAGGCGCCGGGGAATGGGCGTGGCTTTGCCGGTCGCGGCGGGGGTCGTTGGCCCGGCTGTTTTTTCGTGGGTGGGTGGGTTGCGTCTGGTGTGCCTGGCTGTCCCCGTCACCGTCTCCCGGGCGAAGCCGAGCAGATCATCGGCAGGGCCGCCAGCTTTGGTCTCGTCGGTGGTGGTTTCGTCGGTGGTGGCGGCCCTGCCGATGATCTGCACCCCAAGGGCAGGTCGACGGCGACGGGGACAGCCAGGCGGAGGCGGTATGTGCTGGCGCACGAAAGCGAACCCCAAGCGGCCTGGCGGCCGCAACCGGGCGCACCCGAAATGGAGGCGCACCTGATGGACGTTGCCGTGCTGCGTGTCGAGTGGGCATTCCCACGAGCTGCCCGGAGTTGGTTATATGGCGGGCGGCGCGGGCCATGGCGAGATCGTTAACACGACTGCCGAATTCTTGGCCGGCGGCCTGGAAATACCGCACTGAAGAGGATCTTCGTTCCGCCCTCAATCGCCGTTCGAGCCGATGCGAGCCGGACTTCAAGCCGAAATGCCCGCTATGCGCTCGATAATTCGGAATCTTTCCTGAGATCCTGATTGATCACCTCACTTTGTGAGCCTCAGGCACGTTATTCCGGCCGAATAACGTGCCTGAGGCTCACAAAGTGACGTTGGCGATCAACAAGCGCCAAAAATGTCCGGAAATATCCGGCACCGCCTGCGGGGCAGCACGGCGGCACCAACGAAGGGCCAGCGTCGTCCGCCGAATCCAGCGGAAGGAGGCCGCGCTGCCGAGGAAGGAGACCGCGCTCCCGATGCACGAAGCAGGCGGATTCCGAGTCGCCATCCGAATGCGAGCCGTCGCCACGGAAGACCGATCGCAATCGGCCCCCATATGACGAAATTTCGGGCGCGGAGCGCCCGAGGCCGGGAACCGGGGCGGACCGGAGCCCGGCCGGAACCGGCGGTGGTGACGAAGCCGGGGGTCCCGAGCCACGGCGGGACCGGCAGGGAGGAGCGCCAGCGACGACCGGTGCCCGCGGGAGCATGCGGACACCAGCCACGCCGGAAGTGGGCAAAGATGTCCGCTAATCGCGCTCGATCAGATGCCCCACCAGGTCCGGGCAGATGCCCGCGTGTCCCGAACCGTCGCGGCGCGGGTCGATCGCGGGCAGGTCGATCGGCTCGCCCGTCGTGGTGGAGGCCGCGGGCCGGACGCCGATCCAGGCGACCGCCAGAGCGTCCTCGCCCTTGAGGAATCGGTGTGCGCGGACGCCGCCGGTGGCACGTCCCTTCGCCGGGTATTCGCCGAAGGGGGTGACCTTCACGGTGCGGCCGGTGGACGTGATGACCAGTGGGGCGCCGTGGGCCGGGTCGTCGGTGCCGATGGCGCCGAAGAAGATGACGGTGGAGCCGGTGGTGAGGTTTATGCCGGCCATGCCGCCGCCCTTGGTGCCCTGGGGGCGGACCAGTGAGGCGGCGAAGCGGAGCAGGGCGGCGTCGCTGGTCACGAAGGCCAGGGTCTCGTCGCCGGTGATCCAGGTGGCGCCGATGACCTCGTCGTTGTCCTTGAGGCCGATGACCTCGAAGACGTCGGCGCGGACCGGCCACTCGGGGGCGCAGACCTTGACCACGCCCTGGCGGGTGCCGAGCGCGAGCGTCTCGCCCGGCTTGGGGGTGAGCGGGGCGAGGCCGATGACGGTCTCGCCGGGGTCGAGGTCGGCGAGTTCGCTGGCGGACATGCCGCCGCGCAGCGAGACGGTGCCGGTGTGCTCGGGGAGGACCGGGAGCGGGAGCACGTCGGTCTTGAAGGCGCGGCCGCGGTTGGTGATGAGCAGGACCTGGCCGCGGGCGGTGGTGTGGACCAGCGCGCGGACCGCGTCGTGGCGGTCGCGGCCGTTGCGGCGGGTGCTCTCCGAGGACTCCTCGGACTCGGCGGCGGTACGCGCGACCAGGCCGGTCGCGGAGAGGATGACCTGGCAGGGGTCGTCCTTGACCTCGAGCGGACCGGCCGGTACGGACGCGGCCAGCACCTCCTTGAGGTCGCCGTCGATCAGCGCGGTGCGGCGCGGGGTGGCGTGGTCCTTGGCGACGGCGGCGAGTTCGTCGGAGACGACCTTCCGCAGCACCTTCTCGTCGTCCAGGATCAGCGACAGCGCAGCGATCTCCGAGTTGAGGCGCTCCTGCTCGGACTCCAGCTCCAGGCGGTCGAAGCGGGTGAGCCGGCGCAGCGGCGTGTCCAGGATGTACGTCGCCTGGATCTCGGAGAGGCCGAACTGCTCGATCAGGCCGTCCCGGGCGGACGCGGCGTCGTCGCTGGACCGGATCAGCGCGACCACCCGGTCGATGTCGAGCAGCGCGATGAGCAGTCCGTCGACCAGGTGCAGCCGCTCCTGGCGCTTGGTCCGCCGGTAGGTGGTCCGCCGGGTGACCACCTCGTAGCGGTGCCGGAGGAACACCTCCAGCAGCGCCTTGAGCCCGAGGGTCTGCGGCTGGCCGTCGACCAGGACAAGGTTGTTGACGCCGAAGGACTGCTCCAGCGGGGTGAGCCGGTAGAGGTCGGCGAGCAGCGCCTGCGGGTTGACGCCGACCTTGCACTCGATGACCAGGCGGGTGCCGTTCTCCCGGTCGGTGAGGTCCTTGACGTCGGCGATGCCCTGGAGGCGGCGGGTCTTGTTGACCTCGTCGGTGATCTTCTCGATCACCTTCTCGGCGCCGATGCCGTACGGCAGCTCGGTCACCGTGATCGCCTGGCGGCCGCGCGAGCCCTCCAGCGGCCCGATCACCACCTTGGCCCGCATGCGCACCACGCCGCGGCCGGTCTCGTACGCGCGGCGCACCTCGTCCAGCCCGAGCAGCAGCCCGCCGGTCGGCAGGTCGGGGCCGGGCACGAACGTCATGATCTTGTCGAGCGTGGCGTCCGGGTGGTTGATCAGCCACCGGGCCGCGGCGACCACCTCGCCGAGGTTGTGCGGGATCATGTTGGTCGCCATCCCGACCGCGATCCCGGCCGCGCCGTTGACCAGCAGGTTCGGGAAGGCGGCGGGGAGCACCGAAGGCTGTTCGAGCGAGCCGTCGTAGTTCGGCACGAAGTCGACGGTGCCCTCGCCCAGCTCGCCGACCAGCAGCATCGCCTCGCGGGACATGCGCGCCTCGGTGTACCGCTCGGCGGCGGGGCCGTCGTCCGGCGAGCCGAAGTTGCCGTGGCCGTCGATCAGCGGCACGTTCAGCGAGAAGTCCTGGGCGAGCCGGACCATGGCGTCGTAGATCGCCACGTTGCCGTGCGGGTGGTACTTACCCATCACGTCACCGACCACGCGGGCGCTCTTGACGTGACCGCGGTCCGGCCGGTAGCCCTGCTCGTACATGGACCAGAGGATGCGGCGGTGCACCGGCTTGAGCCCGTCGCGGGCGTCCGGCAGCGCGCGCGAGTGGATGACCGAGAACGCGTACTCCAGATAGGAGTCCTCGACCTCGGTGGTGAGCGGGTTGTCGATGATCCGCGCCCCGGCCGCGTCGAACGCGGACAGGTCGACCTTGGCGGACTTGGAGTCCTTGCGGCGTGCCATTACAGATCCCTCAGGCGTCGATGGCGTCGCGGTCGACGCGGTCGGACGATTCGATCAACCAGTTCTTGCGGGGCTCGACCTTCTCGCCCATCAGCAGTTCCAGCGTGCGCTCGGCCGCCTCCGCGTCGCCGAGCGTGATCCGGCGGACGGCGCGGGTCGCCGGATTCATCGTGGTGTCCCACAGCTCGTCCGCGTCCATCTCGCCGAGACCCTTGAACCGCGGGATCGGCGTGACGATCTGCTTGCCCGCCTTGGTCAGCCGGGCGACCGTGCTGTCCATCTCCGGCTGCGTATACGTGTAGATGGTCTCGCTGTTCCGCCCCTTGGTGGTGATCTTGTGGAGCGGCGGCATCGCGGCGTAGAGCCGGCCGGACTCGATCACGGGCCGCATGTACTTGGCGAAGAGCGTGATCAGCAGGGTACGGATGTGCGAGCCGTCCACATCCGCGTCCGCCATGATCAGGATGCGGCCGTAGCGCATCGCGCCCAGGTCGAACGTGCGGCCCGAGCCCGCGCCCAGCACCTGCACGATCGCGGAGCACTCCGCGTTGTCCAGGACCTGCTGCAGGCTCGCCTTCTGCACGTTGAGGATCTTGCCGCGGATCGGCAGCAGCGCCTGGTACTCCGAGGAGCGCGCCATCCGGGCGGTGCCGAGCGCGCTGTCGCCCTCGACGATGAACAGCTCGCTGCGGCTGACGCCGGTGGAGCGGCAGTCGACCAGCTTGGCCGGCATCGACGCGCCCTCCAGCGCGGTCTTGCGCCGGGCCGCGTCCTTCTGCTGCTTCTGGGTCAGCCGCACCCGGCCCGCGTCGACGATCTTCTGCAGGACCGTACGCGCCTCGGTCTTGGTCTTCTTGTCCTGCACCCAGTCCTTGAGCCGCGCCTCGACGATCTGCTGCACCACCCGGGTGATGCCGGCCGTGGACAGCTCGTCCTTGGTCTGCGAGGTGAACTGCGGCTCCGGCACGCGCACGTGGACGACCGCGGTCATGCCCTCCAGCACGTCGTCCAGGACCGGCGGCTCCTCCTTGGGCTTGAGCAGACCGCGCGTGTTCCGCACGGCCTCGACCAGCGCGCGGACCGCGGCGCGCTCGAAGCCCTTGCGGTGGGTGCCGCCGTGCACGTTGCGGATCGTGTTGGTGAAGCACTCCACGGTCCGCTCGTAGCCGGTGCCCCAGCGGAACGCGATCTCCACCTCGGCGTGCCGCTCGACGTTGGAGCGCATCACGCCGTTCTCGTCCGCGGCGTTCTCCCGGTACGTCCCCGAGCCGTTGATCAGTAGCGTGCCGCAGACCGGCTTCTCACTGGACGGCGCCAGGAAGTCGACCATGTCGGCCAGCCCGTTCGGGAAGTGGAACGTCTCGGTGCCGTCGCCGGACATCGGGTCCACGCCCGCGTCGCGCAGCACGTACGTCACGCCGGGGACCAGGAACGCGGTGTTGCGCATCTTCGCCCGGACCGCCTCGACGTCGAGCGCGGCGCCGGCCTCGAAGTAGCGGGCGTCGTACCAGTACCGGATGGTGGTGCCGGTCGGCTCGCCGCGCTTCATCTTGCCGGTGACGCGCAGGCCGCCGCCCTCGGTGAACGACGCGTCCGGGCCCGGGCCGTGGAACTCGCCGGGGATGCCGTGCCGGAAGGAGATCTCGTGGACCTTGCCGTCCCGCCGCACCACCACGTCGAAGCGCAGCGACAGCGCGTTGACCGCGGACGCGCCCACGCCGTGCAGGCCGCCGGAGGTCTTGTAGCCGGAGCCGCCGAACTTGCCGCCCGCGTGCAGCCGCGTCATCACCAGCTCGACGCCGGACATGCCGGACTTGGCGTGGATGTCGGTCGGGATGCCGCGCCCGTCGTCGTCGACCTGCACGGAGCCGTCCTCGTGCAGCGTCACCTTGACGCGGGTGGCGAACCCGGCCACGCCCTCGTCCGTGGAGTTGTCGACGATCTCGTTGAACAGGTGGTTCACGCCACGGCTGTCGGTGGACCCGATGTACATGCCGGGGCGCTTGCGGACCGCGTCCAGCCCCTCGAGGTGGGTGAGGTCGGCTGCCCCGTACAGGGTCTCGGGCTGTGCAGTCACCGGTTCTTGACTCCAGATCCTCGCGCTTGTGCTGGGTGGGCGCCGTAACTCGACCCCGCGAGCCTAACCGCAGGGTCCGACGAGTCCGTCGCTCCATGCCGCGGATTGCGGGGCGTCACACGCGCACGAACGGGAAGACTATCGCACAGTTGTGCTAATCACGCCTCGTAGGCGCGCCAGTAGAGACCGTCCTCGCGGGCCAGGATGTCCAGATCGATGAGGTATCGCCGGATCGCCACGTGGTCCACCCCCGGCACCCCGTCGCACCAGGCACGGAGGATGTCGTTGATCTCGGGTTCCCGATACCGGCGGCCGGGCGCGAACGACGCGCGCGCGAGGTGGTCCAGCACGGCGCGGCGGCGGCTCAGCTTGCCGGGCATGGCGGTGAGCCGGCCGTCGCGCACGAACGTGCGGACGGCAGCGTCGTCGGCGTCTGACACTGCGTCACCTCCGGTGGGACGATAGAGATCCACGTCACCCTGGACGCCGGGCGCGCCGCGGGTCAACCGATTTCCACTGTGGAGCGCCCGCGGCTTTCTGCACAGTTCGTTCACAAGTCCCGCGTCCGGCCTGCACGATCGGTCCCTAGAGTCACCCTCACGGGGACTGCGAGGAGGGGACACATGACCGCACAACGGACGATCCTGGTCGTCGAGGACGAGCGCACCATCGCGGACGCGGTCGCCGCCCGGCTGCGCGCCGAGGGCTTCCAGGTGCACTGCGCCGCCGACGGCCCGGGCGCGGTCGAGGCCGCGCGCCGGATCCGCCCGGACGCGGTGGTGCTGGACCTGATGCTGCCCGGCTTCGACGGCCTGGAGGTGTGCCGCCGGCTGCAGGCCGAGCGGCCGGTGCCGGTGCTGATGCTGACCGCCCGCGACGACGAGACGGACCTGCTGGTCGGGCTGGCGGTCGGTGCGGACGACTACCTGACCAAGCCGTTCTCCATGCGCGAGCTGACCGCGCGGGTGCACGCGCTGCTGCGCCGGATGACCAAGGCCGCGGCCGGCGAGCCGCCGATCGTGCTCGGCGACCTGGAGATCAACCGGGCCGAGCGGCGGGTGACCCGCGGCGGCGTGGAGGCACACCTGACGCCGACCGAGTTCGACCTGCTGGTGCACCTGGCCGCGCGCCCGCGCGCGGTGCTGCCCCGGGAGCGGCTGCTGGCGGACGTCTGGGGCTGGGCCGACGCGTCCGGCACCCGCACCGTGGACAGCCACATCAAGGGCCTGCGCCGCAAGCTGGGCGCCGACCTGATCCGTACCGTGCACGGCGTGGGTTATGCCCTCGAGGTCGGCCGGTGAGCCTGCTGCGCGGCCGGCCGGCGCACGACCTGCCGTGGATCGTCCGGTTCGGCTCGATGCTGCTGGACCGCGTCTACCGCGCCGGCGGCTGGGTGCGCGCCCGCCCGCCGGTCGGCCCGCTGATGGACGCGGTGGAGAAGGTGCTCGGCCGCCTCCCCCGCCCGCTCGACCCGGTCCGCTCGATCAAGGCGAAGCTGTCCCTGGCGCTCGGCCTGGCCGGCGGCGTCGGCCTGCTGGTGCTCTGGTACTCGCTCGAATGGATCCCGCTGAACGTGGCGTTCATCGCGTCCGCGGTCGCGCTGGCGCTGCTCACGCTGCAGATCGCGGCGCACGGCGCGACCGTTCCGCTGCGCGAGATGACCGACGCGGCCCGGCACATGGCGCGCGGTGACTACACCCGGCGCGTCCACACGAACTCCCGTGACGAGGTCGGCGAGCTGGCCGCCGCGTTCAACGTGATGGCCGCGGACCTGGCCGCCGCCGACCGGCAGCGCCGCGAGCTGATCGCGAACGTCTCGCACGAACTGCGCACGCCGATCACCGCGCTGCGCGGCGTGCTGGAGAACATCGTCGACGGCGTCGCCGAGCCGGAGCCGGAGACCATGCGCACCGCGCTCGCGCAGACCGAACGCCTCGGCACGCTGGTCGCGGAGCTGCTCGACCTGTCCCGCCTGGACGCCGGCATCGTGCCGATGAAGCGCACCGAGATCGCGCTCGGCGACTTCCTCGCGGACGTGGTCGCGGAGGCGCGGGTGAACAGCCCGTCGGTGCCGATCTCGTTCGAGACCGAGGACGGGCTGACGCTGGACGGCGACCCCGGGCGCCTGCACCAGCTCTTCGCGAACCTGCTGGACAACGCGGCCCGGCACAGCCCGCCGGGCGGCACCATCCGGCTCCGCGCCGCCCGGGACGGCGACGACATCCTCTTCTCCGTCGCCGACCAGGGCAGCGGCATCCCGGTCGAGGAGCGCGAGCGGGTCTTCGAGCGCTTCACCCGCGGCGAGCGGGCGACCGGTGGGGGGACCGGGCTCGGGTTGGCGATCGCCCGCTGGGTGGTGCAGTTGCACCACGGCGGCATCGCGGTCGTCGACCCGGGCCCGGGCGACACGATGACCGGCGCGCACGTCCAGGTCCGGCTGCCCGCCGGGACCGCGTGAAAAACCACGATCATCCAGCGGTACGTACGGCCGCCCCGAACACGTCACCTCAGTAGAAGCCGCGTCTGCACCGTCCGCGCGCACCCGGCCCGGACGGGCGATGGCGCGCGCCCGCACACCGTCACCCAGGAGCTCTCACCATGACCAGCGCATCGCCCGCCGCCCCTCGGCCGCAGCCGTTCCCGCCGCAGCCGTTCCCGCCGCGGCCGTACGCCGGACCGCCGCTGCACGGCCCCTGGCCCTCGTCGTTCCCCGATCGCTGGCCCGGCCCGGGCACCGGCGCCGCGCCCGTCGCGTTCGTCGCCGTGATCGCGGCCGCCGCGATCGGCGCCGCCGTCCTCAACCCCGCCCGCCCCGGCCTCGGCTGGCTGCTCACCGCGCTGGCCGCGGCAGCCGCGCTGCTGGTCGCCGGCCGCGCCCGGGTGCGCTCCACCATGCCGCCCGCGCGCGTCACGCCCCGGGACACGCCCACCCCCCGCCGCACCGACCGGTACCTCTGGGCCGCCGTCACGGTGCTGCTGCTCGGCGCCGGCACGATCCGCGCCGCCGGCTGGCTGTTCGCGCTCTGCGTGGCGACCGCGGCACTCACCGCGCTGCTCGCGATCGCCGGCGGCCACTCGGTCCGGGCGCTGTCCTACGTCGCGGGCATCATGCCGGCCGCCGCGGTCCGCGCGGTGCCCTGGCTGGCCCGCGGCGCCCGCGGTCTGCGCCGGCGCGGCCCCGAGGGACCGCGGCTGGCGCTGCCGATCCTGGTCACCGTGATCCTGGTGATCGTGTTCGGCGCGCTGTTCGCGTCCGCGGACGCCGCGTTCGCGGAGCTGGTCAGCGCGTCCCTGCCGGCGCCGGACGGCACCGTCATGTCCCGGCTACTGGTGCTGTTCCCGGTGCTCGTGCTGCTGATCGGCGCGCCCGCGTTCCTGCGCACCGCGCCGCCCGCCACCGGGGACCTGGACGAGCCGGTGCGCCGGCCGGTCCGCCGTACCGAATGGCTGGTCCCGCTCGTCGCGCTGGACCTGCTGTTCGGCGCGTTCGTGCTGGTGCAGGCCGCGGTGCTGTTCGGCGGCGCCGGGCACGTGCTGGCCACGGCCGGGCTGACCTACGCGGAGTACGCCCGGTCCGGCTTCTGGCAGCTGCTGGTGGTGACCGGCCTGACGCTGCTGGTGCTGGGCGTGGCCGTGCTCACCGCGCCGCGCGCGTCGCGGGCCGACCGTACCGTGGTCCGGGTCCTGCTCGGCGTGCTCGCCGGCCTGACGCTGCTGATCGTGGCGTCCGCGCTGTCCCGGATGTGGCTGTACGCGGACGTCTACGGCCTGACCCGGCTGCGCGTGCTGGTCTTCGCGTGCGAACTCTGGCTGGGCGCGGTCTTCCTGATGGTGCTGGCCGCGGGCGTCCGGCTGCGCGCCCGGTGGCTGCCCCGCGCCGTGCTCGGCACCGCCGCGCTGGCGCTGCTCGCGCTGGTCGCGGTGAACCCGGACGCGCTGATCGCGAGGCACAACCTGGCCCAGGACCGGATCGACACCTACTATCTGCGGCGGCTCTCCGCGGACGCGGTGCCGGAGCTGGCCAAGGCCCCGGCCGGACTGCGCGGCTGCCTGCTGTCCGACCTGGCGGAGCGGCTGGCCGATCACCCGGACGGGTGGCAGGACCTCAACCTGGCCAGGGAACGCGCCCGTGCGATCCTTGACGGCCCGCCGGACTTCACCCCCTGTACACATCCCTGAGGCAATCTCCGGGTCAGATCTTACTTTCGCGGGATGTCACGCACCCCGTCCGTCAATAGGTTCGAGGACATGATCGAGCTGCTGGAGTCCGCGGTCACGTCGCCGTGGGTCTACCTGGCCCTGTTCGCGCTGGCGGTGCTGGACGCGTTCTTCCCCGCCGTGCCGTCGGAGACCATGGTGATCACCGCCGGCGTCTTCGCGATCTCCGGTGAGCCGAACCTGGCGCTGGTCATCGTGGTCGCCGCGGTGGGCGCGTTCTGCGGCGACCACATCTCCTACCAGATCGGCCGGTCCACCGGCCTGGCCCGGCGAATACCGCCCACCGGCCGCCGCCGGGCCGCGTTCGACTGGGCCTCCGCCGCGCTGAACAAGCGCGGCGGACTGCTGCTGGTGGTGGCACGCTACATTCCCGGTGGTCGCACCGCGGCCACGCTCACCATGGGCGCGTGCGGCTACCCGCGCGCCCGATTCGCCCTCTTCGACGCCATCGCGGCCGGCTCATGGGCGATCTACTGCGGCATGATCGGTTTCCTCGGCGGCGCCGCCTTCGAGGAGAACAGGCTGGCCGGCGTGGCCTTCGCGCTGGGCACCGCGATCACGCTCACCGTGCTGATGGAGCTGTCCCGCTGGCTGCTCGCCCGCCGCCGCGCCAAGGGCACGTCCGTCACCGTCCTGACCGAGCCGGTCGCGCCCGTCCCCACCGCCGCACTCGCGCCCGCCGCGGAGAAATAGCCATCATTCAGGCATGTCGATGCCATCGGTCGTGGTGGCGGTCGTGGCCGCCACCACGCTGACCGCCCCGCCGCCACCGACCGCTCCGGCCGGGCCCGCGTCGAGTTCCCGCCCTGGCCCGCCACGTCCGGATCACCGCCCACACCGCGCTCCGCCGCCACGGTCCCCGGCACCCGCTGACCCATCCCCGGACCGTTCGGCGGCCGGCCGCTCCGCCCGCCGGCGCGGCTTGCCGTCGACCCGACCTTTCGGCTCCCGGCCCGGTCCAGATCCGCATGGTCGCGGCACTACGCGGTCCCACGAACCAGCCCAGAACCGATCTTCCCGCTCCCGGCCTGGTTCAGCTCCGCATGCTCCCGCGGGCAAACCTCGCCGCGAGCTCCGACTCCGCTGGCGCTCCGCTCCGCTCGCGGCGACGGAGCCGGTCCCGGCGTGGCCGGACCGAACCTACGCGACCTCGACGCCGCTCACGTCACGAACGGCGCGGCACCCTCGCAGCGCGGCACCCTCGCCGCGCGGCACCCTCGCGGCGGGGCGCCCGCTGCGGCTACCGGGGCCGCCAAGTCCGGCTGAGCAGCCGGAGGCCGGCGGTCCAGGACTCGCGATCTTTCCTACTCCCGTGACCACTCACTTTGTGAGCCTCAGGCACGTAATTCCGCGCGAATTACGTGCCTGAGGCTCACAAAGTCACGATGGATGATCGATACCGTCCTCAATATGCCGAAATTTCGGGCGCAGGGCGCCCGAACTTCAGCGCTTCCGGCAGGACGAGCCCCGCGGCAAGCGAGCGCGACCGTGAACGGAGCGCCCGAACTTCAGCGCCTCCGGCAGGACGAGCCCCGCGGCAAGCGAGCGCGACCGTGAACGGAGCGCCCGAACTTCAGCGCCTCCGGCAGGACGAGCCCCGCGGCAAGCAAGCGCGACCGTGAACGGAGCGCCCGAACTTCAGCGCCTCCGGCAGGACGAGCCCCGCGGCAAGCAAGCGCGACCGTGAACGGAGCGCCCGAACTTCAGCGCCTCCGGCAGGACGAGCCCCACGGCAAGCAAGCGCGACCGTGAACGGAGCGCCCGAACTCCACCGCTCCCGGCAGGACGAGCCCCACGGCAAGCAAGCGCGACCGTGAACGGAGATGGCCGGGCCAGCAACCCCTCCCCACCGCGGCGAACAGGTCACGCGGAAAGAAGCGCGAGCCGCGGGGAGACCCGGCCTGTGAACGAGTCGTGCCGAAAGCTAGCCCTTTCGGCCCTGGGTCGCGACGCCCTCCAGGAAATATCGCTGGCAGAGCAGGAAGGCCACGATCATCGGAATCGTGGTGATCACCGCGCCGGCCAGCACCACCTCCCAGCGTGACTCCCCCGCCTGGCCGAACTGGTCGAGGATCGCCTTCATGCCGCGTGGCATGGTGAACAGTGCCGGGTCGCGCAGATAGATCAGTGGCCGCAGCAGGTCGGACCAGCTCGCCCGCAGCTCGAACACGAACGCCACGATCAGTGCGGGACGGCAGAGCGGCACCGCGATCCGCCAGAACAGCCGCCAGTAGCCGGCGCCGTCGACGCGGGCGGCCTCGAACAGCTCGCGCGGCACGCCGAGGAAGAACTGCCGGATCAGAAAGATGTAAAACGCGCTGCCGAACAGGTTCTGCGCCCAGAGCGGCACCTGCGTGGCGGCCAGGCCGAGTTCGTTCCAGATCAGGTACGTCGGGATCATCGTGACCGCGCCGGGCAGCATCATGGTGCCGACCACCAGCCCGAACAGTGCATTGCGGCCGGGGAAGCGGAAGTACGCGAAGCCGAATGCCACGATCGCGCTGGAGATCGTCACCGTGGTGGCGGCGGCCAGCGCCACCACGACGCTGTTCGTGAGCCAGGTGAGCACCGGCGCGGCGCTCCAGATGGTCACGTAGTTCTCCGGCGCCCACTCGCGCGGGATCAGCGCGTTGTCGAACACGTCCGCCCGCGGTTTCAGCGACGCGCTGACCAGCCAGGCGAACGGGTATGTGAACACGACGGCCGCCACGGCGAGCCCGATCCAGATCAGCCAGCGACGTGCCTTCACCGACATCACTCGCTCTCGTAGTAGACGAAGCGGCGGCTCAGCCGCACCTGGACGAGCGTGATCGCCACGATGATCAGGAAGAGCAGCCAGGCGAGCGCGGACGCGTACCCCACATGAAGGAACCGGAACGCCTGCTGGAACAGGTAGACGACGTAGAACAGCGCGGCGTCGCTGCCGTACGTCTGCTGATTGGCGCTGCCGTAGAACGCGGTGTAGACCTCGTCGAACGTCTGCAGCCCGCCGATCGTGTTGATGATCAGCGTGAAGAACAGCGCGCCGCTGATCGACGGCACGGTTACCGCGCGGAACCGCGCCCACGCGGACGCGCCGTCCATCGCCGCCGCCTCGTGCAGGTCCCGCGGCACGTTCTGCAGCGCGGCCAGGTAGATGATCACGGTGCTGCCGAGGCTCCACGCGCCGATCAGCACCAGGCCCGGCTTGATCCACGCCGGGTCCACGGTCCAGTCCGGGCCGTCCACGCCGGCCAGCGCGAGCACCCGGTTGATCAGCCCGTCCTGCCCGTTGAACAGCAGCAGGAACAGCACGCCGACCGCCACCTTGGGCGTCACCGTGGGCAGGTAGAAGACGGTCCGGTAGAACCCGGCCGACCGGCGCCCGGCGCGGATCAGCAGCATGGCCAGCGCGAGCGAGACCACCATCGTCAACGGTACGTGCAGTGCCGTGTAGATCAGCGTGTTGGCCAGGCTGGTGCGTACCCGCGAATCGGCCAGCATCGCCCGGTAGTTGTCCGCGCCGACGAACCGGGTGTCGGTCAGCACGTCGTAGTCGGTGAAGGACAGCACCAGGCTGGCCACCATCGGCCCGGCCATGAACACGGCGAAGCCGATGATCCACGGGGAGAGGAACCCGTACGCGGCCCACGTCTCGCGGCGCGCCATGTCACGATCCGCGGTTCGCCTCGTCCAGCGCCGCCTGGGCCTGTCGTTGCGCCTCGGCGAGCGCCTCGGCCGGTGACTGCCGGCCGTCCAGCACCCGGTTGACCGCCTCCTGCCAGGCGGCCTTGAACTCCTCGCCGGCCGCCATCGCGGGCAGCGCGAACCCGGACGGCTGCGTCTCCAGCACGGTACGTACGGCCGGGCTCGGCTGCACCACGTCCCGGAAGATCACCTCGTCCGCGCGGACGTTGCCGGTGAACGTGCCGGCGTACGGCTTGCCCGCCTCCGCCCGCACCCGCGCCCGTTCCCTGGCCGCCGCGATCCACGTCGGACTGTCCGTCATCGTCTTGATCCACCGGCAGGCCTGCTCCGCGTGCGGGCTGCCGGCCGGGATCGCCCACGCGTTCCCGGTGATCCAGTCGACCGGCGCACCGTCCCGGCCGCGGAACGGCGCCACCGTCACGGTCGCCTGCGGCGAGTGCTCCGCCAGCACGTTGAGGTAGAAGTCCTCCATCACGAACGCGCCGAGCTGGCCCTGCGCGAACTGGTTCCGCGCGCCGAAGAAGTCGAACGTGTCCCGGAACGACTTGAACGCGGCCCAGCCGCCCTGCGCGCGGATCAGCCGGACCGTGAACTCCAGCGCCTCGGCCACCTTCGGGTCGTCCAGCCGCGCGGTACGCCCGTCTACGCTGACCAGTTCGGCCCCGTTGGCCCGCGCCCACATCGGCAGGAACTCCGGGATCTTCGGGTCGAACCCGATCCGCCGCAGCGCCCCCGCGTCCGTGACGGACAGCCGCTCCGCCGCCTCCGCCAGCGCGTCCCAGTCGGTGGTGGCGAACGCGGCCGGGTCGAGCCCCGCCTCCCTCAGCACCGCGTCGTTGATCAGCAGCATGCGGTTGTTGTAGAACTCCGGCAGCCCGTACAGCTCACCGTTGAGCGTCGCCTCCGCGATCGCGGCCGGGCGGAACTGCCCCAGGTCGATCCCCTCGCGCGCCACGCAGTCTCCCAGCGGCACCAGCGCCTTCTTCGCCGCGTACGTCCCGAGCAGCCGCCGCTCCATGTACACCAGGTCCGGCGGCGCGCCGGACGCCACCGCGGCCAGGAACTGCTGCGCGTCGAAGCTGCCCTCGCCGGCCGCGGCCGCGCTCGGGGCGATGCTCCGGTTGGCCTCGTCGAACCGCGTCTTGGCGATCTCGTCCCCGGTCCCGAAGCCCATCATCGACAGCGTGACCGCGTCTCCGCCACCACCGCCGCCCACGCCGCCGCACCCCACGGCGAGCACGCCCACGAGCCCGGCCGCGATCATCGGCCGTACGATTCGGCTGACCATCGTCGTCCCCCTGTCACCGCACCTACCGGCGAATATAGAAGTGCGACGATCACCTCGCAACGCGGGTCGACTCGACGTACTTAAATGCACGTATGGCTACCGTCGCCTTCTACGCCCCCGCCGCCGCGGGGCACGTGAACCCGACGCTCGGCCTCGCCGCCGAGCTGGTCCGGCGCGGACACCGCGTCACCTACGCCACCACGCCCGCGTACGCGGAGCGCGTCGCCGAGACCGGCGCCGAGGTCGTCCCGGTCACCTCCACCTGGGAGGGCCGCCGCGATGTCCGGACGCCGCAGATGCACGGCCGCGAACTGGCCCGCGCCATGAACCTGCTACTCACCGAGACCCGCTCGATGCTGGCTCAGCTGGCCGACGCCGAGCGGCCCGACCTGGTGGTCCACGACGGGCCGATGTGCTGGTGGGGCCGCATCCTGGCCCGCCGGTGGCAGCTGCCCTCCGTGGAGACCTGGCCGAACCTGGTCAGCAACGAGCACTGGTCGATGGCCCGGGCGTACACCACGTTCAACCCGCTGAGCCCGCGCTTCCTGCTCATGGCGGCCCGGATCAGCCGGTTCCTGCAACAGCGGGGCGCCGGCGCCATGGAGCCGTTCATGCGCGGCGACAGCGCCGCACTCCGCCTGGTGACGCTGCCGCGCGCCTTCCAGTACGCCGGCGACACGTTCACCGACCGGTACGAGTTCGTCGGCCCACTCTTCTCCGAGCGCGCCTACCAGGGCGACTGGGCACCGCCTGGCGACCTCCCGGTGGTCCTGGTCTCGCTCGGCACCGCCTACAACGACCGCCCCGACTTCTACCGCACCGTCCTGCGCTCCGCCGAGACCCGCCCCTGGCACGTCGTCCTGGCCATCGGCGACGTCGACCCGGCCGCCCTGGGTCCCGTCCCACCCACCGTGGAGATCCACCGCCACGTACCCCAGCTGGCCGTGCTCCGCCACGCCCGGGCCTTCGTCACCCACGCCGGCATGGGCAGCACCATGGAGGCCCTCCACTTCCAGGTCCCGATGGTCGCCATCCCCCAGATGGCCGAACAACGCGCCAACGCCGACCGCATCGCCGAACTGGGCCTCGGCACCACCCTCCCCCCGGCCCAGGTCACTGCCGATACGCTCTGGACCGCCATCGACGAGGTCACCACCAGCCACCACATCCGCACCCGCCTAACCTGGATGCGCGACGAACTCACCACCGCCGGCGGCACCCCCGCCGCCGCGGACGCCACCGAACGCCTCCTCCCCTGACCCGTCCTCCCGGCGACTCACTACCGTGATCCGGCGCGTCCAGCGGATGACCCGCAGCCGCGGCGCCTCGATCGGCTTGCTGACGCTGTACGGCCATGTGCTGCGTGGAAGACTTCGACGGCCGCACGGCCGAGCCACAACGATGGACAGGTCACTCTTCCGGCGGTCCGCGGGCTCGCACCAGCACGGAAACACGGAAGGCCAGCCCACGCGGCTGGCCTTCAGAGGATCGGAAACATCCGATAAGGGATGGTGGGCGATACTGGGTTCGAACCAGTGACCTCTCCGGTGTGAACGGAGCGCTCTCCCACTGAGCTAATCGCCCTTGCGAGACAGAACTGTACCGGAGGCCGCGCCCGCCGCGCACATCGGGGTCTCCGGCGCGTCGGAGGGATCGCGGCCACGCGGCCGTTCCCATGCGCCGCGCCGCCGGCCGCCGCAAGCGGCCGGACCACGACGCGACCGCAAGCGGCCCGGACCACGACGGGACCGGCAGGGAGGAGCGCCAGCGACGAGCATGCGGATCCCGCGCCGCCGGAAGCGGGTACATCGGCTTCTGACGCTCCTGATACTCGTCACGCCGCCCAGCCGGCCGGTTCAGAAGCGGTCGAGGATGTCCAGGCCCACCTGGATGAGGTCGATGCCCGTGGTGAGGCGGATGGAGAGCCACACCACGGCGCTGACGAAGACGAAGCAGAGCAGGCCCAGCAACGATCGCAGCGGCCACGGCTGTCGCATGATCCAGCGGGTCCAGGCCTGTACGTATGTGCGCGTGAAGTGGAGCAGGTGCCGGGCCCAGGCGAATTCGATGGCCCAGATGGCCAGGCCGACGATGACGATGCCCCAGCCCGGCCCGGGGAGCGGGATGGCGACGATACCGACGGCGACCACGATCGCGCCGAGCAGGCCGACGCCGATCTTGAGGGCTATCCGGCCGGTCGGATTCGCCCGGATGTTGGCCAGTGTGGTGGTGATCCGGCGGCGCCATGCCGGAATGGGTCGGTTCACCGCTTCGGGGCTTTCCGCCTTTTCATGATCACCCGTGGAATCGGACGCCGTGGAGGGAGACGCCGTGGAGGGATTTGCCGTCATTACCTACTCCCGGTAGCCCTAGGGCCGTCACTGAAAGGGACAACTCGACGTTACCGGAGTGAGTCGACGTTGGTACCGCCGCGAGGGCGGGCCGAGGAGCAGGCAAGACGCCGGGATCTTACTAGAAATCCGCTTTTGGAAGACCAGTTCGGTACCGACTTCCTACTACTGGGTGAGATCAGCGTATGACGGAGCGTAATCGGATGTATCCGCTGAGTATGGGATACGCGGGGTGAGCACCCCGCAGCGGTGCCGGGGGGAGAACGTCAATGAGTGTCATCCGACCGACGACCGTCGAGGTCGAGACGTCGCTGCGGCTTGTCGCACCGGATGCTACCGCGTTGCCGGTGCGCGCCAGCCTTCGCTACGACCCGTCAGATCCGTACGCGGTGCACGTCCTGTTCCACGCCGAGACGGCCGGGGGCGAGGCCGTGAGCTGGTCGTTCGCGCGGGAGCTGCTGGTCACCGGGCTCGATGAGCCGGCCGGGATCGGCGACGTCCGGGTGTGGCCGTGGGCCACCCCGAAGGGTGACTTCGTCGCCCTGGCGCTGTCCTCGCCGGACGGGAACGCCCTCTTCGAGGTACCACGCAGCGTACTGGTCCGGTTCCTTCGCCGGACGTACGTAGTGGTGCCGCGGGGCCGCGAGGGCGATCACCTGGACGTGGACGCGGCCGTGAACCGGCTGCTGGCGGGACGATAGCAAAACGCTTATAAAGGGACAAAAACGACCATTTGACCCGCGCGGTACCGTTAACGGTCCGCGCGGGTCAGTCATATACCTATTAAAACGGCGAAATTGCCATAAATATGCAACAAACGGAATAGTGCGAGCCCGGGGGATGCGGCCCTGGTCAGGGGCGGTTACCGTGAGTCGGATGGTCGGTATCGGTCAGGCGCGACAGGGCATCGAGCCCGCACGCCCCACGGGCATCGGCGCCACTACGCTCAGCGACTTCCCCGGCGACGGACCGCACCTCCTCGATCGCAACCTGCTGCTGCTGGTCACCGTCGGCCAGGGCGCGCAGGAGATCGACTTCGTCCGGCACGACTGCCGCCCCGGCACGCTGCTGTGGGCCCGTCCCGGCCAGGCGATCCGGCTCAACCGGCGGGCCGGGCTGGACGCGGTGCTCATCTCCTGGCACCCCGAGGATCTGCCGGACCACTGGCGGCCGGACGGGCGATGCGGCTGGCAGCTGGCCGGCGAGGACGAGGACGCGGTGATCAGCGAGGTCAGCCAGCTGGTGGTGGACCGGGAGCGGCACGCCGGCACGCCGCTCGCCGACGACCTGCTGCGCCACCAGCTCACCGTGCTGATGCTGCGCATCGCGCTGCTGGCCGGCGGCGGTGCCGCGCGCGCCCCGGAGCGGACCACGTTCCGGGAGTTCACCGACGCGGTCGAGGCGGGGTACACCCGGACCCGCCGCGTCGAGGAGTACGCGCGCGAGCTCGGCTGCTCGGTCCGCACGCTGACCCGGGCGTGCCTGGCCGCGACCGGCCGCAGTGCCAAGCAGGTGATCGACGACCGGGTGGCGCTGCAGGCCCGGCGCCTGCTGGCCTGCACGGATGCGCCGATCGCGGACATCGGCCGGGCGCTGGGCTTCCCGGAGCCGACCAACTTCGGCCGCTTCTTCCACCGGGAGACCGGCCGCTCCCCCGGCGCGTTCCGGGCCGCGCTGCCCGGCCCGCCGCTGGACACCCACGAGTCCGCCCCGCACCGGCTGCGCACCACGGCTTTCCATGAGATGTAGTTTCACTTAATAGGACAAACCGGGGCGGCGCACGTGAGAGCCGTACGCGGGGTCACAATGTGGAGGTGCAGATCTCCGCGCGTGGTGAGTACGCCGTCCGAGCCGCCCTCAGCCTGGCCGCGGTCTCGCCGTCGCTGATGTCCGCCCAGGCCATCGCGCAGGAGCAGGACATGCCGCGGAAGTTCCTGGAGGCGGTGCTGGCCGACCTCCGCCGGGCCGGCATCGTCCGCGCCCAGCGCGGCGCCGAGGGCGGTTACACGCTGGCGCAGAGCCCGCGCGACATCATGATCGGCGCGATCCTGCGCGCGGTCGACGGTCCGCTCGCCGGCGTGCGCGGCATGCGGCCCGAGGAGACGCGTTACGACGGCGCCGCGGAGCACCTGCCGAAGCTCTGGGTCGCGGTGCGCAGCGCGGTGCGCGAGGTCGTCGACGAGACCAGCCTGGCGGACGTGGTCAGCGGCCGGCTGCCCAACCACGTCAAGAAGCTCACCACCCGCCCGGACGCCTGGGAACCGCGGTAATTCACCCGAACGTTTGCTCCGCCGGGGTTTCGGGCACATGTTCGACAACCCCGGCAGCCATGCAGACGAAGGGAGCAACACGCCATGGGCCTGATGTTCCGTAAGCGCAAGAAGTTCGGACCGCTGATCCTCAACTTCACGGAAAACGGATTCTCCTCGTGGAGCATCAAGATCGGCCGCTGGTCCTGGAACTCGCGGGCCCGCGCGCACCGCGTCGACCTGCCCGGCCCGTTCTCCTGGAAGCAGGACAAGTCCCGTTCCACGAGCAACTCATAAGAGCCTTCTCGCCGGTACGGCGGTCAGGCGCCCTCGGAGACTCCCACTCCGCCGCGCGTCCGGCCGCCGTACCGCTGCTTCTCCCGGGAGATGTCCAGCCGGCCGATGGTCCTGCGCGCGGCCAGCGCCGCGTCGTCAAGCAGGTCCGCCGGGATGAGCCAGACCACCTCGAACTCCAGGCCGTCCGGGTCCCGCCCGTAGAGGCTCTTGGTGGTGCCGTGGTCCGACGTGCCGACCAGCGCGTCCGCGTTCGCCAGCGCCACCATCACCCGCTCCAGCGTCTCCAGCGTGTCGACCTCCCATGCGAGGTGGTAGAGCCCGACCGTGGCGCGCCCCGCCATCGACGGCCCGGCCGGCCCGATCTCGAAGAGTCCCAGGTCGTGATCGTTCGTCGAGTCCGCGGCCTGCATGAACGCGGCCCGGAAACCGTTCGGCGTCATCGGCACCTGCCGGAACCCGAGCACGTCCCGGTAGAACGCCACGCTTCGATCGAGGTCACTGACGTAGAGCACGGCGTGGTTGAGCCTGACGACGCCCATGGTGGTCCCCCTGCCATCTTGATAGTTGAGGTTTCAACTAGTTGATTATCATACGGTCATGACTCGCTGGCTGAACGCCGAGGAGCAACGCACCTGGCGGGCGTTCCTCTTCGCCTCCCGGGCCCTGCTGGAGACGCTCGACCGGGAACTCCAGCACGACTCAGGCATGCCGCACGCGTACTACGAGATCCTGGTCCGGCTCTCCGAGGCACCCGAGCGCAGCATGCGGATGAGCGACCTCGCCTCCTCGCTCGCGTCGTCCCGCAGCCGGCTCTCGCACGCGGTGACCCGGCTCACCGAGCAGGGGTGGGTACGCCGCGAGGACTGCCCCACCGACCGGCGCGGCCAGCTCGCCGTGCTCACCGACCGGGGGTACGAGGTGCTGGCCGCCGCCGCGCCCCGGCACGTCGACGGCGTCCGCGCGCACCTCTTCGACCAGCTCACCCCGGAGCAACTGACCCAGCTCGGGGAGATCAGCACCCGGCTGCTCGACCACCTGGATCCGGACCACGAGCTGCGCTGACGGCTACGCGACAGTCCGGAATCGCCCGGTAATACGGCGACCGGACGGCGCCGCCGAGAGCGCCCACTTGAACACATCGTTCCGGAACGAGCACTATGGGGCACGTGTCCCACGGATTGGCTGAACTGACAGCGCACGCGAAGGACCTGGTCGGCGCGGGCGACCTCGGGTCGGCCCAGGCGCTGCTCAGCGACGCGCTCGCCGCCGTCGACGTCGATCCGCTGCGCGCGTCGGCCGATCTGGCCGACGCGGCGGGCCTGCTCGCCCGCATCCTGGTCGCGCTCGGCGAGCCGCACTCCGCCCGCGCCTGGGCCACGTTCGCGCACACCGCCCAGCGGCGGCTGCGCGGCCCCGCCGACGAGCACACCGTGGTCGCGGCCGCCACGCTCGCCGCCGTGCTGCACCGCGTCGGCGCCTACGCCGGCGCCGCCCACCTCTACCGCGACGTGGTCGCCCGGCTCACGCTGGTCGACGGCCCCGGCTCCACGCGCGTGCTGGCCGCCCAGGCCGACCTCGCCACGGTCGAACACGCGCGCGGCGAGTGCGAGACCGCCCGCCGGCTGCTCGCGGACGCGTACCGACGGCACCGCGAGACCTACGGCGAGGGCCATCCCGCCGGCATCAAGATGCTGGCCCGGCTCGGCACCATGGAGCGCGACTGCGGCAACTTCGGCGAGGCCCACCAGCGCTTCAGCGGCGCCCGCGACCTCTGCCGCGAATATCTCCCCGCCGACCACCCGATGGCCGCGCAGATCGCCGCGCTCGCCCGGGCCGGCGCCGACCCCGACCACGTCTGCCGCAACCTCCACCCCGCCGACGACGACATCTCCGCCGACCCCCCAGACCTCCCCATCCCCACCGGTACGACGGACGCCCCGTCCACTCCGGACGGTGGCAGCCCCACCGCCACGACGCCCGGCGCCGCGGACGCTCCCGGCGGCACGGCCGGCACGCCGTGGGGCACGGCTCCGCAGCGATCCCCCAGGCCGGTGGCGCCGGCCGCGGAGTCCACCACTCCGCCACCGCCGCCGGCACCGTGGGCCGACCCGGCGCCACCCACGGGGGCCGCCGGCCCGCCCCCGGCGCCGCGGGCCGACCCGGCGCCACCCACGGAGGCCGCCGGCCCGCCCCCGGCGCCGCGGGCCGACCCGGCGCCACCCACGGAGGCCGCCGGCCCGCCGCCGGCGCCGTGGGCCGACCCCGCACCGGCCTACCCGAGCCTCACCGCGGACGCCGGCTTCGACGATTTCCCGCCCGATGTGGACGACCTCAGCGCGCCGGACATCGACTGGCCGCCCCGGGGCACGCACGGCGCGGCTCCCCACCACGACACACCCGATCCCGATCCGGCCGTCGACCCCGATCACGATCACCACGGTCCCTCCGATGCCTCGATCGACAGAGAGCCGGTCGCGCCCGAGCTGATCCACGATCCGCCACCCGCCGCCCAGCCCCGGGACACACCCGCCCCGGAAAGCGGCGTCCCGAACGTCGCCGCGACACCGGAGCCGGTGATCGGGCAGACGGCTGTCGCTGATCCCTCGCAACGGCGAGAGGATGACGAACCGGACGAGATCGGCGCCGACGACATGCGGCCCGGCGCCTCACCGGCCCGGTCGCTGTCCGATGTGGAGGAGCGTCCCGGCGCCGACGGTCCGGCCGAGCGCGCCGCCCCGCGACAGAACCCGCCGGAACAGGATCTCGCCACGCCGCCGGCGGAGGCCGCCACCACCGCACCGGAAGCGGCGTGGCACCCACCGATGCACGACCTCGGCGCGGCGTCCTCCGTGGACGACCGTGAGCCGGTCATCGGCCCGTGGCACCCGCCGCTCCAGACCGGCGACGACGTCGAGCCGTGGCGGGCCGTGAGCTTCTACGTCGGCCCCCGGCCGGGCGAGGACGACACCCCGGCACGGCCACCGGCCGATGAGCCCGCGGCGCCCGCCGGCCGGCGGGCGCCCCAGGACACCGCCGCCGCGTGGCGGCCCACCGCCGACCCCGACCGGCCGGAGGCGTGGCAGCCGCCCGCGGAGCGCGGCCCCTCCGAGCCCTGGCCCCGCGGCAGCGACAGCGGTGCCACCCCGTGGACCCCGCCCGAGCGCACACCACCCCCCACCCCGCGCTGGCCCGCCTCCGGCATCCCCAAGTCGACACCCTGGGTCGCCGGCGCCGCGGCCCACCCCGCGCCGGTCCCCACACCGCCACCGGCCGGGACGGCCCCGGAGGAGGAGCCGTTCGGCGACTGGCCGCTGGATCAGCCCCCCGCCTGGCAGCCACCGGACCCCACCGGCGCCTGGTCGTCGGCGCCCCCGGCCACGCCGGACCAGGGGGACCAGCCGGCCGCGGTCCCGCCGCAGTCCCGCCAGGGCCGGTTCGCGACGCCACCCACCCCGGTCCCCTACGACGACCGCCCGGACGAGCAGCGGTGGACCGACGACGGCGCCGCCGCTCCGCTTCCGCCGGCCGTCTTCGACGACCTCTCCACCCACGGCCCGCACCAGGCCGCCCCGCCGGCGGTCGCCCAGCCCCGCCAGCCGGCCGAGCAGCAGCCACAGCAGCAGCGGCCACCGGCCGAGGACCGGGTCCCGCGTGGGTACGCCCAGCGCCAGGCCCGCCAGGACCAGCCGTGGCGCAGCCAGGCCCGCGGCGTCCGGACGCCACCCCCCGGCGGCCGCTACTCGCCGCTGGCGCCCGGCTACGGCCAGCCGGGCCAGCCGCAGATCAAGGCGCACCGCCGTACCCAGGGAGACCGCTCCCTCACCGCGGGCCCGGCGGCGCGGCGGCAACCGCCCGGCATGCTGGTGCCCACGCGGCGCCCGGCCGGTCTGGCGCCGGAGCGGTACCCCGAGCGCCCCACCGGAAAGATCATCGCCGCGCTGGTCGCGGTCGGGCTGGGCACGATCGTGGTGATCGGCGGCTTCCTGCTCACCGAGCGCGACACCCGCCAGCCGGCACCCCCGCAGCCGACCGCGTCCGCCGGCGCGCCGTCCGACGTGGCCACGCCCCCGCCCGCGCAGGCCCCGGTGCGCGCCGCGGCCGGCCCGCCCACCGGCGTACGCATCCAGGACTCACGCACGCAGGTGACGCTGACCTGGGCGTACCCGGACGACGCGGAGGGCCCGGTGCTCATCGCCGGTGGCCGGCGCGGCAACTCCGTGCCGATCAAGGAGCTGCCGGCCGGCACCGAGCAGTACCCGGTCTACAACCTGAACCCGGACGCGGACTACTGCTTCACGGTCGCGGTCGTCTACTCCACCAGCGCGGTCGAGAAGTCCCCGGAGGTCTGCACCAGCCGCTGACGGTCAGTCCCCGGCGGGCAGCCGGATCTCCGCGCGCAGCCCGGACCCGGCCGGCGGCGGCGCGTCGGTGAGCGTGATCGCGCCGTGGTGCAGCCGGACCACCTCGCGCACGATGGCGAGGCCGAGCCCGCTGCCGCCGGCGTCGCGGGCGCGCGCGTCGTCCAGCCGGGTGAACCGGTCGAAGACGCGTTCCCGGTCCGCGGCCGGGATGCCGGGGCCGTCGTCGGTGACCGTGATCAGGTGGTGGTCGCCCTCCCTCGCCAGCGCCAGCGCGACCGTGGAGCGCGCGTGCCGGCCCGCGTTGTCCAGCAGGTTCGCGACCGCGCGGCGCAGCGCGTCCGCGTCCCCGTCGGTCCAGAACTGCTCGGCCGGCGGCGTGAACGCCACGGACGGGTAGCGCGCGGCCAGGTCGGTGAGCAGCTCGCCCAGCTCCACCGGCGCGGTACGCCGGGCGGCCTCGGTCGCGTCGTCCGCGCGGGCCAGCAGCAGCAGGTCGTCGACGAGCCGGGAGAGCCGGTCCGCGTCCAGCATCAGGTCGTCGACGAAGCCCGGCCAGTCGGTGTCGCCGGGCAGCCGCTGCGCCACCTCCAGCTGCACCCGCATGCTGGCCAGCGGGCTGCGCAGTTCGTGGGCCGCGTCCGCGACGAACGCGCGCTGCCGGGCGCGGGCCGCGTCCAGCCGGGAGAGCATGTCGTTGAGCGTGACCGCGAGCCGGTGGATCTCGTCGCGGGACGCGGGGACGGGCAGCCGCCCGGCCCGCCCGCCGCCGGTGATCTCCTCGGCACCGCGCCGCAGTTGCTCGACCGGGCGGAGCGTGGCACCGATCACGCGCCAGGCGACCAGCGCCAGCACCGCCACCAGCAGTGGGAACGCGACCAGCAGTGCGTTACGGATGAACCGGGCGCTCTGGTAGAGGTCCCGCATCGACTTGGCGACCAGCACGGTGAGCCGCTCGTCGCCGGCGTCGGCCGGGCCGGCCACCACCAGCACCGGCCCCTCGATGCCCAGGCGCACGCCGTCGATCAGGACGCTCGCGCCGCCGGTCGCGCGCGCGAGTTCGTCGCCGTGCAGCATCGGGACGAGCCGGTCCGCGCCGATCGAGGAGAACCGCACCCGGCTCTGCGCGTCGACCACCTGCACGCGCACGTCCGTACCGGCGACCGGCACCGGGTTTCGCAGCTCGTCCTCCTCGAGCAGCCTCGCCACGCCCTCCACGGTCTTGGCCGCCTCCGCCTCCGCGGTGCGGTTCAGCGCGATGCCGAGCGACCCGAGCAGCGTGGTGCCGCCCAGCGCCAGGCCCACGGCCAGCCCGAACACCCACAGGAGCACGATGCGGGTACGAAGGGAGCGCTCACGGCGTACCGGCGCGGGGTTGGTCATCGGGCGGCCGAGAGACGGTAGCCGGCGCCGCGCACGGTCTCCAGCAGGTCCCGGCCGATCTTGCGGCGGAGGTAGCCGATGTAGACCTCCACCGCGTTCGGCGCGGTCTCCATGGCGGCGTCCCAGACGTGGTCGAGCAGCTCGGTCTTGGAGACGACCGCGCCCTCCCGGCGCATCAGGTACTCCAGCAGCGCGAACTCCCGCGCGGTGAGCGTGATGTCGGTGCCGGCGCGGCTGACCCGGCGCTGGGCCGGGTCGAGCGTCAGGTCGCCGACCGTGAGCACGGCCGGTCGCTGTGGCGCGCCACGGCGCAGCAGCGCGCGCAGCCGGGCCAGCAGCACCACGAAGGAGAACGGCTTGGTCAGGTAGTCGTCGGCGCCGCAGTCCAGGCCGTCCGCCTGGTCGTACTCGCCGTCCTTCGCGCTGAGCATCAGCACCGGCAGCCACACGTCCTCCGCGCGCAGCTGGCGCACCACGCGGTAGCCGGACAGGCCGGGCAGCATCACGTCCAGAATCATCGCGTCGTAGCCGCCGTGCCGGGCCATCTCCAGCCCGCCCGGCCCGTCCGCGGCCACGTCCACCGCGAACCCCTCGGCCTGCAGCCCGCGCTGCAGCGCCCGCGCCATCCGCGCCTCGTCCTCGACCACCAGCAGTCGCATGAGAGTTACAGTGCCACGAGCGCTCTCAGCCGCGCCTGTCGCGGCTCAGCTTCGTCACAGGCACGCCGACCCATCATGGTGTGCAGGAGGTGCGACACCCATGTCACTGATGAAGTCTCAGACGGCCCGGCGCTGGTTGATCCCGGCCGCCGCCGCGGTCGCCGTCATCGGCGGAGGCGCCGCGGTGGGCGCGCTCGCCGCGGGCGCTGACCCGGTGCTCCCGCAGCGCAGCGCGGCCGAGCTCCTGGTCGACCTGCAGAACGCGAAGGTCGACGGCCTGTCCGGCACCGTCGTGCAGACCGCCGACCTCGGCCTGCCCGGCATCGCGAAGCTGGCCGCGGACGTCGGCGGCGAGACCGGCAGCCTCGGCTCGCTGATCTCCGGCGAGAACACGCTGCGGGTCTGGCACTCGGAGCCGGACAAGTCCCGCGTCGCGCTGGTCGGCACGCTCGGCCAGACCGACGTGATCCGCAACGGCACCGACGTGTGGATCTGGCAGAGCGCGGGCAACACCGCGCAGCACTGGACTGTCCCGGCGGGCCAGGCGGACGAGGCTCCGGCGCCGATGGCGTCCGGGCTGCCGTCCACCCCGCAGGAGGCGGCCGACCAGGCGCTGGCCGCCGTCGACCCGACCACCGAGGTCGTGGTCGGCCGGTCCGCGAAGGTCGCGGGCCGTGACGCGTACGAGCTGATCCTGCGCCCGCGCGACACGACGTCGCTGGTCGGCGAGGTCCGGCTGGCGATCGACGCGGAGCACAAGATCCCGCTGCGCGCCGAGATCATCGCGAAGAAGGACAACGTCTCCGCGTTCAAGGTCGCGTTCACGCAGGTCGACTTCGGCCGGCCGGACGCGGCGCAGTTCGCGTTCAACCCGCCGCCCGGCGGCACGGTCACCGAGGGCAACTCCAAGGCGCTGTCCGCGGAGGAGCACGACGCCGAGCCGACGCCCGAGGAGCAGGCCGAGATCGACAAGCTGGCCGAGGCCGCGAAGCCGAAGACGATCGGCGAGGGCTGGACCACGGTCTTCACGGCCGACCTGGCCGCCGCCGAGCGGGCCGTCCCGGCGGACGCGGTGAAGCCGGAGAACGCGCCGGAGGGCGCGCCGGACGAGCTGCCGGCCGCCCAGTTGGAGGCGCTGTCCGCGCAGTTCCCCGAGGTGAGCGGTGCCTGGGGCAAGGGCCGGCTGCTCTCCGGCAACCTGTTCAGCGTGCTCTTCACCGACGACGGCAAGGTCTACGGAGGCCTGGTCGCGCCGGAGAAGCTGTACGAGGTCGCCGCGAACGACTGACCGATCGGACACCACCGTCGATGGGGCGCCCCGCTCGGGGCGCCCCATCCGCGTCAGTACCGGTAGTGCTCCGGCTTGTACGGCCCCTCGACGTCCACGCCGAGGTACTCCGCCTGCGCCTTGGTGAGCGTGGTCAGCCGCACGCCGAGCGCGTCCAGGTGCAGCCGCGCCACCTTCTCGTCCAGGTGCTTCGGCAGCCGGTACACCGCGACGTCGTACGAGCCGGTCCACAGCTCGATCTGCGCGATCACCTGGTTGGCGAACGAGTTCGACATGACGAAGCTGGGGTGCCCGGTGGCGTTGCCCAGGTTCATCAGCCGCCCCTCGGAGAGCACCAGGATCGAGTGCCCGTCCGGGAAGCGCCACTCGTGCACCTGCGGCTTGACCTCGATCTTCTCGACCCCGGGGTACGCCGCGAGCCCGGCCATGTCGATCTCGGTGTCGAAGTGCCCGACGTTGCCGACGATGGCGTTGTGCTTCATCCGCGCCATGTGCGCCGCGGTGATGATGTCCGTGCCGCCGGTCGTGGTGATGAAGATGTCGCCCCGCTCCACGACGTCGTCGACCGTGGTGACCTGGAAGCCGTCCATCGCGGCCTGGAGCGCGCAGATCGGGTCGATCTCGGTGACCACCACGCGGGCGCCCTGCCCGCGCAGCGCGGCCGACGCGCCCTTGCCCACGTCGCCGTACCCGCAGACCACGGCCAGCTTGCCGCCGAGCATGACGTCGGTGGCCCGGTTGAGCCCGTCCGCGAGCGAGTGGCGGATGCCGTACTTGTTGTCGAACTTGCTCTTGGTCACCGAGTCGTTGACGTTGATCGCCGGGATGAGCAGCGAGCCCTCCGCCTCCATCCGGTAGAGCCGGGCCACGCCGGTCGACGTCTCCTCGCTGACGCCGCGCAGCCCCTCCGCGATCCGGGTGAAGCGGCGCGGGTCCTCGGCCAGGCTCGCCCGCAGCGTGTCCAGGATGACCCGCTGCTCCTCGTGGTCACCCTCGGCCGGCTGCGGGACCGCACCCGCGCGCTCGTACTCGACGCCCTTGTGCACCAGCAGCGTCACGTCCCCGCCGTCGTCGACGATCAGGTTCGGCCCCTGCCCGCCGCCGAAGTCGAACAGGCGCATGGTGCACCACCAGTACTCCTCGAGCGTCTCGCCCTTCCAGGCGAAGACCGGCGTGCCGGCCGCGACCACGGCCGCGGCCGCCTCGTCCTGCGTCGAGAAGATGTTGCAGGAGACCCAGCGGACCTCGGCACCGAGCGCGACCAGCGTCTCGATCAGCACCGCGGTCTGCACGGTCATGTGCAGCGAGCCGGCGATCCGCGCGCCGCGCAGCGGCTGGGACTCCGCGTACTCCCGGCGCAGCGCCATCAGGCCCGGCATCTCGTGCTCGGCCAGCCGGATCTGGTGCCGCCCGGCCTCGGCCAGCCCGAGATCCGCGATCCTGTAGTCCTGAGCAGTCACGTTTCCCTCTCCTCTCCCGCGTCCGCTCGCCCTGAGCGGACGGTGTGCGAGTCCGCGCGGCCTCGTCAGGCCACGCGGCGATACCGGGAGAAGCCGAAGGGCGCCTCCACGGTACGGAGGCGCCCTTACGTGTGATCCACAGGCCGAGCGTGGCGGACTCACAGAGGTCCGTCGCAGCGCCTCTCGGCCTGCCGCGAGTCTACCGCCCGCGCGGCACGATCCGGAACACCGGGAAACCGGGTGCCGCCGCGCGCAGTTCCTCCTCCGGCGAGTCCTTGTCCAGCCCGTCGAAGAACCTGCCTACCTCCCACGCCCACTTCCGCAGGTAGCGGCGGATCAGCGGCGGCTTGTCCGGGTCGGCGACCTCGACCGCCGTGAACCGCTCCACGCGCGCGCCGAGCCGCAACTCCCCCTCCCCGGCCGCGCGCAGGTTCCGTACCCACTGGGTGTGCCCGCGCGGCGCGAGCAGATAGCGCTCACCCTCGTACGTGAACAGATTGACCACCACCGTGCGCGTCCGCCCGCTGCCGCGCCCCCGGACCGCCAGCACCCGGCTGCCCAGCAGGCTGACCCCGCGCGCGGTCAGCCACTTCGCGATGTCGTTGAACGCCTTGCTCCCACCCTCGGCCTCGACGAGTCGCACGTGTTCCCTCCCCGCTCCAGTTAGAGAGCAGTGCTCTCTGTTGAGAACAGTAAACACCCATGCGTCAAGCCCTAGACTGTCTCGGCATGACGCGCCGCCGGCTGTTCGTCGTCCTCGGGTCGATCCCGCCGCTGCTGATCGTCATCTCGATCGCCGCGCTGGCCGTGGTCTACCCGTCCGTCACCGCGCTCGCCTGCCCGCGCTGCTACAACCTCTCCGAAACCCAGCCCGGCGTGTACGTGGAACGCGGCGCCACCGACGCCCAGCGCGCCGCCGTCGACTCCGCCCTCTCCGCCGCCGACGCCACCATCCGCGCCTTCTACGGCGACCGCCTCAGCACCCCGCGCGTCCTCGCCTGCGTCACGGACGCCTGCTACCAGCGCCTGCGCGGCGGCGGCAGCAAGGGCATCGCCATCCTCAACCGCGGCCTGATGCTCTCCCCCGCCGGCATCAACCCGGTCATCGCCACCCACGAACTCGCCCACGTCGAACTGCACACCCGCCTCGGGTCCGCCTCGGTACCCCAGTGGTTCGACGAGGGCCTCGCCGTCGTCATCTCCGACGACCCCCGCTACCTGGCCCCCGCCGCGTCCCCCGCCCCGTCCGCCCGCTGCCTGATGCCACTCACCGACGCCCTCCCCCTCACCACCCGCCCCTGGAACCTGCGCTCCGCCGCTCACGACGACTCTTACGCCGAGGCCGCCTGCCTGGTCAGCCACTGGCTCGCCACCTCCGGCGGCCCACCCGCCCTCTCCACCCTCATCACGTCGCTCCGCTCCGGCACCCCCTTCCCGGCCCTCGTCACCATCACCCCCTGACCCCGCCGCCCGCGCCCGCCCGGCAGGCCACTCCCGACTCCGGCCGGGCCGGCCCCAGCGCGTCCCGGCCCATCTCCGCCCGGCCCGCCAGTTGAACCGATTACAGATACGTAGAGCACGTTACGAGGCCCTCATAACGTGCTCTACGTATCTCTCACCAGTCGATCGATAATGCAATATCGAATTGTCGGAGGGCCGCACCAGAATGAGCCCGTGACTCGAACGTCATCAGCGCCGCACCGGCTCGGACTCGCCCCCTTCCGCGGCAGCCACGCGACCGCGGCCGACCTGGTCACGCGCCGCCAGCTCCAGTCACCCCGGTGGCATCGGCTGTTTCACGACATCTACGTCCGAGCCTCCGAATACACCCCTGACGATCACCGGATGTGGTGTGCCGCGGCCGCCCTCACGCTTCCCGCCGGCGGCGTGATCAGCGGACCGAGCGCGGTATTCCTCTGGGGCGCCGGATCACCACCCCGCGGATCGGCCGTCACCGTCACCATTCCGCCGTCATGCAGCCTGAGGGTCCAGAGAGGATTGAAGGTCTCCCGCGGAAAACTGCTTCCCGAAGACCTCGATTCGATCAGCGGACTCCCGGTGACCAGCCCTGGGCGGACCGCGTTCGACGCCGGCCGCCTCCCCGACCGCCGCCGGGCGATCATGGCGCTGGACGCTCTGCTGCACCGGAGGCTCGTCACCATCGAGCAGCTCACCGCCCTCGCCACGGCACGCCACGGCTGGCGCGGCGTCGCACTCTTCACCACCCGCCTGGCCGAGGCCGAGCCGCTCACCGAGTCCCCCATGGAAACCCTGTTGCGTCTGTTGATCACGGACGCGGGCCTCCCCCGCCCGGTCGCCCAACACAAGATCTTGATATCCCGCGGAGCAGCGCCGCTCCGTGTCGACCTCGCCTACCCCACCCTGCGTATCGCGATCGAATACGAGGGCGACCACCACCGCCAACGGTCCGTATTCCGCCACGACATCGCCCGTCAGCGACGCCTCGAGGAGGCCGGCTGGCTCGTCCTCCGCTTCACCGCCGACGACGTCCTCCGCACCCCCGCCGACACCATCCGCGCCATCACCGCCGCCCTCCGCCGCCGGCGCCGACCGCACTGATGCACGGCTACACCCATCCCGGCCGGCCACGTCGCGTGAAGAACAACTCAGACCCGGATTTTCCCGCTTCCGGCGTGGACCAGCCGCGCATGCTCCCGCGGGCAAACCTCGCCGCGGGCTCCGACTCCGCTGGCGCTCCGCTCCGCTCGCGGCGTCGGAGCCGGTGGAGTGGGTGGCCGGGACAGAGCACGCGATCACCGCCGCTGCCCGCGTCACCCGGCGCGCATCAACTCCACATCGGCAACGACGACGGCCGCCCCCACCACCCGCCGTGCCTGACGTGCTGGCCTCCGGGCCCGAACGGAAGCGGCGCACGTGCCCCCGGCACAGGCCACGCCGGAGACGGCGGCGCCCCAGCCCGCGGACGAGACACGGCCCGCAGCACAGCGCGGCACGAACCACGCCGGAGACGGCGGCGCCCCAGCCCGCGGACGAGACACGGCCCGCAGCACAGCGTCCGCAGCACGAACCACGCCGGACACGGCGGCGTCCCAGCCAGGAAACGAAACGCGGCCCGCAGCACGCCACCCACGGCAACGAGCCGCGCCGGGCACCTGGCGTGCCGGCCGGGAACGGGACGGCGCGCCGCGAGCGGCGCAGGCGGCGGGGGCGCGGGGTGGGCCGAGGACGGCCGGGGCGGTCGGCCGGGTGGGTGCGGGACTGGCAGGGAGGAGCGCCAGCGACGACCGGTGCCCGCGGGAGCATGCGGGGAGCGACCGCGCCGGAAGCGGGAAAATGGGTTAGAGGGAGTCCCAGCCGGGGACGGCGGAGGGCTTGCGGGGCTCGGGGCCGGTGTAGCGGGCGGAGGGGCGGACGAGGCGGCCGAGCTTCTTCTGTTCGAGGATGTGGGCGCTCCAGCCGGCGACCCGGGCGCAGGTGAAGACGGACGTGAACATGTGGGCGGGGACCTCGGCGAAGTCGAGCACGACGGCGGCCCAGAACTCGACGTTGGTCGGGAGGACCCGGTCGGGGCGGCGGTTCGCGAGTTCCTCCAGGGCGGCCTTCTCCAGGGCCTCGGCGATCTCGTAGCGGGGGGCGCCCAGTTCCTTGGCGGTGCGGCGGAGGACGCGGGCGCGCGGGTCCTCGGCGCGGTAGACGCGGTGGCCGAAGCCCATCAGGCGCTCGCCGCGGTCGAGGACGCCGCGGACGTATCCGGCGGGGTCGCCGGAGTACTCGACGGCCTCCAGCATCTGCAGTACGCGGGTGGGGGCGGCGCCGTGCAGCGGGCCGGAGAGCGAGCCGATCGCGGCGGAGATGCAGGCGGCGACGTCGGCGCCGGTGGAGGCGGCGACGCGGGCGGTGAACGTGGAGGCGTTCATGCCGTGCTCGGCGGCGGAGATGAAGTACGCGTCGACGGCCTTGATGTGCCGTGGGTCGGGGTCGCCGCGCCAGCGCCGCATGAAGCGCTCGACCACGGTGTCCGCCTTGTCGATCTCCTTCTGCGGCACCGCGGGGAGCCCGAGCCCGCGCGCGGACTGGGCGACGAACGAGAGCGCGGTGACGGAGACGCGGGCGAGGTCGGCGCGGGCCTGCTCGTCAGAGGCGTCGAGCAGTTGCGGCAGCCCCCAGTACGGCGCGAGCATCGCGACCGCGGACTGCACGTCGACGCGGATGTCGCCCGAATGGACCGGGACCGGGAACGGCTCCGCGGGCGGCAGGCCGGGGCCGAACTCGCCGTCGACCAGCAGCGCCCACACGTTGCCGAACGAGACCTGGCCGATGAGGTCCTCGATGTCCACGCCGCGATAGCGCAGCGAGCCGCCCTCGCGATCGGGCTCCGCGATGTCCGTCTCGAATGCGATCACACCTTCGAGACCGGGCTTGAACGTGGTCATCGTCCCCTCCTCACACGTCGCGCCAGGAGACGGCGTCCCAGGCGGGGAAACCGTCGTTTCGTCGGAGTTTTCCGTACGTTACCGCCGGGCGATACGTTACGTGACCCAAGCCACGACCCCAGTAACCGCGCCTAAGCCTTTCCCCACATAAGGCCCGATTTTTCGCCATATAGTCGTACAAATGGAGGAAGGGGCGGCGCATCCGGTGGAGTGGTGGGCGGAGCTGCTCGCCGCGTCCGCGCAGTTCGACGCGCCCTACTTCGTCGAGGAACTGACCACCGCGCTCGCCCCCAGGATCACGAATCCGCTGGTCCGCCGCGAGATCGAGCTGGCCGCCGCGACCGTGAACCGCCACCTGCTCCGCCCGCTCGACGAGTATCTCGCCGACGACGCCCAGGCCGCCCGGCAGCGCCTGCGTAACACGCTCGACCGGGTGGACGCGGACAGCACCCGCCTGACCGAGGCATGGGTGATCAACGCGGCGGTCGGCGGCGACTACCCGGGCGCGGCCGCCGGGGCCGAGCCGCTGCTCGGCGCGCAGCCCACGCTGCTGCTCGCGATGACCGCGCTGCGCCTGGAGCGCTTCGACACCGAGCTGGCCGTCAACCTGCTGGCGGCCGGCCGTTCCCCCGAGGAGGCCATCCGGTACGGCGGGCTGGTCGGCCGCTACGCCTGGTGGCCGAAGTGGCTGCTGGAGATCGGCGCGCGCCGGGCGATGGACGGCACGCTGAACGAGGGCGTGATCACCGCGCTCGACGCGTGCGCGTTCGCGAAGCTGACGGCCGCCCAGACGCACATCGCCCGCAAGCTGCTCAGCGGCGACGAACGCGCGCTGCGCACCGCGGCCGAGCACCTGGACACGATCGGTGAGGCCACCGCGGCCGAGGAACTGCGCAACGGCGACCTGACGCCGGTCGCGCTGGCCGCGAAGATGATGACGCTGTAGAGACCCGCGTCCCGTTCGCGTGGCGGACCCACGGCCATCACAATCGTGAAAGCCGTCTTCCCACGTCCGGCGTGGCCGATGTCCCAGTGCTCCCGCGGGCACCGGCCGGCCGCGGGCGGCCTCCCTGCCGGACCCGCGGTGGCCGGGTCAGGCCCACGGTCAGCGCCGTTCCGCCGCGGCGAGACGGGCGCCGGCGGCCACGGCCAGGACCGCACCGAGCAGCATCGCGCCGACCAGCACGGCCGGCCACACCTCGATCGCGACCATCGCGGTCCGCGAGTACCGCAGCCCCTCCTGGACGAAGGCGCCGCCCCTGGCCAGTTCCGCCGCCGACTCGCGGGCCCGGAGCAGTTCCCCGCTGACCCGCGCCGCCACCACCGCCCGCCACGCGGCCCCGGCCAGCAGGAACACGCCCGCCATCGCGACCGCGACCGGCACTCGCCGCCCGCGCCAGGACCGCCCGATCACCACGCCCGCGCAGACCACCGCCACCGCCAGGCAGCCCACCGTGAGCAGGTCGGCCGCGTACTCCGCCCGGTGCGGCCCCAGGTCCTCCGGCGCCCGGTCCGGGGATCGCCACCGCCACCACTCCGACACCCGCAGCACGACCGCCGCGCCCACGAACCCGGCCACGCCGCGCAGCAGCACCCGGCTCGCCGCGTCCGGCACGCGCGCGACCGCCGGATGCGCGATGAGCAGCACCGACACGGCGAGCGCAGCCCCGCCCGCGATCCCCGGCGAGGCCGCCATCGCGCCCGCGACCGCGACGCAGGCCGCGCCCACAATGGCCGGAAGCGACAAGATCCACCGCATCGACACATGCTAAAGCCCGCGGTATCACGGCCCACCGTGGACACCGGTCCGATTCGCCGTAAATCATCCGGTCGTCCGGCCTAATCGCCCGTTAATATGCCGTTATTTCGTCCAATTTACTTTAAGTGTCACTTACGCGACAGGCACGGCGGCGTGGCGACGGGATGAACTCGCCACGGAAAGGCCACCGGCAAATTACGCTCCGTTGTGGTCGGTCAGAACGGGCATTGTGCGCGTTTCGGGCTCGACCATCACCAGCCAGCACCAGGGGTACGGGCTTCCGGGCCTCCACCAGCCGTCCGCCGAGGACGGTCCGGCCCGGCGTACCACCTGAACCGGAAGGAGAATCGTCATGGAGGGTGCACTCGCAACCCGACGTGTACGGAGCGCGATCGTCGCGGCGACCGCGCTGACCCTGCTCGGCGGCGGTCTCGTCTCGGCGCCCGCCCAGGCGGCGCCGATCGCGGAGGCCACGCCGGCCACCGCGCGCAGCGCCTCCCCGGCCGGCACGCCGTCGGTCGACACCGCGCTCAACCGCGACGGCCGCCTGTCGGCGTTCGTCCGCGGCACCAACGACGCGGTCTACGTGAAGACGCAGATCAAGCGCGGCTCCAGCTCCTGGACGAACTGGGTCAGCCTCGGCGGCGTCATCACCGGCGCACCGCGCGTCGGCGTGGACGAGGCCCGGCGGATCCAGGTGTTCGCGCGGGGCACCGACAACGCGATCTGGACCAAGCGCCAGACCTCGGCGAACAGCTCCAGCTGGACCTCGTGGACCAGCCTGGGCGGCGTGCTGAACAGCGACCCGACCGTCACCGCGGACCAGGGTCGCCGCCTGACCGTCTTCGGTGAGGGCACGGACGGCGCGGTCTGGACCAAGCGCCAGAAGGACCGCAACAGCTCGTCCTGGACCAGCTGGCAGTCGCTGGGTGGCAAGATCACCAGCGAGACGTCGGTGTCGTTCGACAAGGACCAGCGGCTGACCATCTTCGCCCGCGGCACGGACAACGCGCTGTGGACCCGCCGCCAGTCCTACGCGAACAGCGGCAACTGGACGCCGTGGAAGTCCCTCGGCGGCGGCCTGACCAGCGACACCACCCCGGTGGTGGACGGCAAGGGCCGCATCCAGGTCTTCGTCAAGGGCACCGACAACGCGCTGTGGACGCGCCGCCAGATGTCGCCGAACAGCGGCAACTGGACCAACTGGGCCAGCCTGGGCGGCGTCCTGACCAGCAACCCGTCCGCGATCATCAACAAGAGCGGCAAGCTGCAGGTCTTCGTGCGGGGCACGGACAACGCGCTCTACACCCGCGTGCAGCACAACAGCGGTAGCGCCGGCTGGACCGACTGGTCCAACCAGGGTGGCGTGCTGACCAACGAGATCGAGGCGTCCGCCAACCACGACTGGCGGATCGCGGTCTTCGTGCGCGGCACCGACAACGCGCTCTACGCGAAGTCGCAGTGGGCGCCGGGCAGCCCGTACGGCTCCTTCGCCTACCTCGGTGGCACGCTCAAGTAAAGATCCACAAAGCGGCGGGGGTACGGCGCATGCCGTACCCCCGCCGTGTTTTGGTTGATCTAGAGCGTCACGACGTGGCCGGTGGTCTCCGCGGAGAGCTCCACCGGGGTGCCCGCGTGGCCGAGCCGGACCCGCCAGGGCAGCGGCTCGCCGGACACCCGGGTCACCGTGATCGCGTCGCCGGTCCGCACGGCCGTGAACCGGGCCGCCTCGGTGCCGTCGACCGCCGGGATCGAGACCGTGACGTCCGCGCCGTCCGGCAGCTCGTAGAGGGCCAGCGTCACGCCGCGCGCGTAGTCGTAGTCGGGCCGGTCGTCGACGGCGCCGAGCGCGAGCACGGTGCCGGGCCTGACCAGCACCGGCACCTCGCCGAAGCCGACCGTGCGCCGGTGCCAGGCCGGGCCGGTGAACGTCTCCCCGGTCTGCAGATGCGTCCACGAACCGGCCGGCGTGTAGAACGTGGTCTCGCCGCCCTCGCTGAACACCGGCGCGACCAGCAGCGCGTCGCCGAGCATGTACTGCCGCTCGACGTGCGTGACCGCGAGGTCGTCCGGGAACTCCACGATCATCGGGCGCATCACCGGTACGCCCTGCTCGTGGGCCTGCACCGCCTGCCCGAAGAGGTAGGGCATGATCCGCGCCTTCAGCTTCGTGAACGTGCGCAGCACGTCCACCGCCTCCTCGTCGAACTCCCAGGGCACCCGGTACGACTGGCTGCCGTGCAACCGGCTGTGCGAGCTGAGCAGGCCGAACGGGATCCACCGCTTGAACACGGCCGGGTGCGGCTTGCCCTCGAAGCCGCCCATGTCGTGGCTCCAGAACCCGAAGCCGGACGCGGACAGCGACAGCCCGCCGCGCAGGCTCTCCGCCATCGCCTCGAACGTGGACTCGCAGTCGCCGCCCCAGTGCACCGGGAACTGCTGGCCGCCCGCGGTGGCGGAGCGCGCGAACAGCACGGCCTCACCCTCGCCGCGCACCTCCCGGAGCACGTCGAACACGACCTGGTTGTAAAGGTGCGTGTAGTAGTTGTGCATCCGCTCGGGGTCGGAGCCGTCGTGCCAGACCACGTCGCGGACCGGGATGCGCTCGCCGAAGTCGGTCTTGAACGCGTCCACGCCCATCTCCAGCAGGCCGCGCAGCTTCGACGCGTACCAGGCGCGGGCCTCGGGGTTGGTGAAGTCGACCAGCGCCATGCCGGCCTGCCACAGGTCCCACTGCCAGACGTCGCCGTCGGTGGTCTTCAGCAGGTAGCCGTTGGCCGCGCCCTCCTCGAACAGCACGGACCGCTGCGCGATGTACGGGTTGAGCCACACGCAGATGCGCAGTCCGCGGTCCTTGAGCCGCTTGAGCATGCCGACCGGGTCCGGGAAGACCTTCGGGTCCCACTCGAAGTCGGTCCAGTGGAACTCGCGCATCCAGAAGCAGTCGAAGTGGAAGACGGACAGCGGCAGGTCGCGGTCGGCCATCCCGGAGACGAACTTGTTGACCGTCTCCTCGTCGTAGTCCGTGGTGAACGAGGTGGACAGCCACAGCCCGAACGACCAGGCCGGCGGCAGCGCGGGCTTCCCGGTCAGCGAGGTGTAGCGCCGGAGGACGTCCTTCGGCGTCGGGCCGTAGATGACGAGATATTCCAGCTCCTGGCCGGGCACGGAGAAGCCGACCCGGGACACCGACTCGGACGCCACCTCGAACGAGACGCCGCCGGGGTGGTTGACGAAGACGCCGTACCCCGCGTTGGTCAGGTAGAACGGGACGTTCTTGTACGCCTGCTCGCTGCTGGTGCCGCCGTCCTCCTGCCAGATGTCGACGACCTGCCCGTTCTTCACGAACGGCCCGAACCGCTCGCCCAGCCCGTAGACCGTGTCGCCGACGCCGAGCAGCAGTTGCTCCCGCACGTACGAGCCCTCGCCCTCGACGTCCAGCGCGGCCAGGTTCTTGTAGCCGCTGGACGTGAGCACCCGCCCCTCGGCCAGGAAGTCCAGCCTCCACTGGTCGCCCTTGTGGAACCGGACGGTCAGCTCCCCGCTGGTCAGCGACGCGAACTGTTCGCCGTCCGCGATCCGCACGTCGGCGCCGCCATCGGCGAGCTGGAAGGAGGGGGTGCGGGGACGCCGCCCCGCGAAGTGCGTCGTCCTGATCGAGATGACGCCCGGCGCCGGCGAGGACGCGCGCACGGTCAGCAGCGGCAGGTTGAGCGTGTCTCCCCGGGTGAGAATCCGCTTGGTCGGCGCGTAGACGGTCAGCGCGTCCCCGGTGACCTGGACGTCGCGCACCTCCATCGGGTACATGGGGGTCACCCCGTCCCGCATCCGCCAGTAGCCGTTGCTGAACTTCATTTCCGGGTCCTTCCGGGATGTGTCACTTGACCGCGCCCGACATGACCCCGCGGGTCAGCGTGCGCTGGAAGATGAGGAAGAACAGCACCGCGGGCACGATGCCGAGCAGCGCGGACGCGGCCGTGGTGGTGATGTCGACCTCGCGCTGTCCCTGGAGCACGGCCAGCGCCAGCGGCACGGTCTGGAGGTCGTTGTCGATCAGGAAGATCAGCGGGAGGAAGAACTCGTTCCACGTCCAGATGAAGAAGAACGTGAACAGCACGGAGAGCGTCGGCCAGCTGGTCGGCACGACCACCCGGATCAGCGTGCGCAGCTTGCCGGCGCCGTCCAGCGCCGCGGCCTCCAGCAGCGACGGCGGGAAGTCCCGGAACACGCTGGAGAGCAGGTAGGTGCCGAACGCGGCCTGGATCGCGGTCAAGATGATGATCACCATGAGCCGCGTGTTGTAGAGGTCGAACTGCTTCGACAGGTAGTACAGCGGGTAGACCAGCGCCTCCTGCGGCAGCAGGTTGGCCAGCAGGAAGAACATCAGGAACGCGGTACGCCCGCGCAGCCGGCCGATGCCGATCGCGTAGGCGTTGAGCACGCTGATGATCACGGCGAGCACCGCGACCGAGGCCGCGATGACGAAGCTGTTCCAGAGCTTCTCGCCGAACTCGACCCGGTTCCAGAAATCGATCATGCCCTGGAGGTAGATGCTGGACGGCAGCGCGAGCGGCCCGCCCTGGCTGTAGTCCTCCGAGGACTTGAACGCGTTGATCAGCACGACCAGGAACGGTGCGAGCACGAGGCCGGTGAAGACGGTCAGGCCGGCCAGGACGAGCGTCTTGGTGGCGAGCCCGCCGGGCTTGGCGGGTTTGACGGGCTTGACCGGCTCGCCGGCCGCTTTCGTCACGGTGTCAGTCGACATATCAGGCTCCCCGCCGCTCGTCGGCGGTCTGGATCCGCAGGAAGACGTAGGTCAGCACGATGATGATCAGCGTCAGCACCGTGGAGATCGCGGCGCCGTACCCCGCGTTGAACTTCTCGAAGAAGTTCTGCCAGGCGAAGTAGGACGGGACCAGCGTGGAGTTGCCCGGCCCGCCGCGGGTCAGCACGAAGATCTGACCGAAGATCTTGAGGGCCGAGATGGTGGTCGTGACCAGCACGACATAGATCTCCGGCTTGATCAGGTGGACCGCGATCCGGGTGAACTTCTGCCACCAGCCCGCGCCGTCCAGGTCCGCGGCCTCGTAGAGCTCCGGGTCGACGCGCTGCAGACCGGACATGAACATCACGACCGGGTAGCCGAGCTGGACCCACACCATCACGAACATCACCGACCAGAGCGCCCACTTCGGGTCGCCGAGCCAGTTCTGCGCGAGGAAGCCGAGCCCGATGCTGTCCAGAATGGAGTTGAACACACCGGTGCTGGAGTTGAGGAACCAGCCCCAGACGATGCCGGTGACCGCGACCGGCAGCACCTGAGGCAGGTACAGGCCGGAGCGGAAGACGCTGGCCGTACCCGGGCCGATCCGCTTGCCGACGTAGTCGAAGAGGACCGCGGCGAGGAAGAGTCCGAGCAGCGTGGGGATGACCACCATCGCCACGATGATGAAGATGATGTTCCGGAAGGACGCCCAGAAGTTGGCGTCGTGGATGAGCCGGTCGTAGTTGTCCAGTCCGATCCACTGCGGGGTGCCGATGCCCTGCCAGCGGGTGAAGCTGATCCCGATATTCATGATCAGCGGAATGACGATGACGGCGGTGAAGAGCAGCACGCCGGGGAGCAGGAAGAGCAGGTAACCGCCCTTGCCACCCCGCCGGGACCGGGTATTGGCCATGGTGAGGGGGGAGCCTTTCAGTGACGGCCCCACGCCGGCGGCCCGATCCGAGGCCGCCGGCGCGGTGCCGGTGCTGCTACTTGCCGATGCTGGCGAGGTTGTCGTTGTACGGCGTGGCGATCTCGTCGAGGACCGCCTGCGGGGTCTTGGAACCGTTGATCAGGTTCTGCATGCCCGCCACCAGCACGTCGTAGTAGCCGGGCGCCGGCCAGTCCGGGTAGAACGCGAGGCCGTTCGCAGCATTGATCTTGTTGAAGTTCTCGATCAGCTCCTTGTTCTTCGCGTCCGTGATCGCGGACGCGTCGGCACCGATCGGGACGCCGCCGGAGTTGCCGAGCAGCGCCTGGATCTCCGGCTTCATCGTGATCTCGATGAAGTCGTACGCCAGCGACTTGTTCTTCGCGCTGGTCGGGATGACCCAGAGGTTGCCGCCGGAGCCGGCCTGCAGCGTGTTGCCCGGGAACAGGAACGTGCCCCAGTCGTACTTGATCTCGTCGCTGAAGCGGCCGTACCACCAGGAGCCGGAGATCAGGATGGGCGACTTGCCCTGGATGAAGTTGACGCCCATGTCCTCGGCCTTGACGCCGGCCGAGTCCTTCGCGATGTAGCCCTTGCTGACCCACTCGGCGAACTTGGTCGCGCCGTACGTCATCTCCGGGCCCTGGAAGTTGACCTTGTTCTTGTAGAGCTGGAAGTCGTCGACGAACGTGTTCGTCGCCTGGGAGAGCGCGAGCTGGTAGAAGATCTGCTGCGCCGGGTACTCCGCGCCGCCGACCGCGAGCGGGGTCTTACCGTCGTCCTTGAACTTCTGCATGACCGTCTCGAACTCGGCCAGCGTGGTCGGCACCTGCAGGTTGAGCCGCTTGAACTCGTCCTTGTTGTAGTAGACCATCACGTACTCGCCGTAGTTCGTGACGCCGTACCACTTGTCGCCGCCCATGACGCCGTTCTGGTCGTACTTGGACGTGGTCGCGATGCTCGCCGGGATCTTCTTGTCCCAGCCGCGCTTGGTGACCTCCTCGGTCATGTCCGTCAGGAGACCCTGCTTGGACAGCAGACCGGCGCTGGCGTTGCCCTTGTTGTACTCCATGAGGTCCGGGGCCTCGTTCGAGTTCAGGATCATGCCGGCGTTCTGCCGGATCTGCTCGAAGCCCTTCTCCTCGTAGACGACCTCGACGCCCGGGTGGGACGCCTTGAAGTCCTCGATCGCCTTGGCCCAGGCGATGCCCATCGCGCTGTTCGGCCCCTCGTAGTGCCACAGCCTCAGGGTCTTGCCGTCGCCGGAGTCGCCGGAGTCGTCGCCGCCGCAGGCCGCGAGTCCGAGGGACGCCGTCACGGCCAGTGCGGCCGCGACAACCCCTATCTTCCTGGTACGGAACATGCCGTCCTCCTGGTGGAGCGGTTGGTGCCTCTTCGAGTGGATAAGAAAGCCGTGCCTCTTCGGTGCGGAACCGGGAAATTCAGATCCCGGCCCCCGGTTGTCGCGTCGCCGGCCCGGTGCTGTCGCGCAGCACCAGACGGCAGGGGATGAGCTGCTGAACGAGGGGTACCTCGCCTCCCTCCAGGCGGTCGATGAGCACCTGCACGCCCAGCCGGCCCAGTTCCGCCGCGGGCGGGTGGAACGTGGTCAGCGGCGGGTAGGTCATCTCGGCGACCCGCTCGGAGGAAGCGACCGAAAGTACCGAAAAATCCTCGGGGACGCGCGCCCCCGACCGCAGGATCGCGGCGAGCACGCCGGCACCGGCGCGCTCGTTCATCACGATCACGCCGGTCACGCCGGGTTGGGCCGCGACGATCTCCGGCCACATCTCCCGGCCGGCCGTCGGCGAGTCGTCGCAGAACCGGCTGAAGTGGCGCAGGCCGCTGTCGCGCGCCGCCTCCTCGAACGCGCGCGCCGCGCGCACGGACGGGCCGTAACCCGCGTCGAACGAGGCGCGCGAGTGGTTGATGAAGCCGACCGTACGGTGGCCGAGCCCGGCCAGGTGCGCCACCGCGTCCCGGATCGTGCTCTCGAAGTCGATGTCCGCGAACGGGTCCTCGCGGTTCTCGCCGGTCCGGCCGATCATGCAGAACGGCACTCCGGTGCGGCGCAGCATCTCGATCCGCGCGTCGTCGAGGTGCACCTCCATGATCACCACGCCGTCGACCAGGCCCTGCCGGGTCAGCCGGGTGAGCAGGTCGGTGTCGCCGAGCGGCGTGGACCAGAGCACCAGGTGGTATCCCAGCTCACCGGCGGTCTCCGCGGCGGCGCTGACGAACTCCATCTCGGTCAGGCCGAGGCCGCGCTCCAGCATCGGGAAGATCAGCGCGATGTTCCGGCTGCGCTTGCTGGCCAGGCCACGGGCCAGGGCGTTCGGCCGGTAGCCGAGCTCCTCCATGGCCCGGTGGATGCGCTCCGCCGTCGCCTTCGCGACCGGCCGCGTGCCGTTCAGCGCGTAGGAGACGGTGGAGACCGCGACGTTCGCGCGGCGGGCCACGTCGGCCATCGACGCCATCATCCCCACCTCCACGTCCAGCCATGCAAAACCGCAGGTCAGCGACATCGAAGCGGTTAGTCGAAACGCTTCGACTGGAAAGCTACGACTGAGACGTACGTCATGTCAATGGAGTGACTCCGAGATTTCCTCGGCGTTACCGAGCCGCGATGAGACCGCCGCGCACTCCCGAAAATGTGCCGCGATCCCGGCCGCGCCCGCCCTGGCCTGCGCGGATGTCACACGCTCTGACTGTCCACGACCTGACTGCCTCCGGAGCGTTCGAGATGATCCGCCGCCGCGTCCTCCCCCTGCTCGCCGCCGCCGTCCTCACCGTCCCCGCGCTCTCCGGCTGCATCCTGATCAGCACGGAGAACCCCGACTACGACCCGCCGGCGCCGGTCCCGACCACGGCCGGCGCGCCGGCCGGCAAGGCGCCCGCGACCGGGCTGCCGACCGCGATGCCGAGCCTGCCCGGCAGCCGGAAGCCGGCCTCCGGAAAGACCATCGAGGACCCGTGCGAGCTGCTGAACAAGGTCGAGGTGATCGCGCTGACCGGGCGCCAGGTCACGCGGACCGACGCGGACGGCGCGGACGAGGACACGGCCGTGCGGTTCTGCCAGTGGCAGCTCGACGGCGGTCAGCTCGCCGTCTTCGTCAGCCACACCACCGAGACGGAGTTCGGGCTCCAGGCGAAGAACGGCACGCCGGTGACCGGCGTCGGCGACGCCGTGTTCACCCAGGGCGGCCACCTGTACGTGCTCGCCGGCGACGTCCAGGTCGACGTGTACGCCCGCGGTGGCGAGGACGCCGCGAACCTGAAGGTGGCCAGGCAGGTGGCCACCACGGTGCTGCCGCGCCTGTGACCGGCCGCGGGCGGTTCACCGGCTCTCGCGCGGGTAAGGCGTACCCGTCGAAGGAGGTCCGCCCATGGTGTCCATTGGCTACACGTTGATGAGTGAGCAGTCCGGCCCCCGCGAGCTGGTGGATTACGCGATCCGCGCCGAGGCCGCGGGGTTCGGGCATCTGGTGATGTCCGATCACTACAACCCGTGGCTGGAGTCGCAGGGGCACTCGCCCTACGCGTGGTCCGTGCTCGGCGCGGTCGCGCACGCCACGTCGCGCGTGGAGATGCTGTCGTACGTCACCTGTCCCATCCGCCGCTACCACCCGGCCGTCGTCGCGCAGAAGGCGTCGACGGTCGGCGTGCTGTCCGAGGGCCGGTTCACGCTCGGGCTCGGCTCCGGCGAGAACCTGAACGAGCACGTGGTGGGCCCCTGGCCGCACGTGCAGGACCGGCACGACATGTTCGAGGAGGCGCTCCAGATCATTCGGCCGCTGCTGGCCGGCGAGCGCCTGACGTACTCCGGCACGTACTTCGACGTGCCCGAGGCCCGTATCTGGGACCGGCCCGAGCAGCACGTCCCGATGGCGATCGCGATCTCCGGCCGATCCTCGGCCGCGCTCGCCGCGGAGTACGGCGACGCGGTGGTGGCGATCGAGCCGGACGCGGACCTGCTGGGCGCGTACCGCGAGGCGGGCGGCGCCGGAAACCGCTACGGCCAGGTGCCGATCTGCTGGGGCCCGGACGAGGAGGCCTGCCGCAAGATCGTGCACGACCAGTGGCGCTGGTCCGGCCTCACCTGGAAGGTCAACGCGGAGCTGCCCGAGCCGGAGTCGTTCGCGGCCGCCACCCAGACCGTGCGCGAGGAGGACGTGGCCGAGGCCGTGAGCTGCGGCCCGGACGTGGAGAAGCACGTCGCCTCGATCCAGAAGTTCGTCGACGCCGGGTTCAGCCACGTCGCCGTGGTGCAGGTCGGCGGCGACAACCAGGAGGCGTTCCTGGAGTGGGCGCAGAAGGAGCTACTCCCCCGGTTCTGACCGGTAGCGCATCACGTCGTCCGCCAGCTTGAGCTGCAGGTCGGCGACGCGGTCGAGGAACTCGGCCACCACGGCGGCGGCGTCCGGCCCGAGCGCCGCCGCCACCGGGTCGATCGTGTCGAAGACCCGCTGCATCCCGGTCTCCCATCCCTGCCGTGCGCTCTCCGACACGGTCAGCAGCGTCGAGCGCCGGTCCGCCGGATTCGCGTGCCGGACCAGGAACCCGCTCCGCTCCAGCCGGTCCACCAGCGCGGTCATCGCGCTCTTGCTGATCAGCAGGCGCACCCGCAGCGCCTCCTGGCTGAGCGGCTCGTCCTCGATCAGATGCGCGATCGCCTCCGCGTCCGTCGAGTTGATCTTCAGGCGGCGCGCCACCGCGTGGTGCAGCGTCAGATGCGACTGCTTCATCCGCTCCAGCGCCACGATCACCGCACGGCTGTCCGCCACCGGTTGCCACCTCCTCGCCAAGATGGTACGAAATTAGAATCGAACGGTTTTAGAACCATCGTAGGACTGCGCCGTACCGCATCAACTTTGCACAGCACTCAGCCGCGCCGGAGGCCCGCCCCGTGACATCCACGCCGTTCCTCCGTGACCCCGCCCCCTTACCCACCGCCTCCGGATTCGATTCGGACGTGCGGGGCATGCTCGCGGCCGCCGCCCGGGTCGACGACCTTGCGGTGGCCCGCCTGATCGGCGACGCGCTGGAGGTGGACGGCACGCTGCCGACCTGGCAGCGCCTCTGCGCGCCCGCGCTGGCCGCCACCGCCGGCCCGCCCACCGCGAGCGCGCTGGCGCTGGCCGCCGGCATCCGGCAGGCGCTCGACGACCGCCTGGTCCGGCTGGCCCGGCCCGGCCGCCGCCCCACGGTCATGCTCGCCAGCGCCCCGGGCGAGCCCGGCGACCTGCCACCGTCCGCGCTCGCCGCCATCCTGCTCGAACACGGCGTGGAGAGCTGGCGCCTCGGCGCCGACCTGCCGTGGGCCGCGCTCTCCGCCGCCGTCGACCGGGCCGGGCCGGCCCGGCTGGTGGTCTGGTCCGCCGGGGTGCGGCCGGCCACGGAGGCAGCCGCGCTCCAGGCACGCCACCCGGCGGTCACCCTCATCCCGGCCGGGCCCGGCTGGCCCCACGCCATCACGCTGGCCGAGGCCGCGTCGATCTGCCTGACGCCGACGCGCACCGGCCACTGATCGGGACGACCGCGACAGGCGCGGCCACCTCCCTCCCAGCCGACCGGAAGCCGCGGCCACCACCTGGCGCCGGCCGCCGATCAGGGCAGCTCGGACAGACAGCGCCCGGCACCTCGCGCCGGGCGCCCGGCCGAGGCCGCGACCGCCGGACCGGTGCCGGCCGCTGCCGAGGGAGGCCACATCCTCCCCGTCGCCCGGCCCGGGCCGCGTCCGTCCGCCCGTCGCCGGCCGCAGATCAGGATGGCCAGGAGAGGTCGAGCGTGGCCACCACCGGGTAGTGGTCGGAGGCGGACTCGGTGGTGCCGCCGGTGAGGGTCTCGCAGCTGGTGCAGAGGCCGGCGAGCGGGCCGCTGCCGAGGATGTAGTCGATGCGCATGCCGTCGTGGGCGAACTCGCGGCCGCCGCCCTCCGTGGTGGGCGCGGTGAACGGCCGGCCGCGCCCGCCCGCGGCCGTCCAGAGGTCGCGGTACCCGGCGGCGAGCAACGTCTCGATCGCGCGCGTGTCGGCCTTGCCGGGCAGGTGGCGGCGCACGTGGCGGGAGCGGTAGAGGTGGTGCATCCCGCCCAGCCGCGCGGTGTGGTCGGTGCCCGGGTCGAGCGCGTTGAGGTCGCCCATCAGCAGCGCCATCCCGTCCGCCGGCCGGGTGTCGCGCACCAGCCGGGCCGCCTCGTGCCGGCGGCGGGAGCCGGAGAACGGGTTGAGGTGCGCGCTGGTCACGGTGAGCGGCCCGCGGTCGGTGGCCACCTCCACGATGGACGCGGCGTGGTGCAGCGGCAGGCGGATCACGCGGTGCCGCAACACCCGGCCGGGCGGCCGGACCAGCACCGCGACCGGCATGCCGAGCGTGGCCCGGGCCAGGTGCGCGGTCATGCCGAGCGCGGCGGCGACGCGCGTGGTCACCCGGGCGCCGGCGCGGTCCCAGCCGCGCAGCTCCTGGAGCGCGAGCAGGTCCGGCCGCCGCGCGTCGACGATCCCGAGGAGGTCGTCGAGGCGCGATCCGCCACCGTTGAGGATGTTGTAGGTCATGACCGTGAGCGGCACCGCGACTCCCTACTCCGGCGGCGGCTTGTGCGGGCGGACCCGGCGGTGCGTGCCGTCCGGGCCGACCGCGAAGCCGGCGCCGAACGACCGTACCCGCGCGGCCTTGACGCTCTTGCGGTTCTTCGACGACCGGGCCGAGGGCAGGTGTGGCGCGTGTGGACGGTCGTCGGCCGGCGTGGGACGCCAGCGGTCCGGCTCGGCCGGCTCCGGCGCGCCGACCCGCGCGGCCTCCAGCTGGGCCGCGAACGCGAGCCCGAGGAAGAGCGCGATGCCGGTCAGGTTGGCCCAGATCAGCAACGCGATGATGCCGGTCAGCGGGCCGTACGTGTCGCCGAAGCCCCCGGAGAAGCGCACGTAGCCGGCGAGGAGCAGGCTGGTCGCCCACCACAGCACGGTGGCCAGCGCGGCGCCGAACAACAGCCAGGACAGGCCGGGCTGGCGGCGGCGCGGCGCGTACCGGAAGATCACGCCGACCGCGAAGACGACCAGCGCGAGGCTGGCCGGCCAGCGCACCACGTTCCAGACCGCGGCGAACTCGTCGCCCCAGACCGGGTAGCGGCGCGCGATCGAGTCGCCGAACGGGCGGCTGGCGACCAGCGTGAGGAAGCCGAACAGCGCGGGCACGCCGGCCAGCACCGCGAGTACGGCGGCGCGGACGTATTTGAGCAGCGCCGGGCGGTCGCGCTCGACGCCGTATATCCGGTTCGCGCCGCGCTCGATCTGCGCCATGGTCTGGGTCAGCGACACCATGCCGGTGATCAGGCCGAGCGCCAGCGCCAGCTCACCGGCCTCCTCGGTGCGCTGGTCGTCGGTGAGCAGGTCGGCGACGATGTCGTGGCTGGCGCCGGGGGTGAGCGCGAGGATGGTGTCCGCCACCACCAGGCCGCCCTCCTCCACGCCGAGGTCGGTGGCGAGACCGGCGAGCGCGATCAGGAACGGCACCACCGCGAGGCAGAGCTGCAGCGCCAGCGCGCGCGAGTGGCTGAAGCCGTCGCCGTAGCGGAACCGCACGAACGCGTCGTGGAACAGGTGCCAGCGGCCGTACACGCGCAGCGCGTGCCACGCGTCGTCGGCGGAGAGCTCGTCCCCGGACATCAGTCGCGTCTCGGGAACCTGATTGGTGGAACTCATGCCGGACCACCCACCAGGCTGCGGTGACGGCGTGGTCGGCGCTGAGCCGATGATTCACTCGCAAGCTCGCTCATGCCGGACCACCCACCTGGCTGCGGTGACGGCGTGGTCGGCGCTGAGCCGATGATTCACTCGCAAGCTCGCTCATGCCGGACCACCCACCTGGCTGCGGTGACGGCGTGGTCGGCGCTGAGCCGATGATTCACTCGCAAGCTCGCTCATGCCGGACCACCCACCTGGCTGCGGTGACGGCGTGGTCGGCGCTGAGCCGATGATTCGCTCATGCTTTCTCTTTCACCCGGTCGGCGCCCTCGGCCAGGTCGCGGGCGCGTTCGGGCCGGGGTACGCACAGCACCAGCGCCTTCGGGTGGAGGCGGACGCGCAGCACCTCGGCCGGCGCGATCAGGTCGCCGTCCAGCTGGCGCGGCTGTGCCCGGTTGCTGCGCACCTCCACCTCGGATGCGGTGTACAGCTCCATCCGCGGCACGCGGCGCCACCGGTAGAGCACGCCCAGGCTGAGCACCGCCCACTGGCCCAGGCTGCGCGCGGTCACCACCGCCACGTTGAACTGGCCGTCGTCCGGTTCCGCGTCGGCCAGCAGGCGCACGCCGCCCTGGAGCCGGCCCACGTTCCCGATCAGCACGGTACGGGCGCGCCGGTCCAGGATTCGGTTGCCGTCCAGTTTGATCCGCACCCGCATCGGCCGGTCCCGGATGTGCCGGGCCGCGCCGAACAGGTACGCGAACCAGCCGATCCGCTTCTTCGCCCGCTCGGACGTGCCGGCCAGCATCTGCGCGTCGAAGCCCATGCCGGCCATCACCGCGAAGCAGTCGCCGGTCTCGTCGACCTCGCCCACGTCGATCAGCCGCCGGCCGCCGTCCAGCACCACGCGCACGGCCGCGGCCACGTGCCCCTCCAGGCCCAGGTTCGCGGCCAGCAGGTTGCCGGTGCCGGACGGCAGCACGGCCATCGCCACGCCGGTCCCGGCCAGCCCGCTGATCGCGGCGCGGACCGTGCCGTCGCCGCCGGAGACGAAGACCACCTCCGCGCCGGCCGCGACCGCGGCCCGCGCCTGGCCGAGGCCGGGGTCCTCCGGCGTGGTCTCCAGCCAGAGCGGCTCGGGCCAGCCGGCCGGCTCCAGCCCTTCGCAGATCAGCCGCCGGTGCTCGGCGAGGTCGGCGACCTTCGCCGGGTTGACCACCACGGCCGTCCGCACCGGCCGGGGCACGGCCGCCCGCAGGAGCGCGTGGGGCTGCCCGCTGTCTTCCATCACGGCCGACAGTGTGCAACACCGCGGCGCGGTGGGCGACCCATCGGGCGTACGCCACAGTCACCCGGACGATTCGGCGATCGCGGCGGCCACGGCGGCGGGGTCGATGAGCATGTGCAGGTGGTGGCCGGCGAGCGTGCGCGTGGGCCAGCCGCGGCGGGCGGCGTCCGCGCGCTCGTCCGCGTAGGCGTCGCCGAACGCGAGGTACATCGTGGGACGGTCGTCCCACCCCGCGGGCGCGTCCACGCTCCCGGTGAGGTAGGCGAACGGCATCCGCGGCTGCTCCCGCTCGACGGTCGCCCTGGTCGCGGCGTCCGGGAAGAGCGGCTCGACCGCGTCCGGCGGCCACCAGGCGGTCCACGGCGGCAGCCGGCCGTCCTCGCCGGTCAGGTCCCGCAGCGTCGCGCGGAACCCCTCGGGGGCCACCGGGGTACGCCCGCGCGGCGGCGGCAGGACCGCGTCGGCGAACACCAGGCGGCGCGCGTCCCGGGAGACCGCCAGCGCGGGCACGTAGAGCCCGGCGTTGCTGTGCGGGACCAGGACCAGATCCGCACGGTACGGAACCTGCCGCTCGAGCGCACCGGCGATCTCCTCCGGCGTGTCGCCGCGCACCGTCGGCACGACCACGTCCGGGCCGAGCAGCGCCGCGACCGGCTCCCACGCGGCCGGGCCGAGGAACGGGCTGGGCAACAGCACGTAGCAGGTCATGCCGTGTTCATACCCGATCCGGGCCCGGTCCCTCAGGGCGTGGGCGGCACGGTGCCGATCCGCGACGGGTCGACCACGCCCCAGTAGGCGTCCTTCGCCTGGAGGCGCGTGTCGAACAGCAGCGGCGCGTCCTTGCGGGTCACCGGGAACGTGTCCAGCCAGGTGTCGTCGTCCGCGAGCCCCCACACCGTGACCGAGGTGATCTCCCCGGCGTACCGGCGGTAGAGCGCGAACAGGTCCCGGTACTGGTACGCGACCTTCAGCAGCCGGTCCGCGGGCGGGGTGGGGAACGACTCGCCGCTGTTCGTGTAGATCGACACGTCCATCTCGGTGATCTGCTGCTCCACGCCGAGCGGCACGAACGTCTGGATCATCGTCTCGACCTCGGCGACGGCCGGCCAGTCCACGTTGACGTGCATCTGGTGCCCGACGCCGTCGATCGGCACGCCCTCGGCGCGCAGCAGCGCGACCAGGTCGTACAGCCGGTCGCGCTTGGCCGGCACGTTGGTGTTGTAGTCGTTGATGAACAGCGTCGCCTCCGGCGCCGCCTCGCGGGCCACCCGGAACGCGGTGCGGATGTAGTCCAGCCCGGCGATCTCGAACCACGGGCTGCGGCGGTACCCGTCCGGCTGCGACTCGTCGATCACCTCGTTGACCACGTCCCAGTCGCCGATGCGGGTGCCGTAACGGCCGGCCACCGCGCGGATGTGCGTCTCCAGCCGGGCCAGCAGCAGCGCCTTGTCCTCCGGGGCCGAGGTCAGCGCCTCGCCGTTCGCGTCCTGGAACACCCAGGCCGGCGTCTGGTTGTGCCAGACCAGCGTGTGCCCGCGCACGGCCATGCCGTTCGCCTCCGCGAAGTTGACCATGGTGTCCGCGTCGGTGAACCGGAAGTCGCCCTCGGCCGGCTCGGTCGCGTCCCACTTCAGCGCGTTGCCGGGGGTGACCGAATCGAAGTGCTTGGTCAGCAGCCGGCCGTGCTCGCCGATCAGCGCGACCGGGGTGATCGCGGCGCCGACCGGGAACTCCGTGACCACGTCCTTGATCGACGGGATGTCCTCCTGGATCGGCGTGGCCGGCACGTACGTGACCGTGACGTCGTCGACGTGGAACTCGCCGGTCGCGTTCGCGGTCTCCACGTACAGCGTGAGGAACTCGACGTCGGCGGCGAGCGTGTAGCGGCCGGTCAGGTGCACCCAGGTGCCGGCCGGCAGCGGCGTGTCGCCCACCACCTGGTCGTAGGAGGCGACGCCGCCGGTGCGCCGCTCGACGCTGATCCGCGCGGTGTCCGCGCCGGCGGCCGGCCGCACCCAGGCGGAGACCGTGTACTGCACGCCCTTGTCGAACGTGCCGCGCACGTCCAGGACCGGGCCCTCCCAGGTTTGGGTGCGGCCGCGGACCGCGAGGCTGCCGGTGCCGCCGTGCGCGACGTCGGTGGCCGCCTCGACGACCTCGGCGCCGCGCGGGGCCCACCCGCCGGTCGTACCGTCCTCGAAGGTGCTGTTGACGACCGTGATCGGCTCCTCCGCGCGCGCCTGCGCCAGCGGCACGAGCGCGGCCGCCACGAGTCCGGCGGCGATGACGGGAGCGAGGCGCGTCCATGTCGCGCGCATAGTGGGCAACCTTTCACACGAAGGCGGAAGAGCGTCGGCCCCGGCATGTGCCCGCATGCCGGCGGTGGCGCGGCACGGCGCCCCGGGCTCCCGGCCGGGGCGCTCCGCGGCGCGTGTTGCCCGCCGAGCCACCGATGAGGATCGATGCTATGGGGTGGCTCGGCGGGTCGTCAACGCGCGGTTCAGTTCCCCAGCCACCGTTCCAGGGGGAGCAGGCGGACGGCCGCGTCCCGGGCGAGCAGGAAGCCGACGATGGCGAGGGCCCAGCCGAGCGCGCCGTCCGCGTGTTTCGCCAGCCAGGCACCCAGGCGGGTGAGCAGCGGCTCGACCCGGTGGTGGGCCAGCACCCGCACGCCGCCGAGGACCAGCGCGGGCAGGATCATCACCAGCACGTAGCCGCCGAGCACGGACAGCCATCCGGCGGCCGGCAGCCCGGCGGACGTGATCAGGCCAACCGCGGCCAGGTACGGCAGCATGGTGGCGACCTCCAGCGTGGCCGCGCCCAGGCCGAGGCCGATCATCGCCGGGATCGTGGCGCCGTCGCCGGTCAGCCGCGCGCGCCAGCGGTCCGCGCGGCCGGAGCCGGCCCTCGCGCGCTTGCCGTCGAAGCGGAAGCTGAGCGCGAACAGGCCCACGCCCACCACGAGTTGCGCCCAGAGGACCCAGCGCGCGTTCGACAGCCCGGAGAGCGCGGCGGTCGCGGCCTCCGCGCCGAGCACCAGGATCACACCGACGATCGCGTAGAAGATCGCCACGGTGGCCAGGTAGATCAGGAACCGGGATGCCCGCACCCGCGGCGCGAGCAGCATCCAGATCGGGATCACCAGCGTGCCGATGCTGGTGCTGTCGATGAGCGCCAGCCCGGCCAGGCCGACGAGCGTCAGGACATCCACGAGCGTCCTCCCCCATGTTATTTAGCACGGTCGTGTGAAAAACAAGGTAACACGGCCGTGCTAAAAAGAGGGGTGCCCCGGATCGTCGACCATGACCAGCGCAGACGTGAGCTCGCCGCGGCCCTGTGGCGGGTGATCGGCCGGGAGGGCACCGGCGCGGTGTCGGTGCGCGCGATCGCGGCCGAGTCCGGCTGGTCCACCGGCGCGATCCGGCACTACTTCTCGACGCAGGCGGAGCTGCTGACCTTCGCGGCGCACCTGATGATGGAGCGGGTGCCGGCGCGCATCCGGGAGCACCTGGCCGACCCGTCACTGACGCCGTTCGCCCGGGTGCTGGCCGTGCTGGAGGAGTTGCTGCCGCTGGACGAGGAGCGCCGGATCGAGGTGCTGGTCTTCGTGGCCGTCTCGGATCGCACGCTGCGCGCGCCCGGCCTGGACGAGGCGCGCGACGCGGCCTGGCACGGCACCCGCCACCTGTGCCGGCTCGCCGTGGCCGGGCTCACCGGGTTCCCCGGGCCGGACGAGCTCACCGCGCCGCTGGCCGACCCGGAGCGGGAGGCGCGCGCGGCCCGGCTGCACGTGATCGTGGACGGGCTGTCGTTGCAGGCGCTGATGTTCCCGGACCGGATGCCGCCGCCGGTGGCGCGCGACACGCTGGCCGGCGCGCTGCGCGAGCTCACGCTCCGCGCACCCGGTGAATGATCGTCCCGTACGGTGGGCAGGTGGACGGCACGGCGGTGAGGGCCACGTGGTGGGGGCACGCCACGGTCTGGCTGGAGGACTCGGGGGTACGGCTGCTCACCGACCCGCTGCTCGGCGACCGGCTCGCCCACCTGCGGCGGGTGCGCGGCCCGCGGCCGGTGCTGCCCGGCGCGCCGGACGCGGTGCTGGTCTCCCACCTGCACGCCGACCACCTGGACATCCCGTCGCTGCGCCGAATCCCGCCGGACACCGTGTTCGTGGTGCCGCGCGGCGCGGCCGGGCTGATCCACCGCCGCCTCGGCGGTCACTACTCCGGCAACTGCGTCGAGCTGGGCCCGGGCGACGAGACCACGATCAAGGACGTGCGGGTACGCGCGGTGCCCGCCGCCCACGACGGCGGGCGCGGCCCCTGGTCGCGGCTGCGCGGCGAGGCGCTCGGCTTCCTGATCGAGGGCTCGGTGCGCACCTGGTTCGCCGGCGACACCGGCCTGTTCGACGGCATGTCGCTGCTCGGCCCGGTCGACCTGGCACTGGTCCCGGTCGGCGGCTGGGGCCCGAGCCTGCACCCGTCCCAGCACCTCGGCCCGGCCGACGGCGCCGAGGCGGTCCGCCGGGTCGGCGCGTCCGACGCGATCCCGATCCACTACGGCACGTTCTGGCCGGTCGGGATGGGCCGCGTCCGCCCGCACCTGTTCCACACGCCCGGCACCGAGTTCGCGCGGCTGGCCGGCGAGCTGCTGCCGGGCGTCCGCGCGCACCTGCTCGCGCCGGGCGAGACCGCGGGCGTGCCGGCGCCGTGACCCTCGGGCTCGGCGGGCTCGCCTCGCTGTTCTGCGCGGTCGCGTTCGGTGCGGTGCTGCCGATCGTGCCGACCGGCGCGGCGGTGGGCGGCGCGGCCGCGCTGGCCGCGCACGGCAACCCGGTCATGGTGCTGTTCGTGGTGCTGACCGGCGCGCTCGGTGCGTACCTGGGCGATCTCGTCACCTACGCGGCCTGCCGGTGGGGCGGCGAGGCGCTGGCCCGCCGGATGCGCTGGCTGCGCGGCAACGAGCGGCTGGACCGGCTCGGCGCCGAACTCAAGAGCCGCGAGGTGCCGGTGCTGCTGGTGTCCCGGCTGCTGCCCGGCGGCCGGATACCGATGCTGCTGGCCGCCAGCGTGATCGGCGTGACCTGGCGGACGTTCCTCTACGCGAACGCGCCGGCCTGCGCGCTCTGGTCCGCGGTCTACACCGGCGTCGGGCTGCTCGGCGGCACGGTCTTCCCGCGCCCGTGGGAGGGTGTGGTGGCCGCGATCGTGCTGGTCGTGGTGGTCACGCAGGTGGCCGGCTGGGTGCACCGGCGGCGGGAAGCATCGGCGTGACCTCGTCGTCGGTGGCGGGGGCGCGCACGCCCAGCTTCTCCAGCCAGGCGACCAGCTGACGGTGCACCGCGTCCGGGCCGTCGAACTCCTCCGCGTCGCGCGCCCACTCGGCCGGGTGCACCACCATCGCCTCGGTCTGCCAGCCGCCCAGCCCGCCGTGCGAGCCGACCAGTTCCTCGTACGCGGCCACGTCCTCGGTGGCGGGATCGACCGGGCTGATCAGCACCAGGTCGCCGACGTGGTCCATGCCCTGGTGGCGCAGCAGGTCGGCGCGGGCGCGCGGGCCGTACGGCAGCAGCGGATCCGCACCCTCCACCGTGCCGTCCGCGAGGTGGTGCGCGCCACGGGCCCCGAGCGCCACCGGGCCGCCGTCCGTGCCCACCACCAGCACGCCCACGCCCGGATGGGTGGTCAGGCCCGCGACCAGCCCGGGGTACGCCGCGTCCAGCCGCTCGCGGGTGGCCTTGCCGGGCAGCCGGGGCAGGTAGACCATGGCCAGGTTGCCGGAGGCGACCACCACGGACTCCGGCTCCTCCGCCTCCGCCCCGCCCCGCTCGCCGCCGGCCGGGCCGAGCGTGACCTCGCCGCCGTCGGAGCGCTTGCGGGTCGCCGCGCGGGTCGCGGCCGCGGTCGCGCCGGAGCGGTTCGCGGCCTCGGTGAGCAGCGCGTTCACCGGGCCCCACTGCTCGACCGGCGCGGTCGACGAGCGGGCCGGGCCGGCCGGGCGGACCAGGCGCTGCACCACGTCCTCGACGCGCTCGCCGTACCGCTGCCGGAACGTGGCGCCCTGCGCCTGCCCGTGGTCGGAGAGCACCACCAGGTGGTAGTCGCGCGGCGCGTCCGCGGCCAGCCGGCGCAGCACGCCGAGCACCCGGTCCAGGCCTTCCAGCGAGTGCAGCGCCTCGTGCCGGGCCGGCCCGGCGTGGTGGGCCACCTCGTCGTAGTCCACGAAGTCGCAGTAGACGACCGGCGCGCCCTTGGCCAGTTGCTCCGCGATCAGCGACACGTTCAGATCGCGGAGCAGCACGTTCGTGGCCGGGCGGAGCAGCAGGTAGAAGCCGCCCCGGACGATTCTCGGCTGCACGTCGCGGCGGCGCTGCTGCCGGCTCTGCCAGAGCTCCTTCATGATCTCGCCGAAGCCCAGCACGATCGCGCGGGCCAGGCCGAACGTCATGAACGCGGCGTACCCGGCGGATGACGGGCCGGGCAGCGCGGCGCGGGAGACGGTGAGCAGGCAGGTCTCGGCGTCGCCGGGGAAGACGTTGCCGATGCTGACGCCGCCGTCGCGGAGCAGGCCGCGCCCGGTGGAGAGCCGTCGCTCCAGCTCGGCGGCGTCGCTCGGGCGGTTGGTCACCATCAGGCGCCGGTCCGCCTTCTCGTACCAGCGGAACGCGGGCACCTGACGCGCGTCGCCGTAGAGGATGCCGGCCTGCATGGCGGGCGTGGTGGCCGGCACTCCGGTGTGGAACGTGGCCAGCCGGTGCGTGCCGTCGCGCAGCCAGCGGCCCAGGTTCGGCAGGTTGCCGGCGCGGACCGCCCAGCGCAGCAGCGGCGCGGAGACGCCGTCCAGCTGGATGATGATCATCCCGTCCCGGTCGCGGTCGGCCGGGCGCGGGTGGCTGCGCCGGACGCGGGACATCAGGCGCATCGTCTCGACCGTGAACGTGTCGTCGGTGCCGGCGTCGATGACCCAGTTGACCAGCGCGGCCAACGCCAGCGCGATCCACGAGGCGGCGAACGCGATCTCGAACCCGACGACCCGGGTGGCCGGGTTGAGGTGCAGCGCGACGTACATGATGATCGTCTGCACCAGCACGCCGAGCAGCAGCGCGCCGAGCCCGCCCAGCGCGGTGGCCAGCATCAGCAGCAGCGGCCGCAGCAGCGCGCCGACGCCGGTGACCAGCGCGACCAGCCAGAGCAGCGCCATCAGGCCGCTGGCGTCGACGCCGGGCAGCAGCCAGAGCGTGGCCGCGAGCACCACGAACGAGGTGGCGGTCGAGCGCACCAGCGCGCGGAATCGCGGTACGGTCGGCCGCCAGTCGCGCAACACGCGCAGGCCCAGCTGGAGGCGGCCGGGTTCGGCCCCGGGAAGATCGGGTGGCTGGGCCATTCCTGCACTCTGGCACAGGTGCGCTCGCGGGTCCGTCGCACGCGCGAGCGGTCCGGCCGATGGTGACCGGGGGCACACGTTGTCGCGCGGGCGCGCGCCCGCCACACTGGGCTTCCGCACCGGTACGAAGGATGGGCGATGACCGACGCGCAGGACCGCATCGAGCGAGAGCTGACCCTGCTGGTGCGGCGCACCCAGCGCATCCATCTGCGGCTGCCCGGCGTGGTGCGGCACGTGGAGCGCTCCGCCTACAGCATCCTCGGCCGCCTCCACGACGACGGCCCGGCGCGGCTGACCACGCTCGCCACGCTGTTCACGCTGGACGTCTCCACGGTCAGCCGCCAGGTGCAGGCGCTGCGGACCGAGGGCCTGATCAGCCGCTCCGCGGACCCGGGCGACCGGCGGGCCACGCTGATCTCGATCACCGAGCACGGCACGGAGGTGCTGCTCGGCATGCGCGCGGCGCGCCGGGCGCTGCTGCGCGAGTTGACCGGGGAGTGGCCGGCGGTGGACCGGGAGCGGTTCGCCGAGCTGTTGGAGCGCTTCAACGACGGCGTCGCGGACCGGCTGGGTGGAGCGCCGGAATCGTTGCCGCAGAAGGGTTTGATCCGCGAGTAGCGGGTATTACCGCTCGTCCGCCACGGCGTCGCGTCACTACACCCGGGAAACGATCCATTCTAGTTCCCTGTATCCGACATGCCGGATTTTTAACGAAATCGTAGTGTAAATTACGCGACAGCCTCCACATGGCGAAAATACGGGCTCTTTGCCGCCGAGCTACATAGTGTTTGGCGTGCCTGAGTGATCACGCAGTTACCTCCGGTGACTGCAAGGCCTCGGGTCGGCGTCGGACCGATTCCGGCACGTGTACTTCAGGAGCTCTCACCATGAAGATCACCATGGCCAACGCCGGCCGTATCTCCCTGATGGTCGCCACCGCCGCGTTCGGCGTCGCCGTGGCCGCCGCCCCGGCCGCCGCCAACTGGGGTTCCACCGGCGTCAACAAGGCCGACATCGCCATCGTGGGCGGCGACGCCAAGGCCGTCGGCGCCTGCTTCAACGTGGCGAAGACCTACGCCAAGCTGAAGAAGACCCCGCCGAAGATCCAGTCCTGCAGCAACATCTCCTCCGCCCAGGGCGGCGGCGTGGTGCTCAAGGACGTCGACATCACGGTCATCCAGGACTCGTCCGGTGCCCGGGGCAAGAAGCTCAACGACGCCGACATCAAGATCGCCGGCGGCGACGCGACCGGCTACGCGGCCTGCGCGAACGTGCTGAGCGGCAGCGCGTCCTCCCAGAACTACCAGGACTGCGCCGCGATCTCGGAGGCCAAGGGCGGCGACGTGAAGCTGACCAAGGTCGACCTCACGGTCATCCAGACCAGCTGATCCACCGTACGCCGGACCGGTTCGCCGGTCCGGCGTACCCATGCGGTCCTCCCCCGCCGCGCGGGCGGCATCGGCGGCACGCCGGCGCCGTCCGCGTGGCGAGGAGGCACCGCCGGTTACCTCGACTCGGCAAGTGCGTGCACGGGCTCTCAGCGCACGCCGCGCCCCTCGTGCCCGCAGTCCTGGAAGGAATGGCAGATGACCAGTCCGACCCGGGGCGCCCTCCTGGCGGGCGCCTCACTCCCACTGTTCCTGGCCGCCTCGCTCGCGCCCGGCGCGGCACTGGCGGCGACGCCGGCCGCGCCCAAGCCGTGGCCGGCCTGCACCATCAACGGCACCTCCGGTGACGACAGACTGATCGGCACGAACGGCCGGGACGTCATCTGCGGCTTCGGCGGCGAGGACGTCCTCGTCGGGCTGGCCGGCGACGACATCCTGATCGGCGGCGCCGGCGACGACACGCTGGTCGGCGGCCCCGGCTGGGACACGCTCTACGGCGGTGCGGACGACGACCGGCTGATGGCCGGACGCGGCGGCGGCAAGGTGGACGGCGGATCCGGCGGCGACCGGTGCCTCGGCCCGGCGAAGAACGCCTGGTTCGCCGGCTGCGAGCGCAAGTACGTCACGGGCGGCTGACATGGGGCGCGCTCACACCGTACCGCCGATGACCTCGATCTTGATCGGCCTGCTGGCCGGCGGCGTGGCCACGACGGCCGGGATGCCGGCGCCGGCCCTGGCCGCCGCGGCGAAGCCCGCCTTCACGGCGGGCCGGACCACCGCGGTCTGGGACGGCACGCTGCTGAAGGTCGAGTTCCGGGAGACCGGGACGAAGCCGTGGTCGACCGGCCTGGTGTCGATCCGGGCCACCGGGAACGTGGACGTGACCTGCGTGGGCGGCGGCATCTCGCTCAGCTCGCAGGCCTCCGCCCAGACCGAGGTCGTCTCCGAGCACCGGGCCGACGGCTCCGGCGTGCGCACCGGCGAGCAGGTCATCGGCCTCTCCGTGCAGGCGCCGGTGATCACCGGACTGGACTGCCGTCCCACGCTCAGCCGCACGTTCTCCGTCACCGTGCAGGACCTCGCCACCGGCGCCGTGCAGACGCTCGCCGGGCCCGCGACCTCCTCCAACACAGGGATCACACCATGAGACTGCAACACCTGACGCGCCTCGGCGCGGTCGCCACCGGCGTGCTGGCACTGACGCTGGCGGTGTCCGTCGCCCCGGCCTCGGCCGCGGACGTCGACATCAACATCAAGGGCGGCGACGGCGACTCCACCGTGGTCTGCGGCAACGTCGCGGCGGCGCTGAGCCTGGCCAAGAAGAACGGCTACAAGCTGCAGTTGAACAACTGCAAGGCGAACGCGGCCGGCGGCTCGGTGGGGCTCAGCAACCTTGAGATCTTCGTGTCGCAGTCCGCCGCGAAGTCGAACGCGTCCGCGCTCGCCTCGCTGCACCGGGCGGCCGCCGGCCTCAGCATCGCGGCCGACAAGTGCGAGAACCACCGCCCCAAGGGCACCGGTCAGATGACCAAGTGCTGGGCCACCGCCAAGGGCGGCAAGGTCTACCTGAACAACGTGACCGTGCAGAACGGCGGCGTGGCGCGGACCATCGCGTCCGCGGTCATCGACCGGGCCGGAGCGCCGAAGGGCACCGACGGCGGCGCGTCCGCCAAGTGCTGGAACGTGGTCTCGCACAAGCTCGACCAGCGCGACGACTGCACCACGTTCGGCGGCGGCGCGCTGTGGGGCCTGAAGGGCGTGGACGTCAAGGGCTTCAACGGCGAGGGCCTCCGCAAGAACATCAACATCGAGGTCCGCGGCGGCGACGCCAACAACTACGTGCTCTGCTTCAACTCCACGGACGGCTCGGGCAAGGTCAAGCAGATCAACATCTGCTCGGCCGAGGGCAAGGGCGGCGACGTGACGCTGAACAACATCAAGATCATCACGCTCTGATCCATCCGGTACGGGCGCGCGCACCAGGCTCTCAGGCTTCACTCTCCGGTGGCCCCGGAGGTGGCCGGTGCGCCATCGGGAGCCCCGCCGGTCGCGGACCGATCGCTGCTGCCTCCCCTGCAGCGATCGGCCCGCGATCGGCGGGGTTTCCCGCGTTTCTTGACTGTTACGTGGGCCACCCCTAGCGTTCTTATGGCTAACTGATGTGCGCCATGCGAACAATCGGAGGGCCCGCCGATGACCGACATTCGCAACCTACTGATAAACGGCGAACACGTGCCCGCGTCCGGCGGTCGCACGACCGAGGACCTCAACCCCTGGACGGGCACGCCGCTGGCGCTGGTCGCGGCCGCCGCGCCGGAGGACGTCACGCGCGCGGTCGACGCGGCCCACGCCGCGTTCCCCGCCTGGGCCGCCACGCCGCCGACCGCCCGCCGGAAGATCCTGAACCGGGCCGCCGACCTGCTGGAGGAGCACGCGCGCGAGGCCGCCACGCTGATGGGTGCGGAGACCGGTGGCCCGTTCGGCTGGGCCATGTTCAACGTCGGCCTGGCCACCGGCATGCTGCGCGAGGCCGCCGCGCTGGTCACCGCGCCGCTCGGCGAGGTGCTCGCCACCGACAACCCGGACGCGCTCGCGCTCGGCCTGCGCCAGCCGGTCGGCGTGGTGGGCGCGTTCGCGCCGTGGAACGCGCCGATCATCCTGGGCACCCGCGCGATCGCCACCCCGCTCGCGGTCGGCAACACCGTGGTGGTCAAGGCCAGTGAGGACGCGCCGCTGGTCGCCGCGCACTACCTGGCGGACCTGCTGCGCGAGGCCGGGCTGCCGCCGGGCGTGCTCAACGTGATCACCAACGACCGCGCGGACGCGGCCGTGATCGCGGAGACGCTGATCGCGGACGAGCGGGTGCGCCGGGTCAACTTCACCGGCTCCACCGGCGTCGGCCGGCGCATCGGCGAGTTGGCCGCGCGCCACCTCACCCCGGCCGTGCTGGAGCTCGGCGGGAAGAACGCGGTGCTGGTGCTGGACGACGCCGACCTGGAGTACGCGGTGAACGCGGTGGCGTTCGGCGCGTACCTGAACGCGGGCCAGATCTGCATGTCCGCGGACCGGATTCTGGTGCACCGCGCGGTCGCGGACGAGTTCACCGCGCTGCTCGCCGCCAAGGCCGCGACGCTGCCGGCCGGCGACCCGGCCGATCCGGCCACCGTGGTCGGGCCGCTGATCAGCGAGGACGCGGCGCGGCGGGTGGCCGGGCTGGTGGACGAGGCGGTCGGTCAGGGCGCGAAGATCGCCGTGGGCGGCGGCACGCCGGACCGTGCGCTCTACCCGGCCACCGTGCTGTCCGGCGTGGAGCCGCACATGCGGATCTACTCGGAGGAGATCTTCGGGCCGGTCTGCACCGTGCTCACGGTCGACGACGCGGACCAGGCCGTGGCGATCGCGAACGACAGCCCGTACGGCCTGACCGCGGGCGTCCTCACCGCGGACCTCTCCCGTGGCCTGGACATCGCGCGGCGCCTGCAGACCGGCATCGTGCACGTCAACGACCAGTCCGTCGACGACGAGCCGATCGCGCCGTTCGGCGGCGTCAAGGGCTCCGGCTACGGCCGGTTCGGCGGGCGCGCGGGCGTCGACGCGTTCACCGACCTGCGCTGGATCACGCTCCAGCAGCGGCCGAAGCACTTCCCGTTCTGACCGGCGGCTCACGCTGGACCGGCTGCCTCGATCCACGCCCGATCGACCGCCTTGAGCGGTCCCGCGACCGGCCAACGTAAGCCACACCCCGACCGGCCCGCGTGAGCCGCACCCCGAGCCGCCGGCGTGAGCCGCGCCCTGCGCGCCCGGCCCGGCCGCGCCGCGTGGCGGGAGGGCGGCCGGGAGCGGTGTGGTGGGTGGCCGGCGGGGTTTCGGTGACCAGCGGCGGGACCGGCTGCGATGCGGGGCCGGAGCGGCGGCGGAGGCGCCGCGAGGTTTGCCCGCGGGAGCACTGGGAACTCGATCACGCCGGGAGCGGGAAGATCTGTTCGCGGAACATCGATGCGGCGCGAGCGAAGCGGAGCGACATGACCTCTGGACGTGCGGTGGTCTCGGGAGCGAGCATCGCCGGGCTGTCCGCCGCCTTCTGGCTGCGGCGGAGCGGCTGGGAGGTGACCGTGATCGAGCGCGCCCCACGGTTCCGGGACGGTGGGCAGAACGTCGACGTGCGCGGCGTCGCCCGCGAGGTGATCACGCGGATGGGGCTGTTCGACGCGGTCAAGGCGCGGAACACCACGGAGACCGGGACGGTCCTGGTGAACGCGGACGGCCGGGTGCGGGCGGAGCTGCCGTCCGACGGGCCGGACGGCGCCACGGCGGAGCTGGAGGTGCTGCGCGGTGACCTGGCCCGCACGATCCTCGACCACCTGCCGGACGGCGTTACGTTCCACTATGGAGACACGATCGAGGACGTGACGGACGGGCCGGAGCACGTCGGCATCACCACCGCGGGCGGCCGGTCGCTGCGCGCGGATCTGCTGGTCGTGGCGGAGGGTGTGGGATCGTCGACCCGGGACCGGGTCTTCGGTGACGCGGTCGGGCGGCGGAAGCTGGGGATCACCATGGTCTTCGGCACCATTCCGCGCACGCCGCACGACGACGACCGCTGGCGGTGGTACAACGCGGTCGGCGGGCGTCAGGTGCACCTCCGGCCGGACAATCACGGCACCACCCGGGCGATCCTCTCCTACGCGCGCTCCGCGGACCTCACCGGCCTGGACCGGGCCGACGCGCTGGCCCGGGTGCGGGAGCGGTACGCCGGCGCCGGCTGGGAGGCACCGCGAGTCCTGGACGCGTTCGACACCGCCGACGACGTCTACATCGACCACCTCACGCAGATTCGGATGAGCACCTGGCACCGCGGGCGGGTGGTGCTGGCCGGTGACGCCGCCTGGTGCGTCACCCCGTTGGGCGGCGGAGGCGCGTCCCTGGCACTGACCGGCGGTTACGTGCTCGCCGCCCGGCTCGCGCAGGAGAACGGCGACCTGGAGGCGGCGCTGGCCGGGTACGAGCGGTGGATGCGGCCGCTCGTCGACGACGTGCAGAGCCTGCCGCCCGGGTTGGAGCTGTTCGCCTATCCGCGGACCCGGGTCGGCCTGGCCGTGCGCGCGCTGGCCGACCGGGTGCTCACGTCCCGGCTGTTCGCGCCGCTCGCGGCGAAGCTGACCCGGGTCGCGGAGACCGAGCGGGCGCTGCCGGAGATCCCGGTGCCACGGCGGTGACGCCGATCCCGGTCAGCTCGCGGCGATCGACCGCTTGGCCGCCTGGATCTGCTCGTAGACGTGCGTGCGGAGTTCCGTGAAGCGGGGCGCGGCGCGGGTGTGCAGCTGGTCGCGCTCGGCCGGCAGGTCGATCGGCAGGTCCTCGCGGACCACGGTCGGCGACGCGGACAGGATCAGCACGCGCTGCCCCAGGTAGACGGCCTCGTCGATGTCGTGCGTGACGAACAGGACGGTGACGCCGAGGCGCTGCCACAGGCCGCGGATCAGGTCCTCCAGGTCGGCCCGGGTCTGCGCGTCCACGGCCGCGAACGGCTCGTCCATCAGCAGCACCCGCGGCTCGTACGCGATCGCCCGCGCGATCGCCACGCGCTGCTGCATGCCGCCGGAGAGCTGCCACGGGTACGCACCGTGCGCGTCCGCGAGGCCGACTGCGGCGAGCGACTCGGCGACCAGTTCGCGGCGGCGCTCCCGGGGCAGGCCCTTCTGGCGCAGCGGCAGCTCCACGTTGGCCGCCACGCGCATCCAGGGGAAGAGGCTGCGGCCGTACTCCTGGAAGACGACGGCCATGCCGGGCGGCGGCCCGGTGACCGGGGTGCCGTCCACCGTGACCGTGCCGCCGGACGGCGGGAGCAGGCCGGCGATGCACTTGAGCAGCGTGGTCTTGCCGCAGCCGGACGGGCCGACCAGGCAGGTCAGGTCGCCGTCGGCGACGGTGAACGTGAGGTCGCGGACGGCCTCGACGGTACGGCCGTCGCCGGTGTAGGTCTTCTTGAGGCCTTTGACGTCGAGCATGTCAACCCTTCTGCGCGCGGCGCAGGCCGTGGTACCAGCCCAGGAGCACGTTCTCGGCCAGCCGGAACAGGCCGGAGAGCACGACGCCGAGCAGGCCGAGGAGGATGATGCCGGTCCACATCTCCGGGATGGCGAAGCTGCGCTGGAACTCGACGATCGTGTAGCCGAGCCCGGAACTGGCGGCGAACATCTCGCTGATCACCATGAGGATGATCGCGAGGGACAGGGCCTGGCGGGCACCGGCCACGATCTGCGGGCCGGCGGCCGGCAGCACCAGCCGCCACAGCCGGGCCGGGCCGGTGAGCCCGTAGGAGCGGGCGGTCTCGGCGAGCACGCCGTCGACCGCGCGCACACCCTCCACCGTGTTGAGCAGGATCGGCCAGACGCAGCCGGACACGATGACCAGGATCTTCATGCCGTCCCCGATGCCGGCGAACAGCATGATCACCGGGACCAGCACGGGCGGCGGCACCGCGCGGACGAACTCCAGCACCGGCTCCACCGTGGCGCGCACCCGCGGGCTGCCGCCGATCAGCACGCCGACCGCCACGCCGAGCAGCAGCGCCAGCCCGAAGCCGGCCAGCAGCCGGAGCAGGCTGGGCAGCACGTCGGTCCGCAGCCGGGTGGGCGTCCACACGTCCGGCGCGGTCTCCAGGATGGTCCGCAGCGGCGGTACGTAGAAGTCCTCGCTGCCCGCGGTCGCCACCCACCAGGCCGCCACGAGTACGACCGGGAGCGTCAGCCAGTAGACGAGCCTCATACCGCCACCTCGCCGCGGACGGACTGGTGCCAGCGCAGCGCGTGCCGCTCGACCGCGCGGGCGCCCACGTTGATCGCGACGCCGAGCAGGCCGGTGACCACGATCAGCGCGTACAGGTCCGGGACCGCGCCGGAGGACTGCGCGACCGCGATCCGCGCGCCGAGCCCGGGCACGCCGATGACCAGTTCGCCGGTGACGCAGAGGATCAGCGCGACGGCGGCGGCCAGGCGCAGGCCGGTCATCACGTACGGCAGCGCGGTCGGCCAGAGCACGTGCACGATCCGGGCGCCGCGGCCGAGCCCGTAGGCGCGCGCGGTCTCGTCCGCCACCGGGTCGACGTCGCGCACGCCGTAGAGCACCTGCACCAGCATCTGCCAGAACGCGGCGTAGACCACCAGGACCAGCTTGGACTGCAGGCTCGCGCCGTAGAGCACCACGACCAGCGGGATCAGCGCCACGGACGGGATCGGCCGGAGGAACTCGATGGTGGACGCGGTCAGCTCGCGCAGCACCGGCACGGCGCCGATCAGCAGGCCGAGCGCGATGCCGGCCGACGCCGCGAGCAGCAGGCCGAGCACCCAGCCCTGGAGCGTGTCGCGCAGCGCGACCCAGAACGCGACGTCGGTCAGCTCGCCGCCGAGCGCCACCGCGATCTCCGCGGCCGGTGGCAGGTAGCCCGCCGGGACCAGGCCGGCGCGTGGGATCACCTCCAGGAGCGCGACGAACCCGGCAAGGCCGGCCAGCCCGTACGACCAGGTGCGGCTCACGGCAGCAGCGCGGCCAGGTCGGGCGTGGCGTCGCCGAAGATGCCGTCGGCCCGGCCGAGCTCGGACAGCCGCTCCAGCGAGGCCCGGTCGACCTCGGTGGGCCACTTCGGCAGGATCAGCGCGGCGCGGACCTCCTCGCTGATCTTCGTGTAGCTGCTCAGCACGGCGCGCACCTCGTCCGGGTGGGCGTCCGCGTACGCCAGCGACTCCTCGATCGCCTCGGTGAAGCGCCCGACCAGGTCCGGGTCGTCGGCGATCAGCTTCGTACCGGCGAAGTAGGCCGCGATCGTCAGGTTCGGCGCGGTGTCCGTGAAGTTGGAGGCGATCACGGTGCCGCCCGCGGCCTTCACCGCGGAGAGCTGCGGCTCGACCACCCAGGCCGCGTCGACCTGGCCGCTCTCCAGCGCGGCCGGCATGTCCGGGAAGGGAATCTCGACGAACTGGATGCCGCCGGGGTCGCCGCCGGCCTTGCGGACCGACTCGCGGACCGTGGTGTCGCCGATGTTCTTCAGCGTGTTCACCGCGACCTTCCGACCGGCCAGCGCGGCGGCGGTGGCGATCGGGCTGTCCTTCCCGACCACGACGCCGCCGAAGTCCTTGCCGGGCACGCCGGTTGACGCGGCACCGTTCGCCACGATCTTCACCGGTACGTTCTTGGTCTGCGCGATCATCAGCGAGGTGATGTTGCTGAAGCCGAACTGGAAGTCGCCGCTGAGCACGCCCGGCACGATCGCGGCGCCGCCCTGCGCGGTGACCAGCTCCAGATCGATGCCGCGGGCGGAGAAGAAGCCCTTCTCCTTGCCGAGGTAGATCGGGGCCACGTCGACGATCGGGATGACCCCGACCGTGACCTTGCGCGGGCCGGACTCGGTGGTGCCCGGCTCCTCCGAGGACGTGCCGCCGCATGCGGCGACGGCGGCGAGCGCCGCGGCACTGAGCACGGCGGCGAGGAAGCGGCGCATATGGGGTCTCCCGGGTCGATTCGGTGTGCCGTTGTGCCCGCGGACTGTTCGCTATCCGAACAGTCGTTCTCTAGAAGAACGTAAAGGCGTGACGCGGACCACGTCAATCCCGCGCATCGATATTCTTACCTGCCGATCCGCGTTGACGCCGCCCCGAGCCCGGCGTTACGTTCGTTGGACGAACTCCTGTGCGCAAAACGCACACACTCGCGGACCCGGGAGCGCCATGGGGGAGATCACCACGCTGGCCGACGCGGTCGCCCGGCTCGTGCACGACGGTGACACGGTGGCGCTGGAGGGGTTCACCCACCTGATCCCGGTCGCCGCCGGCCACGAGATCATCCGGCAGCGCCGCCGCGATCTCACGCTGGTCCGGATGACGCCGGACATCGTCTACGACCAGCTGATCGGCGCCGGCTGCGCGCGAAAGCTGGTCTTCTCCTGGGCCGGCAACCCGGGCGTGGGCTCGCTGCACCGGTTCCGGGACGCGGCGCAGCACGGCTGGCCGGTGCCGCTGGAGATCGAGGAGCACAGCCACGCCGGCATGGCGAACCGGTACGTGGCCGGCGCGGCCGGGCTGCCGTTCGCGGTGCTGCGCGGCTACACCGGCACGGACCTGCCCGCGCGCACCGCCACCATCGCGCCGATCACCTGCCCGTTCACCGGCGAGGTGCTGACCGCGGTCCCCGCGCTCAACCCGGACGTGGCGATCGTGCACGCGCAGCGCGCGGACCGCGACGGCAACGTGCAGCTCTGGGGGATCACCGGCGTGCACAAGGAGGTCGTGCTGGCCGCCCGCACCTCGCTGGTCACGGTCGAGGAGATCGTCGACGAACTGGAGCCGAGGCCGGGCGCGCTGGTGCTGCCGTCCTGGACCGTCACCTGCGTCGCCGAGGTGCCGGGCGGCGCTCGGCCGTCGTACGCGATGGGCTACTACGACCGGGACAACGACTACTACAAGTCCTGGGACGCGATCTCCCGCGACCGCGACGCCTTCACCGACTGGCTCCAGCGGGAGGTCCTGTGACGCACACCCCCGGCGAGATGATGACCGTGGCGGCGGCGCGGGCGCTGACCGACGGCGACCGCTGCTTCGTCGGCATCGGCAAGCCCAGCACCGCGGCGAACCTGGCCCGCCGCACGCACGCGCCGCACCTGGTGCTGGTCTACGAGTCCGGCACGATCGGCGCGAAGCCGGACCGGCTGCCACTGTCCATCGGCGACGGCGTGCTGGCCGAGACCGCGGACGCGGTGGTCTCGGTGCCGGAGATCTTCAACTACTGGCTGCAGCCCGGCCGGATCGACGTGGGCTTCCTGGGCGCCGCGCAGCTCGACCGGTTCGGCAACATCAACACCACCGTGATCGGCGAGGACTACGCGCGTCCGAAGGTGCGGCTGCCCGGCGCCGGCGGCGCGCCGGAGATCGCGGCGTCCTGCCGCGAGGTCATCGTGATCGTGACGCACAGCCGCCGGACGTTCGTGGAGCGCGTGGACTTCGTGACGTCGGTCGGCTTCGGCACCGGGCCGGGCGACCGCGAGCGGCACGGGCTGCGCGGCGGGGGGCCGCGGCTGGTGGTCACGGACCTCGGCATGCTCGCGCCGGACCCGCAGACCCGCGAGCTGACCCTCACCCGGCTGCACCCCGGCGTCACGCTCGACGAGGTGCGCGCCGCCACCGGCTGGGAGCTGCGCGTCTCGCCGGACCTGCGCGTCACCGAGGCGCCGACCGACACCGAGCTGCGCGTGCTGCGCGCGCTCGAGAGTTAGGAGGGCTCCATGCTGCCCAGCTACCGGCGCGACGACGGTACGACGCACCCGCCGTTGCTCTCCCCCGGCTACAGGTCCACGGTGCTGCGTGCGCCGCGCGAGCAGCTGGTGCTGCTGCCGCACACGCTCACCGAGGTCACCGGCCCGATGCTGGGCGAGGGCCGGGTGCGCGACTCGGACGCGGACCTCACGCTCGCGCCCGGCGGCGAGGCGCAGGGCCAGCGGATCATCGTGCACGGGCAGGTGCGGGACGCGGACGGGCGGCCCGTCCCGCACACGCTGGTCGAGGTGTGGCAGGCGAACGCGGCCGGCCGCTACCAGCACCGGTGGGACCAGCACCACGCGCCGCTCGACCCGCACTTCACCGGCGTGGGCCGGTGCCTGACCGACGACTCCGGCCACTACCGGTTCGTGACGATCAAGCCGGGTGCGTATCCGTGGGGCAACCACGAGAACGCGTGGCGGCCCGCGCACATCCACTTCTCGCTGCTCGGGCGCGCTTTCACGCAGCGCCTGGTGACGCAGATGTACTTCCCGGACGATCCGCTGTTCGCCTACGACCCGATCTTCAACTCGGTCCGGGACGAACGGGCGCGGGCGCGGCTGGTCTCCCGGTTCGACCTGGCCGCGACCGTGGACTCGTGGGCGCTCGGCTTCCGGTTCGACATCGTGCTCTGCGGTACGGACGGGACCCCGATGGAGGAGCCGCATGACGACTGAGTTCCGGTCCGACTACGCGGGCGACGCCGGGTTCGACGGGCTGACGCCGTCGCAGACGGTCGGTCCGTACCTCTCGATCGGCCTGCCGTGGCCGGACGGCCCGTCGGTGGTCGAGGAGGGCACGCCGGGCGCGATCCGGATCGCCGGCACCGTGTACGACGGCACCGGCGCGGTGGTACCGGACGCGCTGATCGAGACGTGGCAGGCCGACCCGGACGGCGGCTTCGCGCACCCGGACGACCCGCGCGGCCGGCCGACCGGCTTCCGCGGTTTCGGCCGGTGTCCCACCGACGACGCCGGCGACTGGGCGATACTCACGCTGAAGCCGGGCATCGTCCCGGACCGCGAGGGGCGGCCGCAGGCGCCGCACCTGGACGTCTCGGTCCTGGCCCGCGGCCTGCTGCACCGCGTGGTGACGCGCATCTACTTCGCCGACGAGGCGGAGGCGAACGCGGCCGATCCCGTGCTGGCGACCGTGCCGCCCGCCCGCCGGTCCACGCTGCTCGCGACGCCCGAACGCGACGGCTACCGGTTCGACATCCGGTTGCAGGGGGATGATGAGACCGTCTTCTTCGCGCTCTGACCGGACCGGGCTCTTCGACGCCGTACTGTCGGCCGGCCCGGTGCACGGCCTCGTCGACGACACCGCCTGGCTCCAGGCCATGCTGGACGCGGAGGCCGCGCTGGCCCGCGCCCAGGCCCGGCTCGGCCTCGCCTCCCCCGAGGCCGCCGCCGCGATCACGGACGCCTGCCACGCCTCCCGTTTCGACCCGGCCGCGCTGGCGCGCGACGCGTCCTCCGCCGGAAACCCCGTGGTCCCATTGGTACGGGCCCTGCGCGCCCAGTTGCCGCCGGACGTGGCCCGGGTCGCGCACGCGGGCGCCACCAGCCAGGACATCCTCGACACGGCGGCGATGCTGATCGCCCACCGGGCCGCCGGACCACTGCTCGCGGACCTCACCGCCGCGGCGGACCACGCGGCGGCGCTGGCGGCCGCGCACCGCGACACGCCCATCGCCGGCCGCACGCTGCTCCAGCAGGCACTCCCCACCACGTTCGGCCTGATCGCGGCGGGCTGGACGACGGCGCTGGACGCCTCGGCCACCCGACTGGCCTTCACCCGCCGCCATGCGCTCGCCGCCCAGCTCGGCGGCGCGGTCGGCACCCTCGCCGCCTCCGTCTCGCCGTCCCCCTCCTCGGCTTCTGCCTTCTCCCCCGCGGGCGCGCCGACCGCTGGTTCGCCCTCTCCCATCACCTCCGCGCCGGCCGCCGACGCGCCCTCACCTTCCGCTTCCGCCTCGGTCTCCGCCTCTCCCCCCACCTCCGCGCCGGCCGCTGGGGACGGAGCCGGCGCCGGCGGCCACGGCCGCGGCGGCTCCGGCGGCGGTCGCGGCTGGATCGGGCCGGCGTTGATGGGGGCGTTCGCGGAGGAGGTCGGGCTGGCCGAGCCGGTTCTGCCGTGGCACACCGATCGTGGCCGGGTGGCGGAGCTGGCCGGTGTGCTCGCGGGCGCGGCCGGCACGATCGCCAAGATCGCCCGGGATGTGACGCTGCTGGCGCAGACCGAGGTGGGCGAGGTCCGCGAGGGCGGCGAACGCGGCGGCTCCTCCACGATGCCGCACAAGTCGAACCCGATCGCCGCGATCTCCGCCGCCGCCTCCGCCGCCCGGGCGCCCGGGCTGGCGGCCACGCTGTTCGCGGCCATGGCGCACGAGCATCAGCGCGCCGCCGGATCGTGGCACGCGGAGTGGCTGCCGCTCACCGACCTGCTGCGCGCCGTCGGCTCGGCGGCCCACTGGCTCCGCGACTGCCTCGCCCACCTGGAGATCGGCCCGGCCCGCATGCGCGCCAACCTGGACCTGACCGGCGGCGTGCTCCTCGCCGAACGGCTCGCCGCCGCGCTCGCGCCGGCGCTCGGCAAGGACGCCGCCCACGATCTGATCGCCGACGTCGTCCGCGACGGCCGCCCGCTCACCGGCGACCCGCGCGTCACCGCCCACCTCGACCCCGCCACCGTCGCCGCGCTCCTGGACCCGGCGGACTACCTGGGCAGCGCGGGCACGCTGGTCGACCGGGCCCTGGCCGCTCGTCCCGAGGCACCGATGGCACGCGATTCCGGCATGCTTCCGCGCGAATGAAGGGATTCCCATGAGTGCCGTGGCGTTGCATCACGTGGTGGACGGGCCGGTGGATGCGCCGCCGCTGTTGCTGCTCAACTCGCTGGGAAGCGATCTGAGCATGTGGGAGCCGCAACTGCCCGCGTTGAGCCGGCGGTTCCGGGTGATCCGATGCGACACCCGGGGGCACGGGCTGTCACCCGTACCGCCGGGGGACTATGCCCTCGACGATCTGGGCCGGGACGCGCTGGCGCTGCTGGACCGGCTCGGGGTCGCGTCCGCGCACCTGGTGGGACTCTCGCTCGGCGGGATGGTCGGGATGTGGCTGGCCGCGCACGCGCCCGAGCGGGTCCGGCGCCTGGTGCTGTGCTGCACGTCCGCGCGACTCGGCCCGCCCCAGGGCTGGGCGGAACGGGCCCGCACCGTGCGGGCACACGGCACCGGCGCGGTCGCGGACGCGGTGACCGGCCGCTGGCTGACGCCGGCCTTCGCGGAGACCCACCCCGACCTGGTGCGACGACTCAAAGACATGATCATCAAGACCCCGGCCGAGGGGTACGCCGGAGCCTGCGCCGCGATCGAGCACATGGACCAGCGCGCCGACCTCGCCCGGATCGCCGCACCGACGCTGGTGATCGCCGGCCGCGACGACCCGGCCACGCCGCCGGCACACGCGCGGCTCATCGCGGACGGGATTCCCGGCGCGCGCCTGGAGGTGTTGCCCGAGGCCGCGCACCTGGCCAGCGTCGAACGCGCCGACGCGGTCACCGCGCTGCTCCTGGACCACCTGGAGGACCGGGCCGCCGAGGATGCCGGCATGATCGTGCGCCGCCAGGTGCTCGGCGACGCACACGTGGACCGCGCGGTGGCCGGCACCACGCCGCTGACCGCGCCGTTCCAGGACCTGATCACGCGGTACGCCTGGGGCGGCGTCTGGGCCCGGGACACGCTGGACCGCCGCACCCGCAGCTGCGTCACGCTCGCCGTGCTGACCGCGCTGCACTGCCACGACGAACTGGCCATGCACGTGCGCGCGGCCCGCCGCAACGGCCTGACCCAGGCGGAGATCGGCGAGGTGCTGCTGCACACCGCGATCTACGCGGGCGTGCCGGCGAGCAACGCGGCGCTGGCCGTCGCCCGCCGCGTGCTCGCCGAGGAAGAGTAAGGTTGCCCACCGTGACGGAAAGCGCTCGGGAGGGACACTTCGTCCAGTCGCTGGAACGCGGGCTGGCCGTGATCCGGGCGTTCGACGCCGCGCATCCGGAGTTGACGCTCAGTGAGGTGGCGCGCATCTGCGACCTCACCCGGGCGGCCGCGCGGCGGTTCCTGCTGACGCTCGCCGATCTCGGTTACGTGCACACCGACGGCCGGCTGTTCCGGCTGAGCCCGCGCGTGCTGGAGCTGGGATATGCGTACCTGTCCAGCATCTCGCTGCCCGAGGTCGCCGAGCCCCACCTGGAACGCCTGGTCGCCGAGGTGCGCGAGTCGTCCTCCGTCTCCGTGCTCGACGGCGACGACGTGGTCTACGTGGCCCGCGTACCCACCAGCCGCATCATGACGGTCTCGATCAACGTGGGTACGCGGTTCCCCGCCTACGTCACGTCGATGGGCCGGGTGCTGCTCGCCGCCGTCCCCGAGGCCGCGCTCGACGACTACCTCTCCCGCGTCGAGCTGCGGAAACTGACGCCGCGCACCACCACCGGCGAGACCGCGCTCCGCGCCGAACTGGCCCGGGTCCGCGCCCAGGGCTACGCCATCGTGGACCAGGAACTGGAGGAGGGCCTGCGGTCGATGGCCGTCCCGGTACGCGACCGCAACGGCGGCGTGATCGCCGCCGTCAACGTCTCCGTCCACGCCAGCCGCACGTCCGTCGACGCCCTGCGCCGCGACCTGCTCCCCCCGCTGCTGGCCGCCGCCGCCCGCATCGAGGCCGACCTCCGCGTCACCGGCAACTCCCCCGCCCTCCGCGCCGTCTAACGACCCGGCCTCGCCGCACTTCCCGCCGCAGCGGCGGATATCTCGCCCGGCAGCCGCCGCCGATGGCGAAAGCGAGCGTTCCCGCAGCTCACGGCTCCCAGCCACGTTCCGAAGCATGCCGCCGAGCCCCGCCACGCGGCTGTCGCAACCCGCTGCGAAAGCCGCCCGGCCTTCCGGAGGTACAACGTGACCGACAAAAGCCGCGCGTCTCCTCAGCCATCACGACTAACCGCGAAAGCCGCGCGGCTCTCCGACCATCACGACTCACCACGAAAGCCGCGCGACTTTCCGCAGCCATCACGACTCATCGCGGAAGCCGCGACTTCCTTCCGGTGCAACGAAAGCCGCACGGCTCGGCTCGGCGACCAACGGCACCGGTAGAAAAGCGTCAGCGATGACCAGTTTCCGCACCGGTCCAGCGTGCGGTCAGGTTCGGACCCGCTCGCGACAGTACAACCACGCACGGCCTCGCGGTTGGCCCTTGACCCTGGCTGCGGACGGGCGCTCCGCGCCCGAAATTTCCGCATATTGACGGCGGCAGCCGATCTCCGTCCCCACTTTGTGAGCCTCAGGCACGTAATTCACGCCGAATAACGTGCCTGAGGCTCACAAAGTGGGGATCAGCCACGATCCCAGCAAGATCAAAAATCCCGCGATCACCGAAATGCGGATGAATCGCGCGGGGCCGCAATCGCGCGAGCCACCGTCACGTCGTCGCAGCCGAACCAGCGGAGACCGGAATGGCGACAGACCGCGCGAGCCGGCTTCACCCGGTCGCGGCCGAACCGGCGGGGAACAGCCCTACGGGTGTCGAACCGCCCTACGGCCGTTCCAGCAGCACGCTGATTCCCTGGCCGACCCCGATGCACATCGTGACCAGCGCGCGTCGCGCGTCCCGCCGGGACAGTTCCAGGGCCGCCGTCAGCGCCAGCCGCGCCCCGCTCATGCCGAGCGGATGCCCGAGCGCGATCGCGCCGCCGTTGGGGTTGACGTGCGCGGCGTCGTCCGGCAGCCCGAGTTCGCGCAGCACCGCCAGCGCCTGCGCGGCGAACGCCTCGTTCAATTCCACCAGGTCGAGGTCACCGACTTCCAGACCCACCCGGCCGAGCAGCTTGCGGGTGGCCGGGACCGGGCCGACACCCATGATCCTCGGCGGTACGCCCGCGGTCGCGGCGCCGGTGACGCGGGCCAGCGGCGTGAGTCCGTGCCGCTGCACGGCCGCGCCGCTCGCCACCAGCAGCGCGGCGGCGCCGTCGTTGACGCCGGCGGCGTTGCCGGCCGTGACCGTGCCGCCGGGACGGAACGGCGTGGGCAGCTTCGCCAGCTTCTCCGGGCTGGTCTCGCGCGGGTGTTCGTCGCGGGCGACCACGATCGGCTCGCCGCGCCGGACCGGCACCGTGACCGGCGCGATCTCCTCGGCCAGCCGGCCGCTCGCCTGCGCGGCCGCGGCCCGCTGCTGGGAGCGGAGCGCGAACGCGTCCTGGTCCTCACGGGACACCTGGTAGTCCTCGGCCACGTTCTCCGCGGTGCCGCCCATCGAGTCGATGCCGTACTGCGCCTCCATCAGCGGGTTGACCAGGCGCCAGCCGAGCGTGGTGTCCGCGACCTCGGCGGTACGGGCGAACGGCGTCTCCGCCTTGGGCAGCACGAACGGCGCGCGGCTCATGCTCTCCACGCCGCCCGCGACCAGCAGGTCGGCCTCGCCGGAGCGGATCGCGCGCGCGGCGTAGGAGACCGCGTCCAGGCCGGAGCCGCAGAGCCGGTTGACCGTGGTGCCGGGCACGCCGACCGGCAGCCCGGCCAGCAGCGCACCCATCCGGGCCACGTTGCGGTTGTCCTCGCCGGCCTGGTTGGCGCAGCCGAACACCACGTCGTCGATCGCCTCCGGGTCGGCGCCGGGGTGCCGGTGCAGCAGCTCGCGGATGACGTGCGCGGCGAGGTCGTCCGGGCGGACCGCGGCGAGCGCCCCGGCGTACCGTCCGATCGGGGTACGCACGCCGCCGACGATGTACGCCTCCGCCATGATCCGACCTCCGCACTGTTCGCCATACGCACGTTAGTGCGTCCAGCGTACCCGTTAGAGGCCGATCCGCTCCCGGGTCATCGTGGCGACCTTCCGCACATGGTCCACGCCACTGCCGAATCCCTTGTTCCCGTGCGACAGCACCACCAGCGTCAGGTCCACGTCGCCGCCGGTGATCCGGCCGGCGCTGTTCACGATCCAGGTGTCGTCCTCGGTGTCCCGGCTCAGCCAGCCGTTCTTCAGCGCGGCCCGCTCGCCCTCCTTCGCCGCCGCGCTGATCCCCCAGGCCTGGTCCGCGTCGACCGAGGTCATCAGCGACTCCGCGGTCTGCCGGGAGTAGTCGCTGAACGGCCCCTCCGCGCCGTCCGGCACCAGCAGCGCGCTGATCAGCCGGGCCGCGTCGGACGGCGTGGTGCGGGTCAGGCCCCAGCTGTCGTCCGGCACGGTGCCGGTCAGGCCCAGCCGCGCGTTCGCCGCCCGCAGCCCGTCCGCGCCGCCGATCTGGTCGTAGAGCGAGCTGGCCGCCGCGTTGTCGCTGACGCCGATCATCAGTCCGGCCAGCCGCGACTCGCGCGCGGTCAGCTCGCGCCCCTCGTCCTGCGCGGTCAGCAGCACTGCCGCCAGGATGTCCACCTTCGCCACGCTGGCCGTCTCGAACGCACGGTCACCGAGGTAGCCGTACGTGAAGCCGGTGCGGTTGTCGATCAGCCCGACGCCGAACTCCGGGTTCCCCGCCGCGTACCCCGCCAGCGCCGCGGACAGCGCGTCGGACCGCACCTGCCACGCGCGCCGAGCCTCCGCCAGCGGATCGGGCGCGCTCGTCGCGGGCGCCGCGCCCCCGCGCCCGCCGTCGTCGCCGGAGACCTCCGGCACCGTGAAGATCGCGCCCACCACCGCCGCCACCGCGATGGCCGTGAGCATGGCGAACGGGACCGGAATCCGTGGCATGACGTGCACCCTGCCAGCGAATCCTCGAAGCCGTCTCACAGCGGGCACCTCATGATCCGGATAGACGCTCAATAATGGACGTGGATGCCCGAGGGCGAACGCGAGGGAGCTGACCGTGTCCAGACCGGCGAGAGCCATCGTCATCGGCGCCGGGATCGCCGGCCTCTGCGCGGCACGCGCGCTCGCCGACCGGTTCGCGGAGGTGGTCGTCCTCGACCGGGACCGCCTGCCGGCCGACGCCTCGGCCCGGCGCGGCACGCCGCAGGCCGCGCACGCGCACGGCCTGCTCATCTCCGGCCGGCGCGCGCTGGAGGAGCTGTTCCCCGGGCTGGACGACGAGTTGATCGCCGCGGGCGCGGTGCCGCTCGACTCGGCCGGGGACATGCTGATCCACCGCGCGGGACGGTTCTGGCCGCGCTTCCCGATCGGGCTGGACATCCTGTCGGCCAGCCGCCCGCTGCTGGAGTGCGCGATCCGGCGGCGGGTGCTCGCGCTGGCGACCGTGCGTGTGCGCGACGAGACCGCGGTCGCCGGCCTGCTGCCCGCGGCCGGCGGCGCCGGTGGCGTGCGGCTGGACTCCGGCGAGCAGGTGCCGGCCGAGCTGGTCGTGGACTGCACCGGCCGGAGCACCCGGTCCGACCGCTGGCTCGCGGAGCTGGGCTTCCCCGCGCCGGAGCGGGAGGAGGTCACGATCGACACGGAGTACGCCACCCGCGTCTACCCGCGCTCCCCCGGCGATTTCGACGGCGCCAAGGCCGTGCTGATCTCGCCGCTCCCGCCGGACGAGAAGGTGGCCGGCATCGCGTGGCCGCTGGAGGGCGACCGGTGGATCATCTCCGTCGCTGGCGTGCACAACTCCCTCGGTTCCTATGAGGACAGCCTCGGCAAGCTGCCGGTCTCGCTGCTCGCCGACCTGACCGCCCGGTCAGAGCCGCTGAGCGGCACGACGTCGTACCGGTATCCGGCGAGCCGTCGCCGCCGCTTCGACAAACTGCGAAAACCGCCTTCGGGGTACGTGACCGCGGGCGACGCGTTCTGCAGCTTCAACCCGGTCTACGGCCAGGGCATGGCGTGCGCGGCGATGCACGCGCTGGCGCTCGGCCGGCTGCTCGACGGGCATCCCGCGCCGACGTCCGGGTTCGCGCGCGAGTTCTACGCGGAACTGGCGCGGATCAACGCTACGCCGTGGCGCTTCGCCACCGGCGCGGATCTGGCGTATCCGGAGACCACCGGCCGACGCCCGCGCGGGGGCGCGCTGCTCACGCCCTACTTCACCCGGCTGACGCTGGCCGCGTCCACGGTGCCGGAGGTCCGGCGCGTCTGGCTGGAGGTCCAGCACCTGCTGCGGCCCGCGGCCGACCTGCTCCGCCCCGGCACGGTGCTGCGGGTGCTGCGCGGCGGGAGCTGACCCCCGCCGCGCGCGCCGGCTAGAGCGAGTATCGACGTGAGGGCCGGACCGAGGCGAGGTCGGGTGTGCGGCGCGGAAGTCCGCACACCGGTGTTGTCTGTGGGGTTCCGCGACGTGCGGCCAGGCGGCGGCCGGGCCGCGCCGCGGCCCGGCGTCGCACGTCGATCCCGGCTCTCAGGCCCTGGTGCACGCCCCGGCCTCCTTGCGCTTGGCGATGGCCGCGTCGGCACCGCCCGCGTACTCCACCAGCGTGCTGCCCGGGTCGAATCGCCACTCCGTCCCGGTCAGGCGGGACGTGCCGTGCTCACTGATCCCGTCGCGCCGCCAGCCGACGTCGACCGTGCTGTCGTCGACCGGCGTGACGCGCTCCAGCTCGAACACGGACTTCGCCGGCGCGGGGCACGCCTCGTTGGTCTTCACATAGACGTCCTTGGCGATCTCGGCCTTGGCCGCGTCCGTCCACGCGTCCCAGGCCGCGGACCAGTCGGCCGCGTTGATCGACTTGAACTGGGCGTCGACCACCTCGAGCGCGTCCGCCACGTTCGCGCTCTTGGGCACGGCCGCCGCCGTGGCCGGGGCCGCGGGCCCGCCACCGGGCGCGTCCGGGGCGGTGCCGCAGGCGGGCAGGGCGGTCGCCAGGACCACCGTGGCCGCTCCCACCAGCAGGCCGCTGGTCCAGCGCATGAGTATCCTCCGTCAGACTGCGCGCCACGGCTCGGAATGCCACGGCGCTGGGGATGCCCTGTGTCGCCCGGCCGACCCCGGCAGCGTAGCCGATCTCATCCACTCACGTCGATGCCCCTGATTCGTGCCCTCTTAGTCGGATATTTCGCCTTATCCTGGTCAGATGAATACCCCGAGCCGGTACGTCGCCCGCCACGCGACCGCGCTCGGCCCCACGACGCCCCCGCCCACCCCTCCGCACCCGCCAGCGCCGGAAAGCACCGCGGCACGTCCGGGTCGTCGCGGCACGGCGTCCCGGTGGATCGCCGCAGCACTCCCGCACCATCGCGGCACGGCGTTCGGCCGGGCCGCCGCGACGCTCCCGCACCATCGCGGCATGGCGTTCCGGCGGGCCGCCGCGACACTCCCGCGGCATCGCGGCACCGGAGGCCGGTGGCTGGCCGCGGCGGTCGTGGCCGTGCTCGGGATCGGCCCGGCCGGGTGCGGTGGGGAGCCGGCGCCGGAGCCGTCCGCGTCGGCGGCGCCACCGGTCTGCACGCCGGAGGGCGGCACGGTGGACTGGAGCGAGCCGCGGTCCACGCCGTCGTTGCTGCACGTGGTGGCCCGGTTCCGGGACGAGTCCATCACCACCTGGCGTGACCTGCTGGACCGGCCGTTCACCCCCGAGGTCACCGGCGACGAGACGGACCCCACCTGGATTCCCCCGCTCGCCCGCTCCCTCGGCGAGCTGCGGAATCTCAACCTGGGCGAGACCGCCTCACCGGCCGACGAGCTGGCCGAGCTGCACACCATGCTGGAGGGTTCCACCACGCCCGGCTGGGTGCTCGGCTACACCGGCACCACGATCGTCGAGGCGCCGTTCCGCGTCTCCTGCGGCAGCGCCGATCCGACGCCGATCACCGGCACGCTCACCACCTGGCACAGCCTCGACTCCGGTTTCCTCTCCTGCACCGACGAGGCCGCCCGCGACGACCCCACCACCTACCCGGACATCTGGACCTACTGCCCCACCACCTGACCCGACCGGCCGGACGGCGCGGAAGACGGGACCGCGGGTCGTGCGGCCTCGGATCGTGCAGGGAGGAGCGCCAGCGACGACCGTTGCCCGCGGGAGCATGCGGAGAACGAGCCGCCGGAAGCGGGCACAGAGCTTATGAACCGGGGATGGGGAACGCGACCGGGCTGCGGCGGCCGGCCGCGTCGATCGCGCGGACGCCGAAGAAGACGTTGTCCTTGGAGAGGCGGATGGTGGCCGTGGTGGCGGCGCCGACCGGGATGGCGTGGGTCCAGTCCGGCGCGGTGGTCTCGCGCCAGACGACCTCGTAGCCGGCCGCGCCCGGCTCCCAGCGCAGCGTGGTGTCGTTGGTCAGGTTCGACGTGACGATCGTGGCGCCCTTGGGCGTGCCGGGGCCCTGGGCCAGCGACCAGAGCACCGCGCCGTTCACCCGGGCGACGCGCGCGATGTACGGGAAGTCGCAGAACTCGGGCAGGTCGCCGTACTGCACGCCGTCCTCGACGCGGACGTCCTGGTGCTGGTGGGCGAAGTCCTCGCGCGGCTCGGTGAAGCGGGCGGCCGGGAAGCCCTGCTGGAGGAACGGGATCTGGTCGCCGCCGCGCAGGTAGCGGTCCCGGCGGTAGATGACCCGGATGGACATGCCGGTGGCCGCGTTCGCACCGGTGCCGACCGCGAAGCGGGCGAGCTGGCGGGCCGGCGAGTCGTTCTCGCCGCCGACGGACTGGCGGGTGGCGGCCTGCGCGGGCGTCTCGGACGAGGGCACGCCCTCGGCGAACAGCCGCACGGTGTGCGCGCCGCCCGGCTCGTTCGGCGCGCCCACGATGTCGTCGGTGAACATGCCCTGCACGTCCGCGCCCGCGGCCTTGAGCTGCGCGGCCAGATGGGCGGCGCCGTAGAGGCCCTGCTCCTCGCCGGCCACGGCGGCGAAGACGATCGTGGCCTTGACGCGCCGGGTCGCGAAGATCCGGGCCAGTTCCATGGCGACCGCGACGCCGGAGGCGTCGTCGTCCGCGCCGGGCGCGTCGGCGGTGGCGTTCATGACGTCGGTGACGCGCGAGTCGTAGTGGCCGGAGACCACGTAGACGCGACCGGGCTCGTCGTCGCCGCGCAGCGTGGCCAGCACGTTCGTGATGACGGTCGGCACCGGGATGCGGTTCGCCGGCTGCTGCGTGTAGGACTGCTTCTGCACGGTCATCCGGCCGCCGGAGGCCGCCGCGTACCGGGAGAGCTCCTCGAAGATCCAGTCGCGCGCCGCGCCGATGCCGCGCACCGGGTCGTCCTGCACGGAGAGCGTGTGCCGGGTGCCGAACGACGCGAGCTTACGGACGATGGCCTCGATCCGGGCCGGTGAGACCTCGCGCAGCGCGCGGCGCAACTCCGCGTCCGGCTGCTGCGGCACGACGGGCCGCCCGGGACCGGTCTGCACGGCCGACGCGGGGGCAGGCACGGCGGACGCGGGGGACGGCACGGCGGTCGCGGCGAGCGGAGCGGTGGCCGCGGCGGTCAACACGGTGCGGCGGCCGACGCCACCGGAATCGATGCCCATGACTCACCACTCTGACCGCCCGGGCCGGCCAAGTCCATAGCCGTCAATGCGGATCGGTGGGCAGCAGCGAGCCGACCCACGCGTCGACCCGCTCGCCGCGGTGCACCAGCCGGCTGCGCAGCACGCCCTCGACCAGGAACCCGGCCTTCTCCGCGACCCGGCGGGAGGCCGCGTTGCCGACCTCGGCGCGCCACTCGATCAGCCCGAGGCCCAGCGTGCGGAAACCCCAGTCGCACACGGTACGGACCGAGGCGGTCGCCACGCCGCGCCCGCGCGCCCGCGGATCGACCCAGAACCCGACCGTGGCCGCGTCCTCCGGCGCCAGCCCGAGCCCGACCCGGCCCAGCGGCTCGCCGGTGACCGAGTCCTCGACCAGGAACTCCGCGCGCCGCCCGCGCCGCCACCCGGCGGTCGCGATCTGGTCGACGAAGTACTCCGCGTGCTCCATCCGGTACGGGATCGGCAGGTGCACCCAGTGCCGCGTCTCCGGGTCGGTGGACACCTGGTAGACCCACTCGACATCGGCCCGGCGGAACGGCCGCAGCGTGTACGGCCCGGCGGAGATCGTCTGTGGCTCCACGCCCGGATGATGCCCGGTCGGCCGCGACGGGTCAACCGGCTACGACCGTCGCCACCATCGGCGCCGGCGGTAGCGCGGACACGTCTCGGGGCCGCACCTGGCGCAGTCCGACCCGCGCCGGAAGTGCTCGTGGGCGTCCCTGGGATGCCCGCAGACGCATGCCCTGACCTGCACATGAGCACTGTATCCAGCACGACCGCAGCTCAACCGCAACCCGCCGATCACTCTCAGTAGTTCTGAGATGTTGTGACCCAACGCACAAAATTACGATCAGTGACGGCAATTTGCCCGATTTGGGCGCGCCTGCCGCCGCCTTCCCCGGCCACCCGGAACGCGCCGGCCACGGCATCGGCGCGCACATTCCGTAACGGCGTAAAGCGTTACCGAAGTGGCCCGTGTGACGCCATATAAAAGCTGGTGAGACGCGATGCGACCAGGACCGTGACGCTCGGTCCGCCGGGCCGGGATCGCGGGCGGTTGACTCTTCGTGATCGGCGGCTAGGTTTCTAACCGCGCGCCACTCCCCCACCGGCGCCGCCGCAAGCTGAAGGGACCCGCATGTCACCCTCGGTGAACTCTGACGCCGTCTCCCCGGTCACCGTGGTCATCCCGTGCCACACCGAGCGCCGCTGGGCCTCGCTGGTCCGCGCCGTCGAGTCCGCCAAGGCGCAGGACCCGGCGCCGTCCGAGATCGTGGTGGTGGTCGACCACAACGCGCGCCTGTACGACAAGGCCGCGCACGAGCTGGACGGCGTGACCGTGCTGGCGAACCGGTTCCGCCGCGGCGTGGCCGGCACCCGCAACACCGGCGCGTTCCACGCGATCACGCCGCTGGTCGCGTTCCTCGACGACGACGCCCGCGCCCACGCCGGCTGGCTGGCCGGCCTGCTCGCGCCGTTCGCGGACCGGACCGTGGTCGGCACCGGCGGCGCGGTCCTGCCCGCGTGGAGCGGCGACGGCCGCCCGGCGTGGTTCCCGGACGAGTTCCTCTGGACGGTCGGCGCCAGCCACACCCGGATGCCGGCCGAAACCGCGCCCGCACCGGAGGTCTGGTGCGCCGGCATGGCCGTACGCCGCGAGTCGTTCCTGGCCGTCGGCGGTTTCCGGGAGACCTACGGCCGGGTCACCGACCGGGTGCTGGCCCGCGACGCCGAGCTGTGCCGGCGGATGGCCGAGCAGGGCGGCACCTGGATGTTCGTGCCGGGCGCGCGCGTCCACCACCCGGTGGGCGCGGACCGGATGACGTTCCGCCACTTCCTGCGCCGCTGCTTCCGCGAGGGCCAGCTCGTCGCCGTCTCCGGCGGCGGCCACCTGCGGCTGGCGCTGCCCGGCGCGCTGACCCGGCACCTGCGCCGGGCGATGACCGGCGGCGGCTCCGGCGCGCTGCGCCGGGCCGGTGCGGTCGCCGCCGGCGCGACCGCCGCCGCGGCCGGCGGCCTGCTGGAGCTGACCACGCGGCAGCCCACGCCGCTGCCGGTCCCGGCCCGGCCGGCCCCGAAGATCACCGCGGGGGTACGGCGATGAGCCTGGCCGGCATGGAACACGCGATCCGCGAGATCCTGCGCCCGGTCCGGCTCACCCGGCCCGCGCTGGTCCGCGACGTCGAGCTGTACGACCCGCTCCCGCACATCCCGGCGATCGACGCCGACGGCCGCCGGGTCGCGCACGCCTGGCTGCTGGTCCGCGCGTTCACCGAGCCGGTCGGCGCGCTGCTGCTGGAGGTGCCGGACGGTGGGCTGACGCCGGAGGCGGTCGCGGACGCGATCGACGCGCGGCTCGGCGACGCGGTCCGGAGCCGGCTGGCCGCGGCCGGCATCGACGGCACCGGCCCGCTGCCGCTCGACGGCGCGGTGCCGCACGCCGTACCGCCGTATCTGTCCGAACGGGTCGCGGTGCTGGCGGACGCGCCGGAGCTGACCGTCGTGGTCTGCGCGCACGGCCGGCCGGACCAGCTCGCGCGCTGCCTGGACGGGCTGCTCGCGCAGCAGTACCCGCGCTTCCGAATCCTGGTCGTGGACAGCGCGCCGGACACGGGCGAGACCGCCGAGGTGGTGCTGGACGCCGCGCGGGCCGCCGCGTCGCCGGGCCGGATCAGGGTCGACTACCTGCGGGCGGACCCGCCGGGCCGGTCGCACGCGCGGAACCGGGCCGTGGCCGCGGCGCCGGGCGAGACGCTGGCCTGGATCGACGACGACGCGGTGCCGGACGTGCACTGGCTGGCCGAGATCGCCCGGGCGCTCGCACGGCACCCGGACGCGGACGTGATCACCGGCGCGGTCGTCCCCGCGGAGCTGGAGACGGACGCGCAACTGTGGAGCCAGCGGCTGAGCGAGCCGTCCTTCACGCCGGAGCGGTTCGGGCCGGCGACCGAGCGGCTGCGGCACCCGCTGGCCGCGGTCCCGCCGGCCGGCTCCGGCACGAACATGGTGTTCCGGCCCGGCGTGATCGAGCGGATCGGCGGCTGGGACGTGGCGCTCGGCGCGGGCACGCCGGCCCGGCGCGCGGAGGAGACGCTGGCGTTCACGCAGGTGCGGCTGCACGGCGGCACCATCGCGTACGAGCCGTCCGTGCTGGTCCGGCGCGTGCACCGGCGCGACCTGGCCGGCCTGCGCGCGCACCTGGTCGGCCACAGCACCGGCCTGGCCGCGGTCTGCACCGCGATCGTGATGGCCGAGCCGATGCTGATCGTGCCGCTGCTCGGCCAGGTCCGGGCCATGCTGCGCGCGCTGGCCGTGCCCGGCGACGCACCGGCCGAGCTGCACGGCGCGACGCGGGAGGGCCTGCTGTCCGGGCCGCGCGCGTACCTGGCCGGGCTGCGCGACGAGCGGCGACGCCGGCTGGCGGAGGATCACTTCCAGTAGTCGAGCGCGCGCATCTCGTCATCGGTGAGCGTGAAGCCGAACAGGTCGAAGTTCTCCGCGATGCGGTCCGCGTGCGCCGACTTCGGGATGATCACGATGTCGTGCTGGAGGTGCCAGCGCAGCACCACCTGCGCGGGCGTCCGGCCGTGCCGGCCGGCGATCTCGGCCAGCACCGGCGAGTCCATCGGCGTCCGCTTGATCGGGCTGTAGCCCTCGACCACCACGTTCCGCGAGCGCAGGTCGGCCAGCAGCGCCGCGTCGTGCCGGGCCGGGCTCCACGGGATCTGGTCCACCACCGGCGCCCGCCCGGTGGCCCGGACCAGCTCGTCGATCTGCTCCGGCGAGTAGTTGCTGACGCCGATCGCGCGCACGAACCCGGTGTCCTGCGCGCTGATCAGCTCGCGCCACACCTCGGGCGCGGCCATCCCGCCGGGCGGCCAGTGGATCAGCCACAGGTCGACCTGCTGCACGCCCAGGTTGCGCAGGCTGTCGGCGAGCGCCCGCTTCTCCCGGCCGGCGTCCTCGGACAGCAGCTTCGTGGTGATGAAGACGTCCTCGCGCGCGACGCCGCTGTCCCGCAGCGCGCGGCCGACCTCGGCCTCGTTGCCGTACATGGTGGCGGTGTCGATGTGCCGGTAGCCGACCTCGAGCGCGGCGCGGGTCGCCTCGTACGCCTGCTGACCCCGCATCCGCCAGGTGCCGAAGCCGATCATCGGCATCGCGGCGGTGGAGCCGTCCGGCAGCGGAAGGGAGGCCGTGGGAACCGTCATGTCCCCATCCTCACCCCGGACCGGCCGGCGCGCCATCGCGGCGTGCCGTCAGCCCGCGATCCGGCCCACGGCCGCGAGACCGGGGAAGACCTCGGGCCGGGCCGGCTCGCCCTCGTCCGGCCGCCACGACGCCATCCAGACCAGCCCGGGCTCGACCAGGTCGTACCCGTCCAGCAGCTCCGCGACCCGCTCCCGGGACCGCATGGTCATCGGCGTGGCGGTCCGGTCGTAGAGCGCGCGGTGCCCGGCGGCCCGCTCGCCGCGCTCGCCCTGGGTGGCGTGGCAGAGCGCCAGGTAGCTGCCGGGCGCGGAGGCGTCTCGGTAGGCGGCGACGATCCGGGCCGGGTCGTCGGCCTCCGGCACGAAGTGCAGCACCGCGATCATCAGCACGGCCACCGGCTGGGACAGGTCGATCACCGAGAGCACGTCCGGATGGGACAGCACGGTCTCCGGCTCGCGCAGGTCGGCGCGCACCGCGACCGCGCCCGGCACGTCGCGCAGCAGCTCCCGGCCGTGCGCCACCGCGACCGGGTCCACGTCCACATAGGCGACCCGGCAGGACGGGCCGGCCACCTCGTGCACGTTGCCCGCGGTCGGGATGCCGGAGCCCAGGTCCAGGAACTGCCGGATGCCCGCACCGACCAGGAAGCGCACGGCGCGGCGCAGGAACGCCCGGTTGGCCCGCATGATCATCGGCAGCTCGGGCCAGGCCGCCATCGCCTCGTCGCCCATCCGCCGGTCGGCCGCCCAGTTGTGCGCGCCGCCCAGGTAGTAGTCGTACACCCGGGCCGCGTTGGGCCGCTCCAGGTCCACACCCTCCGGTGCCCGCACGGTGGCCTCCCTCGGCATCGCGGTCGCGGCGACCTTACCCGGAGATCGAGACCCGTGGGTAGGGCCACCCCTACCCCGGGAACGGGGGCCACGCCCATCGTCTTCGCGCGCCGGCCCGGCGAGGCTGATGCCATGACGAACCTCAGACGCACCGCCGCCGCGCTGGCGCTGCTCACCGGCCTCACCCTGATCACGGCGCCCGCGCCGGCGTCGGCCCGGACCGGCGGCGAGGCGCAGCGGGCGCTGGACGCGCTGGTGCGCACGGACGGCTTCCCCGGCGCGCTGGCCGCGGTCCGGGACCGCGCCGGCCGTACCCGCGACCTCACGGCGGGCGTCGGCGACCTGCGCACCGGCAAGCGCCCGCCGGCCGACGGATACGTCCGGATCGGCAGCAACACCAAGACGTTCACCGCCGTGGTGGTGCTCCAGCTGGTCGGCGAGGGCCGGGTCGGGCTGGACCGGCCGGTCGAGACCTACCTGCCGGGCCTGGTGCCGGACGGCGAGCACATCACGGTCCGGCAGCTGTTGCAGCACACCAGCGGGCTGGCCAACTACACCGATCACCTGGGGGACGAGGAGTTCACCGAGGGCCGGCACCGCTACCGGGAGCCGCGCGAGCTGCTGGACATCGCGTTCGCGCACGCGCCGGACTTCGCGCCCGGCGCCGGCTGGAGGTACAGCAACACCGGGTACGTGGTGCTGGGCCTGCTCGTCCAGCGGGTCACCGGCCGGCCGCTGGCCGAGCAGATCACCGAGCGGGTGATCGATCGGGCCGGGCTGCGCGAGACGTACTTCCCCGGCGTCGGCGACGAGGCGATCCGCACGCCGCATCCGCGCGGCTACCTCGGCGCGGACCGCGTCGACGTCACCGAGCAGGACCCGTCGTGGGGCTGGGCGGCCGGCCAGATGATCGCCACGCCCAGTGACCTGAACGCGTTCTTCCGCGCGCTGCTCGGCGGCCGGCTGCTGCGCCCGGCCGAACTCGCCGAGATGCGCCGCACGGTCGACGCGTCCGAGGGGATGTGGCCCGGCGCCCGATACGGTCTCGGCCTGGCGAGCACGCCGCTGAGCTGCGGCGGCCTCTACTGGGGACACGGCGGCGACATCCCCGGCTTCGAGACGCGCGGCGGCGCCACCGAGGACGGCCGCGCGGTGGCGATCGCGCTGACCAGCACGCCGGACCGGGTGGAGCAGCACCAGCACGTGATCGACGCGGTGGACACCGCGTTCTGCCGCTGACCGGGCGCGTCGCGGGGGTACGGCGTACCCCCGCGACGCCTTTCTCAGGAGGCCGGGAAGCGCAGGATGCGGTCGTCGTCATCGCGGGGGTCGCCGCGGCCGTCCGTGTTGGACGTGCTCATCCAGAGCGCGCCGTCCGGTGCCACCTCGACCGTGCGGATCCGGCCGTACTCGCCGCTGAACTCCGCGCGCGGCTCGCCGGTGTCCTGGCCGTTCAGCGGGATGGTCCACAGCCGCTCGCCGCGCAGCGCGGCCACGAAGATGGTGTCGCCGGCGATCGCCATCCCGGACGGCGACGCCTCCGAGGTGCCCCAGGTGACCTTCGGATTCGTGTACTTCCCGCCGGCCGTGTCCGCCTCGCCCTCCACGTCCGGCCAGCCGTAGTTGCGGCCCGGCTCGATCTGGTTGACCTCGTCCAGCCGGTTCTGGCCGAACTCGGTGGCCCACAGCTTGCCGTCCGCGTCCCAGGCCAGGCCCTGCACGTTGCGGTGGCCGAGCGAGTAGACCGGCGAGCCCTCGGTCGGGTTGCCGGGCGCGGCGTCGCCGTCCGGCGTCAGCCGCAGGATCTTGCCGTTCGGGCTGCGCGGGTCCTGGGAGCGCGGCTTCACGTTCGCGTCGCCGGTGCCGGCGTAGAGCATGCCGTCCGGGCCGAACGCGATCCGGCCGCCGTTGTGGATGTTCGCCTTGGCGATGCCGGTGAACACCTCCTCCGGGTCACCGTCGACGCCCCGGTTGTCCGCGTTCACCCTCACCCGCACGATCCGGTTGTCGTCCGCGGCCGTGAAGTACGCGTACAGCCAGCGGTCGGTGGCGAAGTCCGGGCCGACCGCGAGCCCGAGCAGGCCGCCCTCGCCGCCCGGCTCCACGCCGGGGACCTCGTAGATCTCGGTCGCCTCGCCGCCGCCGGCCGGCACGAGCCTGATCCTGGCGCTCTCCCGCTCCGCCACGAACGCGGAGCCGTCCGGCAGGAACGCCAGGCCCCACGGCACCTCCAGCCCGGTCGCCACGGCCTGCGGGTCCGCGCCCAGGTCGGGCGGCCCGGCCGGGCGCGGCGACGCGGAGGACGCCGCCGGTGCCGGCGCGGACGTCACCGCCGGTGGGCCGGACGTGGCGGCCGGCGCCGGGGGTTCCTCGTCCCCGCCGCAGCCCGCCGCCAGCGCCACCGTCAGTGCCAGCCCGAGGCTGATTCCCGCCCGCTGCGTCATGCCCACCTCCCGCGTGGTTTCCTTCTTCCTACCCGGTTCATCGGGAGCCCGCTCGGTTCCCGCGCTCGGCGAGGAGGATCCACGCGCGTGTCCACGACCGAGTTCGTGCTGGCGCACACCCGGCCGGCGCCCGTCCCGTTCGTCCCCGAGGTGCGCCTGCACCTGGCGCAGGACGCGATCGGGCTGTGGGAGGACACGGAGTCGCACACCGGCGAGTCCCAGCCGCCGCCGTTCTGGGCGTTCGCGTGGGCCGGCGGCCAGGCGGTGGCGCGGTACGTGCTGGACACCCCCGAGCTGGTCCGCGGCAAGGTCGTCCTGGACCTGGCGTCCGGGTCCGGGCTGGTGGCGATCGCGGCCGCGCTGGCCGGCGCGCGCCATGTGATCGCCAACGACATCGACCCGTACGCGGTGGCCGCGATCGGGCTCAACGCACGGGCGAACGCGGTACATGGAACGGTGGCGCCGAACGGCGAGGATCTGCTGGCCTCTCCGCTGAGCCCGGACGTGGACGTGCTCCTCGCCGGCGACGTCTTCTACAGCCGAGAGATGTCCACGCGCATGCTGGCGTTCCTGGAGCGGGCCGCCGCGCGCGGCACGGACGTGCTGGCCGGGGACCCGGGGCGGGCGTACCTGCCGCACGACCGGCTCACCGTGGTCGCCGGGTACGACGTGCCGATGGTCGGCGCGCTGGAGAACGCGGACACCAAGCACGCCACCGTGCTGCGTCCATCGACCCCCGATTAGGTGTCACCTGCTCCGATCACTCGGGGCCGGGCTGGCTCGTTGGCGCTGTATCCACACGTCCCGCCGACAGCCTGCCGCGCCCGCGCGGCGGTTCCCCCGTACCTCGAAGGAGCTGGCTGCCGTGACCGGCCCATCGGCACCACTGCGCATCGGCGACACCGTCTCGATCCCGGAGCCCGACTACTGCTACGGCCTGGGCACGCTCACGCTGCGGATAACCGCGATCGGCAACGGCACCCGCCGCGACTGGATCCAGCTGCGCGGCGTCCAACTCGCCGAGGACGGCCGCGAGATCAAGGAGCGCGAGGTGCTGGCCCGGATCGCCGCGATCCGCCGCGCCCCCTGATCCCCGCCGCCGTCCCGGCCCGCGGCGCCTCAGGAGCGCAGGCGTGAGTGCCGGTAGCCGTACAGCGCGTAGATCACGACGCCGGCCAGCAGCCAGAGCCCGAACCGCAGCCAGGTGCTGGCCGGCAGGTCGGCCATCAGGTAGATCGCGAACCCGATCCCGAGCAGCGGCAGCACCGGCGAGAACGGCACCCGGTACGGCCGGGGCATGTCCGGCCGGGTCCGGCGCAGCACCAGCACCCCCACGTTGACCAGCACGAACGCGAACAGCGTGCCGATGTTGGTGAGCCGCACGATCTCGCTCAGCGGCACCAGCGCGGCCAGCACCGAGATCAGCAGGCCCAGCCCCACGGTCAGCATCACCGGCGTGCCGAAGCGCGGGTGCAGCGTGGCCAGCCGGCGCGGCAGCAGCCCGTCCCGGCACATGCTGAAGAAGATCCGGGTCTGGCCGTAGAGGATGACCAGCACCACGCTGGTGATCGCGACGAGCGCGCCGAACGCCAGGATCGCGGCCGCCCAGGTGATGCCGGCGCCCTCGGAGAGCGCGGCGGCCAGCGGCGCGTCGCTGCCGGAGAGCGTGCCCGCGCCCGCGATGCCGATCGCGCCGATCGAGACCAGCACGTAGAAGACCGTGCAGATGACCAGCGAACCGATGATCGCGATCGGCAGGTCCTTGGCCGGGTTGCGCGCCTCCTCGCTGCCGCAGGTGACCGCGTCGAAGCCGATGAACGCGAAGAAGATGATCGCGGCGGCGCTGACCACGCCGTCCCCGCCCTCCGGCAGCAGCGGCGTGAAGTTGCCGGTGCGGATCGCGGTGCAGGCCACCACGATGAAGAAGATCAGCACGGCCAGCTTGACCACGACCATCACCAGGTTGACCCGCGCGCTCTCCCGCACGCCGAGCGCGAGCAGCGCGGTGATCACCAGGACGACCAGCACGGCCGGCAGGTTGACCGTGCCGTCCGGCGGGGACTGCGAGATCGCGGCCGGCAACGTGACGCCGAACGTGGCGTCCAGGAACGCGTTGACGTTGCCGCCCCAGCCGACCGCGATGGCGGCCACGGCCACGCCGTACTCCAGGATCAGGTCCCAGCCGATGATCCAGGCGACCAGCTCGCCCAGCGTGGCGTAGGTGTACGTGTAGGCGCTGCCGGAGACCGGCATCGACGACGCCAGCTCCGCGTAGGACAGCGCGGAGAACAGGCACGCCAGCCCGGCCAGCACGAACGCGAAGATCACGCCGGGCCCGGCCAGCGCGGCCCCCTCGCCGATCACCACGAAGATGCCGGTGCCGATCACCGCGCCGACGCCCAGCGCGGTCAGCTGCACCGGCCCGACCGCGCGTTTCAACGCCTGCCCGTCCACGCTCGTGTCCGCCACCAGCGAGTCCACGGACCGGGTGGCGAAGAGTCTGCGCCGCATACCCACCGAATCGACCATGGTCAACGCCTTTACCCGCATCCGACGGAAATCCGACTCGGCTTTCAGGTGACGCGCGATTGCGCGTTTCCGGGCAAAAACCTGCGGCCGGTACGGCTAGGGTAATCAATTTGTGAGCGGTCGCCTGCACCTTTCCTGGGTCCATCGGGACCGCGCTCTGCTGTGCGATGGAAATGGCGGCTATTCCTGGGCGGATGCGGACGATCCGCGCCTGGCCGAGGTGCGGCTGCTGACCGAGACCGGGCGGGTCGGCGAGGTCACCGGCGGGCCGCGCGACAATCTGCTCATCCAGGGCGACTGCCGGGACGCGCTGCGCGCGCTGACCCGCGTTCCGGAGTGGGCCGCGGCGTGCCGGGGCGCGGCGAAACTCGTCTACCTCGACCCGCCGTTCAACACCGGCCAGACCTTCGCGCAGTACGACGACGGCCTCGACCATTCCATCTGGCTGTCCATGATGCGCGAGCGGCTGCTGCTGGCCCGCGATCTGCTGGCACCGGACGGCTCGCTCTGGGTGCATCTGGACGACGCCGAGAGCGCGTACTGCAAGGTGCTGCTGGACGAGATCTTCGGCCGCTCCGGATTCGTCGGCACCGTGGTGTGGGAGAAGGACCGCGGCCGGCGCAACGACACCGACCTCTCCTCCGCCCACGACTACATCCACGTCTACGCGCCGTCCGGGCCGGGCTGGCGCACCGTGCGGAACCTGTTGCCGCGCACCGCGTCGGTCGACGGCCGCTACCGCAACCCGGACGGCGACCCGCGCGGCCCCTGGCTGCAGGGCGACAACGGCACCGCCAAGAGCGGCGGCGAGCGCAACCGGTTCGCGGTCGAGCTGCCGTCCGGCCGCGTGGTCCGCCCGCCGGCCGGGTCGTACTGGCGGTTCAGCCCGGCCACGCTCGACCTGGCGCGCGCGGAGGGCCGCGTCTGGTTCGGCCGCACCGGCGACAGCCTCCCGGTGATCAAGCGGTACCGGCACGAGGTGCAGCCGGGCCTGGTCCCGCGCACCTGGTGGCCGGCCGACGAGGTCGGCACCAACCAGGACGCCAAGCGCGACCACCTGCGCCGCCTCTTCCCCGGTGCGGAACCGTTCGCCACCCCGAAGCCGGAGCCGCTGCTGCGCCGGATCATCGAGATCGCCACCTCCCCCGGCGACCTGGTCGTGGACGCGTTCGCCGGCTCCGGCACCACCGCGGCCGTGGCGCACAAGCTCGGCCGCCGCTGGATCGCGATCGAGCGGAGCGCGGCCACGATCGCCGCGTTCACGGGTCCCCGGCTGCGGATGGTGGTCGACGGCGCGGACCCGGGCGGCGTCACCCGCGAGGAGGTGGCCGCGCCGGTCGAGCCGCTGCCGGACGGCGTCACCCCGGCCGAGGTGGCGGCCGCGCGGCGTACCGTGGCCGCGCTCGCCGGGCGCGGGCTGCTGGACGACGTCGGTCCGGACCCGCTCGGCACGCTGCACCGGCGGCTCGGTGCCGCGTCCCGGTCGCGGCGCGTGGTGGTGCGCGAGTGGCGTGGCGGCGGCGGGTTCCGCACGCTCGCGGTCGCGCCCGCGCGCTACCGGCTGGCCGGCGGCCGGGTGCTGCTGGACGCGCTGCCGCCCGAGTTCGTCGCGGCGCAGCTCGGCTTCCACGTCGCGCCGCGCGGCCCGTTCGCCGGGGTCCGTGGCCGGGTGCGGCTCGCGGTCGCGGACGGCGTGGTCGACGACCGGGTGGCGGCCGTCGCGGTGGCGGCGCTGCGCGCGGACGAGACCGTCACGATCGTCGGCCGGGCCGTGCTGCCCGGCACCCCCGCGCTGCTGCGCGCGCTGCGGCCCGGCTCGCGCGTGCTGAAGGCGCCGGACGACCTGCTCCGGCACCGGCGGGTGGTGCGGTGAGCGACTGGCTGCCGTACGACGCCGACCTGGTCGCGCAGATCGCCGCCGCGATGGACCTGCGCGCGCCGAACGCGGCGGCGCTGGCGGCCGCGGCGCGCGCGGTGGCGCCGGGCGACGGACGCGAGGCGGTCTGCGAGCTGGCGACCGGCGTCGGCAAGTCGTACGTGTGCGCCGCGCTGGTCGACTACCTGGCCGCGCGCGGCGTGCGTACCGTCCTGATCGTCACGCCCGGCACCGCGGTCCACGAGAAGACGGTCGGCAACTTCACCCCGGGCCACCCACGGTACGTTCCGGGCGCGGACCACCCGCCCGTGATCGTGACCGGCCGGGCGCGCGGCCCGGCGCCGCCACCGGACGCGCTGACGGTCTACGTCTTCACGGTGCAGCAGCTGATCCGTCCCGGCGCCACGGTCAGCCGGCGGCTGCGGTCCGTCGACGAGTCGCTCGGCACCGGCCTGTATCAGCACCTGGCGGCCAGGGACGACCTGGTGGTGATCGCGGACGAGCACCACGTCTACCGGGAGGCGGCGCGCGCGTTCGCGGCGGCCGTGCGCGACCTGGCGCCGCGCGCGCTGATCGGCTTCACCGCCACGCCGGACCGGGCCGACCGGGACCGCGTGGTGTTCCGCTACCCCCTGGCCTCCGCGATCACGGACGGGCTGGTGTCGGTGCCGGTGCTGGTCGGCACGGACTCCGGCTCGGACTCCGGCTCGGAGATCGGCTCGGAGATCGGCTCGGGGACCGGCTCGGGGACCGGCTCGGGGACCGGCTCGGCGGACTGGGAGGGCCGGCTGCGGGACGCGTGCCGGCTGCGGGAGGCCAAGGAGAGCGCCTGGCACGCGTGGGCCGCCGCGCACGGCGTACCCCCGGTGACGCCGTTGATCTTCGTGGTGTGCCGGGCGATCGACGACGCCGGGCAGGTGGCGGACGCGCTGGCCGGCCTGCTGCCCGGCGCCGGGCGCGCACTGCTGGTGACGTCCCGCTCCAGCGACGACGCGCTGCGCGCGCTGACCCGCGTGTCCGAGGCCGATTCGCCGGTACGCGCGGTGGTCGCGGTCGGCAAACTCAGCGCCGGCTGGGACGTGCCGAACGTGGGCGTGATCCTGGCGCTGCGCGCGCTCGCCTCGGAGACGCTCACCGAACAGATCCTCGGCCGCGGCCTGCGGCTCCCGTACGGCCGACGCACCGGCGTGGCCGCCGTCGACTCGCTCGACGTGCTCACCCACGAGTCCTACCGCGAGCTGCTGACCAGGACGGACGAGCTCCGCGAGGCACTCGCCCCGGACTCGGCGGGCGGAACCGCCCACTCCGGCGACGCGGTCACGCTGACCGCCGGCGACGCCGCGCCACTGCTGCGGATCACCGGGTATGGGCGGGCGTTGTCCACGGCTCGCGCCCCGCTGCCCGCCGCAGCCGCCGGTCCGGACGACACGGGCGAGCCGGAACCGCTCGATCCGGTGCCGCTGCCCGCGACCCGCTTCTCCCTGTCCGCCATCTCCGACGACGCGGCCCGCGCCGCCGGGGCACGGTCCGCGACCTCCGCCGGCTCGGGCACGGCCGGCTCGGGCACGGCCGGCTCGGGCACGGCCGGCTCGGGCACGGCCGGTGATCATTCGGATCGCTCCGGTGGGACGCCGCGGCCCGACGCCGTCCGGGACCTCGCCGACCGGCTGCTCGCACAGCCGCTGGTGGAGGCGACCGAGACCGAGGTCGCCGAGGCCACCCGGGTGGCCGCCGCCTACCTCGCCGGAACGGGCGGTGGCGGCGTCCACCGGGACACCGCCACCGAGGCGCTCTCCGCGCTCATCACGGACGCCTACCTGAGCGCCCGCACCCCTTGATCACGCGTGCTGGAGCGCGTCCTTGAGCTCGTCCTTGTTCATGTGCGACCGGCCCGGCACCTCCGCGCGCTTCGCCTCCTCGTAGAGCTCCGCGCGCGTCATCTCATCCAGATCCGCGGCCCCGCCGCCCCCGGCGTCGGGGGCGGACTCGCCCAGCTCCGCCAGCCGCAGTTGCTCGAAGGCCTCGCCGAGCCGCGCCAGTTCGGCCTCGTCCACCGCGTCCGCCAGCGCCGGCAGGATCTCGCTCTCCTCCTCGCTGACGTGGTGCCGCACCGCCTCCAGGAACTCCTGGAGCGCGTCGTCGAAGTCCGGCGAGTCGACCAGGCTCAGCGCCCGGTGCAGCAGCGACTCGGCCTCGGCGTGCTCGTCGTACCCGTGCTCGACCTCGTCCGCCTCGTCCGGCGCCGCCTTCGTGATCGCCGGGTACACCTCCTGCTCCTCCGCCCGCGAGTGCGCCTCCAGCCGCCGCTCGACCTCCTCGAGCAGCGCCCGCCGGTCCCCGTCCCCGGCCTCCAGCCGCGCGAAGACCTCCTCCATCCGCTGATGGTCCTGCTTGATCGCCTCAACCGCGTCCATGAGCCACGTCCTTCCCCCCGAGATGTTCCGTGGACAGCGCTAGGGCATACCCGCCCTAATCGCCTCGAAACGCCGCGGCCGCTCGATGCGGCCGGGACGGAGAACTCGCTGACGCGCGGGCCGGTGCAGCGACCCGACCGGCGCTCCTCGCTGCCCGGCGCACCTGGCCCCGGAGGGCGGTGCGGGCGTCCCGGGACGCACCTCGTTCCGCCGCCGGCCGGTCAGCCCACGGTGGGACAGCACACCTAGAGCCAGCCGCGCCGCGCGGCCTGGAAGGCGAGGCCGGTACGGGTGTCGACGCCCGCGATCGACATCAGCCGGTCCAGCCGGCGCTGCACCGTGCGGCGGCTCACGCCGAGCTGGGACGCGATCGACTTGTCCGGCAGCCCGGCCACGAACAGCGACAGCAGGTGCTTCTCCGACGCATCCGCCTCGGCCTCCTCGATCACGCCGCCGGCCAGGCGCAGCGGCGTCGCGCGCTCCCAGTGGGACTCGAAGAGCGCGAGCAGCGCGTCCAGCAGCTCGCTGCGGCGGACCAGCGCGGCGGTGGGCTCGACGAAGCCGCGCTCGCCGTCCGGGACGAGCGGGCAGATCGCGGTGCGCCGGTCCGCTATCGCGAGGCGCACCGGCAGCGCGGGCAGCGTGCGGGCCTCCTCGCCGAGGCGGACGCTGTCCGTGATGCCGGTCAGCTCGCCGGGGTCGGTGAGCAGGCCGCGCTCGTAGATCGCCCGGTACCGCACGCCGCGGCCGAGCGCGCCCGGCTCCTCCGTGTTCTCCGTGCCGGGCATGGCGAGCGGGTTGGCGCGGCAGAACCAGAGGATCTCCTCGCGCGCCTCGGCCTGCACGGTGGCCAGCCGGCTGCGCAGCGCGGCCCGGCCGTGCACGATCTCGACCAGCCGGTCCGCGTCGCGGCGGCGGGCGGTGTCGCGGAACTCCTCGGACAGCGCGGCGACCGCGCGGCGTGCCTCCTCCAGCGCGGCCTGGCGGCGCAGCAGCCGGTCGCCGAGCGCCACGTCCGGCGCGAGTGCCACGTAGACGGTCGCGTCGCCCGCGCGCTCGGCCGCGAGTCCCTGGTCCCGCAGGGCGCGCAGCGCGCTAGCCGCGTCGTCGTCGCGCAGTTCGGCGCGCCGGGCGACCTCACCGACGCGGGCCGAGCCGAGCCTGATCAGCGCCCGGTAGACCCGGTCGTGCTCGGGATCCAGCAGCGCCCCGTCCTCCATGACCACACTCTACGAAGGGCGCTCGCATTACGGTCATACCGCCCCGGTCATCATGTGCCTGCATGGTGCATCCACGCCCGGGTGCCGAAGGAGCCGCACGCCCGGGCCGCGATCCGGGCCGCGAAGTCGAGCATGCCGGGGAACGTGGCGGGCGTGGGACGGCCGCCGGTCGCGACCGCGTGGGTGAGCGCGCCGTGGAAGACGTCGCCGGCGCCGAGCGTGTCCACGACGGACACCGCGGGCACCGTGACCTCGCCGGAGACGCCGCCGGGACCCCACCACCGGATCGGTGCCGCGCCCGCGGTGATCGCGATCCACGGCACGCCGTACCCCCGGATGATCTTCTCGACCGGGCCGTCGCCGGGCGGCCGGAAGTCGGCCGAGGCGGCGACCACGTCCAGCAGCGGCAGCAGTCGCGCGGTGCCGTCCTTCCAGCTGCCCGCGTCCAGGATCGCCGGGATGCCGCGCCGCCGTGCCTCGGTCAGCGCCGCCTCCGCCAGCGCCGGGTGATGCCCGTCCACCTCGAGCGCCGCCACCCCGGCGAGGTCCAGATCATCCGGCGGTACGAGGTGAGCGCCGGCCGCGTTCGTCGACGCCACCGCGCGCGAGCCGGTCCCGGCCGTGACCAGCACGCTGGACACCGCCGGCGGGCCGTCGTGCTCGGGCGCCAGGTCCCGCACGCGCACGCCGCGGGCCGCCAGGTCGGCCCGGACGCCGGCCGCCAGCGGATGCCGGCCGATGCCGGTGAGCAGCGTCGCCGCGCCGCCGAGGTGGGCGAACGTGACGGCCGCGTTGGTGGCCGGGCCGCCGGCCGCGACGGTCTGCCGCAGCGCGGTCACCTTCTCGTCCTCGGCGGGGACGCGCGCCACCGACTGGATGACGTCGAGCGTGCACAGACCTGCGAAGACGGCGTGGGCCACGGTCCGACCCTACGGTCTGGGACGGCACCCGCAGCAGCAGGGCGTGCCGGGCGCCGGCCGGTACCAGGTGCGGGACGCCCACGGCCGGCGCGGCGCGAACGAGCGGCGCGACACCGGCGCAGGTGGCGGCGCCGCGTCGGCGGGCGGCGATCCCGCGCCCGGCGTCCACGGGTCGTACTCGTCGCCACTGAAGGGGGTCACCGGGCTCACCTCCGACTGTCACTGCCTCTTGACGACAGTCTGTAAGCGCGAGCCCGGCGGCGCCCACCGCAGCCGCTGCCGTGAAGGCGACATGACGCCATGTGGACACTGCGACCATCCGGTCAGCCGATCCAGCGGACCGCCGCGTTGAAGACGCCGGTCCAGTTGAAGACCGCCATGTTGTCCCAGCCGTCGCCGGAGTTCTGGATGTCGCGCGGGTCCCAGCCGTTGCCGGGGACCGCGTACCAGGTGGGCTCCCAGTAGAAGACGCCGATCGCGCCGCCCGCCTTCGCCGCGTTCTGCACGGCGGTGAAGGCCTCGCCCTGCCCGGCCCAGGTCGCCGGGTAGCCCGGGCAGGCGGTGGTGATGCTGTTCCCGGTGCCGTCCGCGTCGTCCAGCGTGAACGGCGTGGCCGTCTCCGCGAGCACCACCGGCCTGCCGTACCGCGAGATCATGTCCCTGATGACCGTGGTCAGGTTGGCCATCGTGCCGTGCCAGTTGCAGTAGTACGACAGCGCGGTGACGTCCCAGGTCACGCCGGCGGCGCGGATGCCGTCGTAGAACCAGCGCGCGTGCGCGAGACTGTCCGAGTTCGCGGTGTGGATCAGCACCTGGGTGCCGCCGTTACAGGCCTTGACCGCGTTGTAGCCGGAGGTGAGCAGCGTGGCGAGCGGCCGGAAGTCGTTGTTCACGATCTTCCCGTCGTTCCACAGCATGCCGACGTTGATCTCGTTGCCGATCTGCATGCTGTCCGGCGTGGTGCCCTGCGCCTTCAGCGCGGTGCACAGCCCGTACGTGTGGTCGTAGACGTCCGTGGCCAGCCGGCTCAGGCCGTGACTCGCCCAGGCCGCGGGCTTGGTCTGCACGCCCGGATCGGCCCAGGTGTCCGAGTAGTGGAAGTCGATCAGCAGCTTGAAGCCCTTCGCCTTGACGGTCCGCGCGTACGCCAGCACCTTCGCCGCGTTGTTGTAGCCGCTGGCCGGGTTCACCCACACGCGCAGCCGGACGTAGTTGACGCCCGCGCCGGCCAGGATGTCGAGCGGGTCGGCCTGCGCGCCGGCGGCCGTGTAGTACCGCGCGCCGAGGTCGGTGGCGCGCTGGAGGGTGGACACGTCGGCGCCGCGCATGGAGAGCGTGCTGGCCCGCGCGGGCGACGCGACCAGCGGCGTGGCGCCGAGCGTGACGGCCACGAGCGCGCCCAGGACGGTTCGCAGGGACATGAGGTCTGCCTCCTCATGACGATGAACGTCGATGTATCTGTGAGCGCTCACAGTAGACCGCGAAGACCCAAGAGCAAAAGGTCCTGTGGGTACGGTGTGAGCGTTCCCAGCCCGGCGCCGAGGATCATGACGGGTAACGTCTGCGGCGACACGAGAGTGAGGAACCCATGGACGTCGGTTTCATCGGGCTCGGCGGGATGGGGCGGCCGATGGTCGCCAACCTGGTCCGGGCCGGTCACACGGTGCGGGTGTGGAACAGGTCGCCGGAGCCGGTGCGGGCCGCGGTCGCGGACGGCGCCACCGAGGCCGGGTCCGTCGCCGAGGCCTGGCGGGCCGACGTGGTGATCTCCATGCTGGCCGACGACGCGTCCGTGCGCGCGGTGCTGCTCGACGAGGCGCTGCTGGCCGGCGCGGACGCGACCGTGCACGTCAACATGGCCACGGTCTCGGTGGCGCTGGCGCGCGAGGCCGCGGATCTGCACGCCGCGCACGGCATCGGGTACGTCTCCGCGCCCGTGCTCGGCCGCATCGAGGTGGCCACGGCCGGCAAGCTCAACATCCTCGCGTCCGGCCCGGCCGCGCTGCTGGAGCGGGTGGAGCCGCTGTTCGCCGCGATGGGGCAGCGGACCTGGCCGCTCGGCGACGGCCCGGAGCAGGCGGTGATCACGAAGATCGCGGCCAACTTCATGATCGCGTCGGCGATCGAGGCGACGGGCGAGGCGTCCGCGCTGACCGAGGCGTACGGCGTGGACTCCGGCACGCTGATCGACCTGCTCACCAACAGCATCTTCCCCGGCGTGGTCTACAGCACGTACGGCGCGATGGTCCGGGACCGGCGGTACGAGCCGGCCAACTTCCGGCTGCCGCTCGGGCTCAAGGACGTCACGCTCGGCCTGACCGCCGGCTTCGACGCGCGGGTGCCGATGCCGTTCGCGGGGGTGCTGCGCGATCAGTTCCTGGACGCGATCGCGCACGGCGACGCGGACCTGGACTGGGGCGCGGTCGCGGAGGTCTCCCGCCGCCGCGCCGGCCTGCCGCGCGACTGACGGGTCAGTGCCGGCGCCGCAGCGCCCGGGTCGCGATCACCGCCGCGGCCAGCGCGGTGACCACGCCCGCGAGCGCCGGCACCACCACCTTGCGCTGCTGCGTGCCGGCGATCCGGGCGAACTCCGCGCGCTCGTTCACGTGCGGGAACGGCTCGTCCGGCGCGGTCGTGCCGAGGAAGTCGCAGAGCGGTTTCCAGCCGTCCGCGACCTCGAAGACCAGCAGCCGCTCGGCCGGGACCGCCGCGATCACCTCGGCGGAGTGCTCGTCGAACATCCGCACGAATCGCTCCGGGCCACCGCCGACGTCGCCGCCGAACGACCGCCGCACCACGACCCGGTCGATCATCTCCCAGAACGCCCCCAGGTCCGGCCGCAGCCGCGCGCCGAACTGCATCAGCCGGCCGAGCACCGGACTGCGGCTGTTGCGCAGCGCGCGGAGGATGGTCTCGTCCATGCTCTGGTGCCAGCGGTACGGGTCGCGCACGGTCAGGATCACGCGCGCGTCCGGGTACGCCTCGACCAACTCCCGCCAGAACGCCACGCCGGGCCAGTCGAGCGTGCTGTCGTACCCGTCGAAGATCTCCTCCCACGGCGGGTCGACGGCGCCGTCCGCGGCTTCCACGGCCTTGGCCGCGGCCAGCCAGCCCCGGGCGCGCGCGGGCTCCGCCAGCACGGAGAACATGTGGTAGCACGGTCCATAGCCGAGGCGCTCCAGCGCGACCCTCAGCGACGCCGTGCCGGTCCGTCCGAATCCGACCCCGATGACCCGCATGTCTCGTGACGCTACGCGCGGTGAACGCCACGGTCCGCAATCGGCCTTGTTTATTTCATCGACCGAAAAAGTCAGCGAGCCGGATCCTCCTCGACCAGGTAGCCGTGATCGACCAGCCAGCCCACCGAGACGCGGTCGCCGGCCGCGGGCAGGAACCGGTCGTCCAGCCGGTACTGCAGGCCCAGGCCGGGCTGGCCGAACCAGGGCGCGATCGGGCCGGCCTCCACGGTGAACGCGCGCAGCACGCAGTAGACGTGGTAGTTGCCCTGCGGCGCGCCCACCGGCGTGTTCAGCCGCTCCGGCGGCAGCGCGCGTTGCAGATAGAGCGTGTCGACCGGCGCCAGGTAGCGCCCGCTCGGGTAGCCGAACCGGTCCACCCGCATGCCCTCGACCAGCGTCTGCTGGTAGCGGACCGCGACGCCGCGCAGGATCAGGAAGCCGTCCTCCGGCGGATGGACCCAGCCGCCGGCGGCGCGGTACCGGTCGGTGAACGTCTCCTTGCTCATTCCGCCGAACCGCCGGTACCCGGTCATCAGCGACCCGGCCGGCTCCTCCGACGGCAGTTGCTCCGGGCCCAGCTCGCCCCGGTCCGCGTAGAACTCGTCGGTCGGCTCAGCGGCCGGCGGCGTACCCGCGCGGCAGGGCCCGGAGACGGCCGCGGCCGCCGGTGGCGGCGCCGCGACGGCGACCAGGACGGCCGTGACGACGGCGGTGGCGAACGAGCGGACCTTCACCGGTACCCCCCAGAGAACGGCTGCGAACAGCAGCATTCTGGGCGGCGATCACCGCCGGTGAGCCGGGATTCGCAACAATCGCGCCAACCCGGCCTCTAGCGGGTATGGTCCCGGAACGCCGAGCGGTACGCGGCCGGGCTGGTGCCCACGGTCCGCCGGAACCGCTCGCGGAACGCGGTCGGCGAGCCGAAGCCGACCTGCCCCGCGATCCGGTCCACCGGGTGCCCGGTGGTCTCCAGCAGATGCTGCGCGCGCCGAATCCGGGCCCGCAACAGCCACTGCAACGGCGTGCTGCCCAACTGCTCGCGGAAGTGCCGGTTCAGCGTGCGCGTGCTCATCCCGGCCCGGCGCGCCATGTCGTCCAGCGTCAGCTCACGGTGCGCGTGCTCCTCCAGCCAGCGCAGCAGCGGCTCCAGTTCGGAGCCGCGCGGCGTGGCCGGCAGCGGTCCCACGATGAACTGCGCTTGGCCGCCCTCCCGCTCCAGCGGCATCACGGACAGCCGCGCCGCGTCCGCCGCCACCGCGGAGCCGTGATCGCGGCGGATCAGGTGCAGGCACAGGTCCAGCCCCGCGGCCGCACCAGCGGAGGTCAGGAACTGCCCCTCGTCCACGTAGAGCACGTCCGGGTCGACCTCGATCGCCGGATGCCGCGCGGCCAGCACCGGGGCGGCCAGCCAGTGGGTGGTGGCGCGCAGCCCGTCCAGCAGTCCGGTCCGGGCCAGCACCAGCGCGCCCGAGCAGATCGACGCGATCCGGGTGCCGCGCGCCGCCGCCGCCCGCAGCGCCGCCAGCGCCTCCTCCGGCACCGGCGCGTCCACATCCGCGACGCCCGGCACGATGATCGTGTCCGCCGCGGCCAGCTCGGCCGGCCCGTGCGGCGCCCGCAGCGTGAAGGCGCCGGTCTCGACCTCGCCGCCCACAGCACAGACCAGCACGCGGTACGGCGTGCGCCCGTCCGGCAGGCGGGTGCGCCCGAACACCTCCAGCGGCGTCGCGAGATCGAACGGCACGACGCCGTCCAGGGCCAGCACGGCCACGGTATGCATGGCGAGAATTCAACCATGCGCGGGTGCGGCTCTCCTCCACTGACCTGCTGTTCCTTGTTGGCTCGAATCCGTTGGTATACGGCATTTTCGCCACTCCCCGTGCGCCTCCCGCTGGCCTACCGTCGGCGCGGTGACGAAGTTCCTCCTCGCCGTACACGTGCTGGCCGCGATCATCGCCATCGGGCCGATCACGGTGGCGGCCAGCATGTTCCCGGCCGTGCTGCGGCGCGCGCTCGCCGACCCGCCCGACCCGCAGGCCGCGTCCTGGGCCCGCCTGCTGCACCGCATCTGCCGCGTCTACGCGGTCGTCGGCGTCGCCGTCCCGGTCTTCGGCCTGGCCACCGCCAGCAGCCTCGGCGTACTCACCGACGCCTGGCTACTGACCTCGATGGCCCTCACCGCGATCGCCGCGCTCCTGCTGATCCTCGCCGTGCTACCCCGTCAGGCCGCACTCGCCGCCGGCCTGGACACGCCACCCGGACCGGCCGCGCCCACCGGCCGTGCCATCTCCCGGCTGGGGATGGTCACCGGCCTGTTCAACCTGCTGTGGGCGATCGTCACCGTACTGATGATCGTCCGCCCCGGCTCCACCACGGGCGCGTGATCGTGGGCTTCGACATCCGTACCCTGTTGCGCGTCGCCGCCGCGGTCGAGGCCCTGTCACTGCTCGTGCTGCTCGCCAACCTCGCCACCGTGCACATCGACGGCGTCGCCTCGCTGATGGGCCCGATCCACGGCTGCGCCTACCTCTTCGTGATCATCGCGGCGTTCCGGCTCCCCGGCCTCACCCGCGCCGCGCGTCTCTCCTCGCTCGTGCCCGGGATCGGGGGCCTCCTGGTACTACGGCTTAGGGGTTTTCCCCGCACTCGGCAGACCCGAAATCCCGGGTGAAGCCGGATTCTCGACCGTCGATCCGCACGGCAGGATGACCGTTGTGACTCCCGGGGGGGGACGGGGGATATGGGGGTGCGGTGGGGCGCCGCACCCCCATATGCGCGTCTGGCGCCTTCCGGCATATCCAGGTCTCGCACGACCCGGCGACTCGCGACACCCGCGCTCCCTAGCCGATCGCGACAGGCGCCGCTCCCGGCGGATCGCGGCGAGCGCCGGCGGCGGCGCGGCGGCGGTCTCGGCCGCGCCGATGATCGCGTGGTTCTCCGGGAGCGGCGGCGGGACCGGCTTTCGAACGGCGGACCGGAGCGGAGCGCCAGCGGAGTCGGAGGGGAGCCGGAGGTTGGCCCGCGGGAGCATGCGGGCCGCACCACGCCGGGAGCGGGAAGATCAAGCCCTTCCGGCTCTTCGCGCCGCGCCGCGCGGCCCATCGTCCTCCCCGCGGAGGACCGCGCGGGCTGCCACCTGTCCCCCGGTAGCGCCGCCCGGCACGCCGGCGAAGGACGACGTGGGTACGTTTGGCGGACGCTACCGAAAGGGACCGGATGGCTACCGTGGTGATCGTCGGGGATGTGGGCGGGTGCGCGGATCGGCTGGCCGCCGTGCTGCCCGCGCTGGCCGAGGATCCGGAGATCACCGTGATCCAGGCCGGGGACCTGGTGGATCGGGGGCCGGACAGTCCGGGCGTGCTGAAGCTGGTGGCGGAGCGGCTGCGCGAGGCGCCGGGCCGGTGGATCCAATTGATCGGCAATCATGAGGCGCCGTACGCCGGGATCGGCGAGCCGTTCTGGCCTGAGCCGCTGGACGAGGCGGACGCGGCGCGGCTGCGGGACTGGTGGCTGCGGGACCGGATGCGGGTGGCGGCGGCGGTACGAACCGCGCAGGGCGAGGAGTTGCTGGTCACGCACGCGGGGCTGACCGTGCGGGCGTGGCGGGAGCTGGGTGAGCCGGTGACCGCGGGCACCACGGCCGAGCTGCTGAACACGCGGCCGGAGGCACTGCTGGCCGACCTCGGCGGGCCGCTGTGGGCGGAGGCGGGGACGGACCTGTACCACGGGTGGCTGACCGAGACCGTGTTCCCGCCGTTCGGGCAGGTGCACGGGCACGACTCGATCGTGGACTTCGGCACCCGGCGGTGGCGCTGCGGGGACCGACTGCGGCACCGTACGACGGTGGACTGGGCCGCACGGCACACCACCACGGTGATCAAGCGGATGCCGTTCATCGGCGTGGATCCGCGGCACGGCCGGGACGGCGCGCCGGAGTGGTCACCGCTGTACCTGCGCGACGCCACGGTCCTGGTCTAGGCGTGTCTGGTGGATCTCGTCGAGCCGAGGCGAGATCCACCAGACACACCGTAGCGACTACGCTCGGCGCATGAGTCTGCCTCCCGCCGCCCGTGCCATCGCCGTCGCCGCCTCGGACGCGGTCGGTGCGGCCCGGGCGCGGGATGCGGCGGCGTTCGACCCCGCGGCCGAGGCGCTGGCGGCGCTGGACCAGGAGCGGGTCGGCCGGGTGCTCGGCGCGGTGGTGCGCATGCTGGTGGAGGAGTCGCACGCGGACGGCGTGGACAGCGACGACGTGCGCGCGGTGCTGGCGCGCTGCGTGCGCGAGGCGATGACCTGGCAGGCGGACGTGGACCCGCAGGTGGTGCTGGTGCTGCTGGCCGGCGCGCTGGGCGTCTACGACCCGGAGGGCGACGACGCGCCGCCGAAGGCGCTGGCCCAGGCCCGGCACGGCGCGCTGCTGATCGCCAGCCTGCTCGGTGCGCGGCCGTTCGCGGAGTACCTGTCGCTGGCGTTCGGCGAGATCGCTCGCGCCGAACACCAGGACGGGTGACGCACACGTCTTCGAGATCGGCGCGGGTGGTTTCCCAAGCGGACGCCGGGGTACAAGTAGGACACGCGATCCTCCCCCGGATGGCGCCCTTCCTCGCCGGCCGCAGCGGCCCCCGCCCCCGCCGGGGTCGCTGCGGCCCACGAGTCCTCTGGTGATCGCGCTTCTCGGCGACTGTCGATACCATCGCCCGCATCGATGCTCCACTGTGGTCGCTTTGCGAGCGAGGCCGGGGAAGGTTGATCATGACTGACGAACCCGTCGTGGACGGTGACGACGTCCGCGCCGACGTGCCGCACACGGCGCGCATCTGGAACTACTGGCTCGGCGGCAAGGACAACTTCGCGGCGGACCGGCAGGTCGGCGATCGGGTGCGGGAGATCTTCCCGGTGGTGATCGAGCTGGCGCGGGCGGACCGGGAGTTCCTCGGCAGGGCGGTGCGCTACCTGACCGCCGAGGCGGGCATCCGCCAGTTCCTGGACATCGGCACCGGGCTGCCGACCCAGGACAACACGCACGAGGTCGCCCAGCAGCTCGCCCCGGAGAGCCGGATCGTCTACGTCGACAACGACCCGCTGGTGCTGGCGCACGCGCGCGCCCTGCTGACCAGTTCGCCGGCGGGGTCCACCGCCTACCTGCACGCGGACCTGCGCGATCCGGACGCGATCCTGCGCCGGGCGGCGGAGACGCTCGACTTCGCCCGGCCGGTGGCGATCATGCTGCTCGGCATCATGCACTTCATCGGCGACGACGACGAGTTGCAGCGGATCATCGACCGGCTGCTGGAGGCGGTGCCGTCCGGCAGCTACGTGGCGGTCGCGAACACCACCACCGCGGTCAACGGCGCGACGACCGCGGAGGCGGTACGGGTCTGGAACATCGACGCGCAGCCGAAGCTGAAACTGCGTACGCCGGAACGGATCGCGGCGTTCTTCCCGGGCCTGGAGGTGATCGAGCCGGGCTGGGTGTCGTGCTCGCGCTGGCGGCCGGAGCCGCTGGCCGACGGCGGCCTGCCGGTCGAGGTCGACCAGTGGTGCGGGGTGCTCCGCAAGCCGTAGCGACGCCGCCGGCGGACCGCGCCGGGGCGCGGTCCACCGAGGGGTCGTCAGTCGGTGCCGGACTCCATGGCCGCGGCGTCGAGGAACTGGTCCTCGGCGGGCGGGACCGGGCTGGCCGCGATCGCCTCGGCGCCGCCGGCCGGCATGGCGCCGATCAGCGTGGTGGTGGACGGCTGGGCCGCGATCGCCTGGGTGCCGCCGACGATGCCGATCCGCGCGTACTGCTCGAGCCGGGCGCGCGAGTCCGCGATGTCGAGGTTGCGCATGGTGAGCTGACCGATGCGGTCCAGCGGGCCGAACGCGGCGTTCTCGGTGCGCTCCATGGAGAGCTTGTCCGGGTGGTAGCTGAACGCCGGACCGGACGTGTCGATGATCGAGTAGTCCTCGCCGCGCCGCAGCCGCAGCGTGACCTCGCCGGTGACCGCGGCGCCGACCCAGCGCTGCAGCGACTCGCGGCTCATCAGCGCCTGCGGGTCCAGCCAGCGGCCCTCGTAGAGCAGCCGGCCCAGCTTGCGGCCCTCGATGTGGTACGTGGCCAGCGTGTCCTCGTTGTGGATCGCGTTGACCAGCCGCTCGTAGACGATGTGCAGCAGCGCCATGCCGGGCGCCTCGTAGATGCCGCGGCTCTTCGCCTCGATGATCCGGTTCTCGATCTGGTCGCTCATGCCGAGCCCGTGGCGACCGCCGATCGCGTTCGCCTCCAGCACCAGGTCCACATCGTTCGCGAAGGTCTTGCCGTTGATCGCGACCGGCCGGCCCTGCTCGAAGCGGACCGTCACGTCCTCCGGCAGGATCTCCACGGACGGGTCCCAGAACTTGACGCCCATGATCGGCTCGACCAGTTCCAGGCCGACGTCCAGGTGCTCCAGCGACTTGGCCTCGTGCGTGGCGCCCCAGATGTTCGCGTCGGTGGAGTACGCCTTCTCGGTGCTGTGCCGGTACGGCAGGTCGCGCGCCTGGAGCCACTCGGACATCTCGTGCCGGCCGCCGAGCTCGTCGACGAACGCCGCGTCCAGCCACGGCTTGTAGATCCGCAGCGACGGGTTGGCCAGCAACCCGTACCGGTAGAAGCGCTCGATGTCGTTGCCCTTGAACGTCGACCCGTCGCCCCAGATCTGCACGCCGTCGTCGAGCATGGCGCGGACCAGCATGGTGCCGGTCACGGCGCGGCCCAGCGGCGTGGTGTTGAAGTACGCCCGGCCGCCGGTGCGGATGTGGAACGCGCCGCACGCGAGCGCGGCCAGGCCCTCCTCGACCAGCGCGGCGCGGCAGTCGACCAGCCGGGCGATCTCCGCACCGTACTGCCCGGCACGGCCGGGCACGGACGCGATGTCGGGCTCGTCGTACTGACCGATGTCGGCGGTGTACGTGCAGGGCACCGCACCCCTCTCGCGCATCCACGCGACCGCTACGGAGGTGTCGAGACCACCGGAGAAGGCGATACCGACGCGTTCGCCGGCGGGCAATGACGTAAGCACCTTGGACACGTCGAAATTATATGCAGACGGACGCATGATCATGCAACTGGGATACTGTGACGGTGACGATCCGGGCGCTGATCCTCGACTTCGACGGCCTGCTGATGGACACCGAGACCACGCTGCTGGAGAGCTGGCGGTGGGAGTGGCGGCGGCACGGCCTGGAGCTGGACCCGGCCGGGTTCTTCGCCGACCACGGCGGCGACGCGAACGAGGAGCGCTACGCCACGCTGGCCACCGCGGTCGGCGCCGGCTACGACCGCGCGCTCAGCCACCGGCTGCGGCAGGAGTACCGGCGCCGGCTCAACGACGCGCTCGCCCCGGCCGCGGGCGTGGTGAGCTGGCTGGACCGGGCAGGTGAGCTGGGGTTACGGCTCGCGGTGGCGAGCAGCTCGCCGGTGTCGCACGTGGGCGCGCTGCTCGGTCGCGCCGGCCTGCGCGACCGCTTCGAGGTGCTGGCGACCGGCGACGAGGTGGCCGCGCACAAGCCCGACCCCGCGGTCTACCGGCTGGCGCTGGACCGGCTGCGCGTAGCGCCGGGCGAGGCGCTGGCGTTCGAGGACACCGCGCACGGCGTGGCGGCGGCCCGGGCCGCGGGGCTGCGCTGCGTGGCCGTGCCGAACCCGCACGCCGACCCGGCCCGGTTCACCGCCGCGGACCTGCTGCTGTCCAGCGCCGCGGACCTGACGCTCGACGCGGTGCTGGAGAAGATCCGGGACGCCTGAGGCACAGCGGCCGTACCGCCCGGGACCTCCGGCCCTGTCCGCCGCGCGCCGCCGGGACGACGCTGGTCGTGACGGTGAAGGGAGGCCGGCGAGATGACGGCACAGGTGGCGGTACGGCCGCGGGCGGCGGAGCCCTGGCGAGGTTTCACCGGCGGCGACTGGCGCCGGGCGATCGACGTGGCCGCGTTCATCCGGGACAACTACACGCCGTACGAGGGTGACCACCACTTCCTCGCCGGCCCGACGGTCCGCACGATCGGCGTCTGGTCGCGGCTGCGGGCGATGTTCCCGGTGGAGCGCGAGCGCGGCATCTACGACGTGGACGCGAGCACGCCGTCCACCATCACGAGTCACCGGCCCGGCTACATCGACCGGGACGCCGAGCTGATCGTCGGGTTGCAGACGGACGCGCCGCTGCGCCGGGCGATCATGCCGAACGGCGGCCTGCGGATGGTGGAGAACGGGCTCCAGGCCTACGGGTACGTGCTGGACCCGGCCGTCCGGGAGACGTTCGGCAGGTACCGCAAGACGCACAACGACGCGGTGTTCGACGCGTACCCGGAGGCGGTCCTGAGGGCCCGGCGGTCGCACATCATCACCGGCCTGCCGGACGCCTACGGCCGCGGCCGGATCATCGGCGACTATCGGCGGGTGGCGCTCTACGGCGTGGACCGGCTGATCGACGACCGGCAGCGGGTCAAGCGCTCGCTGGACCACGCCCGGTCCACCGAGCACGTGATCAGGGACCGCGAGGAACTGGCCGAGCAGATCCGCGCGCTGCGCGAGCTGAAGGAGATGGCCGCCTCGTACGGCTACGACGTCTCGGGGCCGGCCACGAACGGCCGCGAGGCGATCCAGTGGCTGTACTTCGCGTACCTGGCCGCGACCAAGGAGCAGAACGGCGCCGCGATGTCGCTGGGCCGCACCGCCACGTTCGTCGACGTCTACCTCCAGCGCGACCTGACCGAGGGCACGCTCACCGAGATGGACGCGCAGGAACTGGTCGACGACTTCGTGATCAAGCTGCGGATCATCCGGTTCCTGCGCACGCCGGAGTATGACGCGCTGTTCTCCGGCGACCCGACCTGGGTGACGGAGAGCCTCGGCGGCCTCGGCGGGGACGGGCGCCCGCTGGTGACCCGGACCAGCTTCCGCTACCTCCAGACGCTCTACAACCTGGGCCCGGCGCCGGAGCCGAACCTGACCGTGCTCTGGTCCCGCGCGCTGCCCGAGGGCTTCAAGCGGTTCTGCGCGCAGGTGTCGCTGGACACCAGCGCGATCCAGTACGAGAACGACGACGCGCTGCGCCGCGAATACGGCGAGGACACCGCGATCGCCTGCTGCGTCTCCGGCATGCGGGTCGGCAAGCAGATGCAGTTCTTCGGCGCCCGGGCGAACGTGGCGAAGGCGCTGCTCTACGCGATCAACGGCGGCCGGGACGAGATCACCGGCGACCAGGTCGCGCCGGCGTCCCCGCCGCTGACCGGCGACGTGCTCGAGTTCGGCGAGGTGGTCTCCGCGTACGAGCGGACGCTGGATTGGCTGGCCGAGACCTATGTGGACGCCCTCAACGTCATCCACGCCATGCACGACCGGTACGCGTACGAGCGGCTGGAGATGGCGCTGCACGACTATCCCGTGCACCGCTTCCTGGCGACCGGCATCGCCGGCCTGAGCGTGGCCGTGGACAGCCTCTCCGCCATCCGGTACGCCACGGTCCGGGTGATCCGCGACGAGACCGGCCTGGCCGTCGACTACGAGATCGACGGTGAGTATCCGAGCTTCGGCAACAACGACGACCGGGTCGACGCGATGGCGACGTGGCTGGTGGAGGAGTTCATGGCCCGGATCCGGCGGCAGCCGGCGTACCGGGGCGCGGAGCCGACCATGAGCGTGCTGACCATCACGTCGAACGTGGTCTACGGCAAGCACACCGGCAACACGCCGGACGGCCGCCGCGCCGGTGAGCCGTTCGCGCCGGGCGCCAACCCGATGAACGGCCGGGACCGGCACGGCCTGGTGGCCGCCGCGCTCTCGGTGGCGAAGCTGCCCTACGCCTCGGCCCGCGACGGCATCTCGCTGACCTGCACGGTCACGCCGGACGGCCTCGGGCACACGCGCGAGGACCGGATCACCGACCTGGCCGGCGTGCTGGACGGGTACACCGAACTCGGCGGCTTCCACATGAACGTCAACGTGCTCGACCGCGCCACGCTGGAGGACGCGATGGCGCACCCGGAGAAGTACCCGCAGCTCACCGTGCGGGTGTCCGGGTACGCGGTGAACTTCGTGCGGCTGACGCGAGAGCAGCAGCGCGACGTCATCTCGCGCACGTTCCACGAGTCGCTGTGACGCTCCAGGGGGCCGTCCACTCGTTCGACACGTCGATCGGCGTGGACGGCCCGGGCACCCGCTTCGTGGCGTTCCTGGCCGGATGCCCGCTCCGCTGCCGCTACTGCCACTCCCCCGACACCTGGTACCGGCGCAGCGGCACGCCGATGACCGTCGACGAGCTGATGGCCGAGGTGAGCCGCTACGAGCGGTTCATCAAGATCAGCGGTGGCGGCGTCACCCTCAGCGGCGGCGAGCCGCTGCACCAGCCCCGCTTCGCGGAGGCGTTCCTGCGCGCCTGCAAGGCCCGCGGCCTGCACACCGCGCTGGACACCTCCGGCTTCCTCGGCGACCGCGCCCCGGACACCCTGCTGGACGCGGTCGACCTGGTGCTGCTGGACATCAAGTCCTGGGACCCGGCCACCTACCGCCGGGTCACCGGCACCGGCGAGATCGCGCCGACGCTCCGCTTCGGCCGCCGGCTCGCCACGCTCGGCAAACCCGTGTGGGTACGTTTCGTGCTGGTCCCCGGCCTCACCGACGACATCGACAACGTGCGCGGCATCGCCGGCTACGTCGCCGGGCTACCCTCCGTCGAACGCGTCGAGGTGCTCCCCTTCCACCGCCTCGGCCAGCACAAGTACGAGGCGATCGGCCTGGATTTCCCGCTGCGCGACACCCTGCCGCCGTCCCCCGACGCGGTCGAGGCGGCCCGCGACGCCTTCCGCGCCCACGGCCTCACCGTCACCTGACCGGTTCCGCGATCACCAGGCCGGTCGGCGGCAGCACCTCCCGCACCTCCAGCAGCCGCCAGCCGGTGTCGGTCAGCCACTCGGCCACCTCGCTCACCTCGTACGTGTCGCCGCCGCTGAACATCAGGAACTCGGAGGCGCCATTGACGCTGTCCCGATGCGGCGAGACCGGGTCCCGCCACCAGTCGACCAGCAGCAGCCGCCCGCCCGGCCGCACGACGTCGCGCAGCCGGCCCAGCAGCCTCACGCACCGCTCCGGCGTCATCAGGTGCAGCACGTTCGCTACGATCCGCTCCGGGGACACCTGCTCCATGCCGGCAGGATATCGACCGACGCAGATCGATACCATCCACCGGCCCGGCCCGTTCAGGCGATCATCGGCCCGTGGACCGGTGCGCCCGGGAACGCGGCGCTCACCGCTCCGGCGCGGTCACCAGGCGACGACCCCCTGCGGGGAGGGCTGGAGCGTGCCGACCGTGAGCGCGGACAACGGCAGCTCGTCGACGGTCTGCGTGCCGCCCGCCACCCCGGTGAACGTGGCCGTGACCGGCGCACCGCCGCCCTCCGGCGCGACGGTGAGCGTGGTCGCGACCGCGCAGTCCGTGGCGCTCTTGTCGCAGCTCGTCCACCTGAAGCCGGCGTACGCGCTCTGACCCGGGGCGACGTCGGCCGGCGTGGCCGGGCCGGGCTGCGGCACCTCCCGCACGGGCACGGTCAGCGCGCTGCCGTCCGCCGCCAGCAGGCCGAGCTTGGGCCAGCCGGTGAGCCGGCACGGCGCCGCGGAGGTGTTCGTGATCGTGAGCAGCGCGACCCCCGCCTTCTGCACGGTCGCCTCCGCCGTGATGTCCTCGCCGGTGCAGGCGTCACCGGGCGCACCGGTCACGGTCCCGCCCGCCGACTCGGCCGGGGCCGGCCCGGCCGGGGCCTCCCTCGGTGCCGGCGACGGCGACGTGCACGCGGCGACCGCACACAGCACCGCGGCCGACACGATGCCCCGCAATGGACGCCTCATGACCCTGTCCCCTCTCGACGGCTCCGGCACGATACGCGGTCCCACGACACGTCCATGCCCCCGGAATCCGGGCCACAGTAGCCCGGCCGGCGCGGTCCACCGTTCCGGGCCTGGCCCGGCCCGGTGGTCCACGACGCTACGGTGCGGAGATTCGTCCGGCGGTCGCGCGCCGGGGCCGGGTGTCGCCCGGCGAATGGGAGGCCGGCGGTCCATAAAAACTCGCTCGCGGGTACGGGCGGACGTCGTTAGCCTGCGCGGAACGCCGAAGTGGGAGTGTGGTGACCTATGACCGTCGTCGGTTCCGGAGTCGACAGGGTTGTCAGGAATCGAGACGTGAGGACACACGACTGTGGATATACCGAGGCACTTCGTCATTCGAGAGAGTAGTCACCGGGTTCTGAATCCGGTCGAGCCGGCGCAGTTGGCGACGCTGGGGGACGCGCTGCGGCTGCCGGCGGGCAGCACGGTCCTGGATCTGGCCTGCGGCAAGGGTGAGCTGCTGTGCACCTGGGCGCGGGACCACGGCGTGACCGGCACCGGCGTGGACCTCAGCACCGCGTTCCTGGCCGACGCCCGCGCGCGGGCGGCCGACCTGGGTGTCGCGGACCGGGTCGGGTTCGTGCACGGCGACGCCGGGCGGTACGTCGCGGACGAGCCGGTGGACCTGGTGGCGTGCGTCGGCGCGACCTGGATCGCCGGGGACACGCCGGGCACGGTGCGGCTGATGGAGCGCAGCGTGCGGCCGGGCGGGATGCTGCTGGTCGGCGACGTCTTCTGGCGGGTGGATCCGCCGCGCGAGGCGGTCGAGGCGATCTTCGGCGATCTGCGGGGCGTCGACTGTCTGTCGCTGCCGGGGGCCGTGGAGCGGTTCCACGAGCTGGGGTACGACGTGGTCGAGCTGGTCGCGGCGGACGAGCGCGGCTGGGACCGCTACGTGGCGGCCAGCTGGCTCAGCATGCGGCGGTGGCTGGACGCGAACCCGGACGACGAGCTGGCGCCGGAGATCCGGGCCGAGCTGACCCGGTCGCAATCGCAGCACGTGCGCTGGCAGCGGCCGTACCTCGGCTGGGCGATGTTCGCGCTGATGCGCCGGTAGGGAGCACGGGTGGCGGGGGCGCGATCGTCCCCGCCACCCGTCAAGATCGGTCTGCTAGCCTTCGCGCGGTTTTCCATAGTGGAACGCCTGCGAACCTGGAGGATCCATGGCTGTCACCGGTGATCTGAGCAAGATCGTCGACAAGGAGTACCAGGACAAGAGCCTGGAGGAGATCGCGGCCGCTCCGGTCGCGGCCCTCGCCGGCATCAGCGAGAACGGCGCGAAGTTCCTGCGCGACGCCCTGGGCATCCGCACGATCGGCGAGCTCGGCCGGAACAAGTACTTCCGCGCCTCCGCGGCGATCGTCGACCTGCTCGACGCCAAGTAAGTCACGATCGAACCCGTTCGGGGGTACGGCCCGGAGCCGCGATGCTCCCGGCCGTACCCCCGGATGATCTGCCTGTCAGATCGACTCGTCGAGGGCCGTGTGCCAGACCTCGGCGGCCTCCTCGTGGGAGCTGACGCCCTCGTGGAAGGCATCCGCGATCTTGAGGAACTCCTCACGCTCGACGTTGTCGAAGCCGAGGAATCTCGGGCGATGCACGGCGAATCCGTCACTGTCGGTGTTCGGACGGTACGGGACGGCCACGGCCATGGCGCTCCGCTCCGGGAAGTAGGAGACGGCGCGCACGATCAGCGCGTCGATGCGCGGCGTGGCGGCCAGGTGGATGAACCCCTCGACGACGAGCGCGGCACGCGTGGCCGCGAACTCGTTGGACTCGAGCGCCTCCTGGCCGGTCAGGGCCGAGATGCCCGGGTCGTCGTCGGCGAAGCGGGCCATGGCGCGGTCGCCGTCGGCGTGCTCGTAACCCATCAGCGGGACGAGCTTGTCGCCGGCGGACACGCTCCAGATGCCGTGCGCTGCGAAGAACCCAGCTAAGCGGGCTGTCTCTTGCATGGCTCGGAAGGATACGGCACCCCGGCGACACCTGACGTTGCGCGCGTTTGTCAAGATGCCGATCCGGGTGAGCGCTAGATCACAAGATGGCTGGCCTCGTTGAACGCGACCAGCGCGGGCGGCCGGCCGGGCCGGTAGAGGATCGTGGTCAGCGCGCAGTTGGACGCGTTCTGACCGAGCCAGCGCGGCTCCGGCGCGCCCAGCGCGTCCCGGAGGAACCAGCCGACCGTGAACGCGTGCGTGACGATCAGGTCGTGCGTCTCCGTCTCCGACGGCCGCGCGAACGTGGCCAGCGCCGCCCGGGCCAGCGCCGCGCCGTGCGCGTACTCCTCCTCGGTCACCTCGGCCAGGAAGTCCCGGAAGACGCGCGGCAGCGCGGCCGGGTCGCCGACCGGCGGGATGTAGTCGCCACAGACCTCCGACTCCCGCACCGGTACGCCCGGCAGGTGCGACGCCACGATCCGGGCCGTCTCGGCCGCGCGCGGCAGCGGGCCGTGGTGCAGCGCCGCGATGGGCAGCGAGGCCATCCGGGCACCGACGGCCGCGGCCTGGCGGCGGCCGGTCTCGGTCAACGCGCCGCCGGCCGCCTCGCCGTGCCGGACCAGGTGCACGAAACGGCCTGTCATGATGTTGTCTTCGTCCCTTCTGGACCGACGCGCGGACCGGCGGGTGCACATATCGTGACGGCCACTACCGGGGATTATGACTACGGGTAGCCGAAGTATGCGTTTCTGTCACGCCCCGTATGACTTTCGGGAGATTGAACCGCGTGGCCCGTCACTCTACGGTGTGTCGCGTGAGTGCCGTGAGATCGCTGAGCTCCCTGCCGATCCGATCCGTCGCGGACCGCCTGCGCGCGTCCCAACGGCAGACGTTCCTGGGCCGGCAGCCGGAGATGGCGGCGTTCCACGAGCTGTTGCGGCCGGACAGTCCGCACGCGCTGCTGGTGGTCGAGGGCCCGGCCGGCATCGGCAAGACCGCGCTGCTGGCCCGGTTCGCCGACGAGGCACGCACGGCCGGCCGCACCGTGCTGCGGGTGGACGGCCGGGACGGCGACGAGGAGCGCGCGGACGCGGCCGGGCCCGGCGCGCCCGTGGTGCTGATCGACGACGCGGACCGCATCCCCGCGCTGGAGGCGTGGCTGTGCGACCGGCTGCTGCCGCGGCTGCCGATGGACGCGCGCGTGGTGCTGGCCGCGCGCCGGTCGCCGATCACCCGGTGGAGCGCCGATCCCGGCTGGTCCCAGGCGATCCGCCCGCTGCCGCTCGGCCCGCTGAGCCGGCCGGACTCCGGCTCGCTGCTGCACCGCTTCGGCGTCGCGCCGCACCTGCGCCAGGCGATGGTCGCGTTCTCCGGCGGCAACCCGTCCGCGCTCGCGCTCGCGGCCCGCACCGCGCAGGCCACGATCCGCGACGGCGCGGGCTGGTCACCGACGCCGGAACTGCTGGACCGCGTGGTCGAGTCGCTGGCCGGCCCGCTGCCGTCCGCCACGCACCGGCTCGCGCTGCGGGCCGCCGCGCACTCGGTGGTGATCACCGAGGACCTGCTGCGCGCCGTGGTCGGCGACGAGGCCTCCGCCATGTTCGAGTGGCTGCGTACCCAGTCGTTCATGCACGCCTCCCCGTTCGGCCTGGTGCCGAACGGCGCGATCCGGCACTCGGTGGACGCGCACTTCGCCCACCGCGACCCGGACGGCCACCGCGCACTGCACGACCGCATCCGCGACTACCTGTACGAGCGCGCCCGGGTCGCGGCCGGCGACGCGATCATGCCGGCCATGGTGATGCTCGGCTACCTGCACCGCCGGTTCGGCGCCACCGCGTTCTACGACGCGATCCTCGGCATGCCGAGCGGCGCGCCGGACGACGCGGCCGCGATGCCGACCACCAGCGGCGTGTACGAGGACGCGGTCGACCCGTCCGAACTGCCCGCGCTGCTGGCGCTCAGCGACGAGCCCGAGCTGGTCGAGTTCTGGTTCGCGCGGCAGCCGTCCGCGTTCCGGGCGTACCGCCGCGAGGAGCCGATCCCGCTGCTGGACACCGCACGCGTCGGCCCGCTCCACCCGCTGGAGCCGCGGGCCGCGCGTGGCGAGCTGATCGGCTTCTCCGCGCTGCTGCGGCTCGGCGCGGAGGACGCGGCCGAGTGCGAGCGGGACCCGGTGCTGGCCGCCGCCTGGGCGTACACGCACACGGCCGCGCCGCTGGCCGCCGGCGAGGAGCTGGACGTGCTGCGCTTCGTGGCCCGTCCGTCCGCGGGCGCGCCGGCCGCGGAACGCCCGGCCGGCGAGCGCCTGGCCGGCCCGATGGAGCGCCGCCGGGCCGCGGCCGTGCAGGACCTCGCGGTCTACCGGGTGCTCGGCCGGATCGTGCGCCGGGACCGTCCTGGATGGACGTTCCTGGCCACGGACGCGCCGTCGCGGTGGATCGGCGCGCTGCGCTACTTCGACATGCCGGGCACCGGGCTGACCGCGACCACCGGCGGCCGGGAGCGGCACCTGTTCGCGCACGACTGGCGCGCGGCACCGCCGGCGCAGTGGCTGGCCGGCAACTCGGTGCGCCCGGTGGCGGAACTGCCGCCCCGCCCGGACCCCGGGCTGACCGTGCTCACCAGGGCCGAGTTCGACGCGGAGGTACGGTCCGCGCTGCGCGCCTGGCGCCGCCCGGAGCGGCTGACGGAGAGCCCGCTGCTGCGCACCGGCCTGGTCCGGGACGCGGCCGACCCGGTCGAGGCGCTGCGCCGCACGCTGGCGTCCGCGGTGGAGGCGCTGGGCCGGCAGACCCGGACCGTGAAGCAGCACCGCGTGCTGACCACCACGTTCCTGAGCGGGGCGCCGACGCAGGAGGCGGCGGCACGGCGGTTGGGCCTGCCGTTCAGCACCTACCGCCGCCACCTCACCCTCGGGCTGTCGGCGCTCTGCGACCGGCTGTGGCTGGGCGAGGACTGAGCCCGGGTACGGGTTCACGCGCGGCGGAGGTGGTACGTGATCTCGCCTCCGTAGAGCTGCAGTTCGTCCGGCCCGTCGCAGTAGTAGTCGTACTCGCGCTCACTGGTCGGCATCGGCTCGGTCTCCACCGTGGCGCCGTCACGCCGGGTGATCACCTCACCCGTCGCCTTCTCGTCGGTCATCGCCATGACGCCGGTGTCCAGCGCCTCGTAACGCCCGGTGACCTCGCCGCCGTACACGTACTCCCAGGTGTCACCGCCGTACTCGACGACCAGCGGCTTGCTGCCCTGGAAGCTGTGTGTATAGGTGCCGTCCGGCCGGAGCACGAGGGTGCCGCCGCCCTTCCCGATCGCCTCCACCTCGTCCTCGTCCTCGCCGAAGAGGGTCTCCTCCCGGTGCTCGATCTTCGTCCAGGTGCCGACCAGGCAGGACGACCCGCCGGTCGAGGGATCGGCCGGTCGCCCCGTCGGGCGCGCGCCGCCCGGCGCGGCGGTCTCCGCGCCCTCGGTGGCGGGCCGCCCGGTGGGCGTGCCCGTCGGATCGGCGACCGGCGTGTCCGGGCGCAGCAGCATCGGGCTGGCGGCCGCGGCCGCGATCGCCAGCACCACGGCGACGCTCGCGACGATCAGCGGCATCCGCCGGCCCCGGCCGCTCGCCGGTGCCGAGGCGGTGCGAGCCGCCGGGAACACCACGGTCGGCGCCGGCACCGGTGCCGGGGGCGGCTCGGTGGCGTAGAGCGCGCCCTCGGCCACCACCAGCTCCGGCTGATCCAGCAGCGACGGCGCCACGCCCAGCGCCCGGTGCAGCAGCGACGCGGCCAGCGGCATCCGGCTGGCGCCGCCGACCAGGAACACACCGCCGGGCCGTCCCACGGCCGCGGTCACCCGCGCCGCGGTGCTCACCGTCCGGGCCAGCACCGGCCGGGCCAGCTCGTCCAGTTGCTCCCGGCCCAGCGGCGCCTCGCGGTCGCCCGGCAGCGCGATCACGGTGGACGGCGCGCGGCTCAGCACCTCCTTGGCGTCCCGCGCGGCGTCCCACAGCGCGCGCCGGGCCCGCCGGTCCGCGCGCGTCGCCGGCATGGACAGCCGCGCCCAGGCCGCCGGGTCCCCCGGCCCGTACACCGACTCCAGGTGCGCCACGATCGCCGCGTCCACGTCCAGCCCGCCGGTGTCGTCCAGGCCCTCGGTCGCGGCGACGGTCAGCCCGTGCGCGTCCGCCCGGACCAGGGACGCGTCGAACGTGCCGGCGCCGAAGTCGTAGACCAGCACGGTGCCGCCCGGCGGGATCTTCGCGGCGGCGCGGCGCACCACGTAGCTGGCGGCCGCGATCGGCTCGCTGACCAGCGTCACGTACGGGAAGACGCGGCGCGCGGCCGCCTCCAGCCGGGCCCGGCGCGGCGCGGCCCAGGCGGCCGGGTACGTGATCGCCGCACTGGCTACCGGCGCGCCCGCGACCTGGTGCGCCTCCGCCGCCACGCGTGCGAACACGGCCGTGATGACATCCACGATGGACGGCTGCGCGACGCCGAGGAACAGCGTGTCGTCGTCGATGTGCCGCTTCGGCGACGGCTCGAACGCGGCCGGATCGGCCTGCGCGGCCTGCAGCGCGTCGCGGCCGACGACCAGCCGGCCGTGCGGATCGGCCCAGACCGCGGACGGCAGCAGCGGCGAGCCGTCGAAGAGGAGCGGCACCGGAGCACGGCCGTCGATCGAGATGAGCGCGACGGTGCTGGAGGTGCCGAAGTCGATTCCGAGCCGGGCTGCGGTCACGCGGGCCACGATACGGCCGCCGCGCCACCCGGAGAATGCCACGAATAAATGGTTGCGATTGGCGACGGCGAAGGATTAACGTATGAATCGGCTCCGGGAGGTCCGGGGGCGATGATCAGGAGGGGGTGACGGTCATGTCGGGTCAGGCGCTTCTCGCCGCACCGCTGGGCCTGGACTGTCTCTATCCGGCCCTCCTTGCCGCATCGGGCGGTCGTCCGCACTGACCAGCGTCAGCGCGAGACCACGCCGCCCTCCCCGCATCGGGATCGGGCGGTTTTTCTTTGCCTTCCCGACAATTCTTCATTCGCCATGCCTTCGTATCCCAATTGGCAGAGGAACGGCGTTGAGGACGCCGTGGTTGCGCGTTCGAGTCGCGCCGGAGGCACGCAATCATTTCAAGCCCGGGTAGCCCAACTGGCAGGAGGCACGCCGTTCAGCGCGGCGACAGTGTGCGTTCAAATCGCACTCCGGGTACGAGGGGTCGTAGCTCATCGGGAAGAGCGCTGTCTTCGCACGGCAGAGGTGGCGGGTTCGAGCCCCGCCGACTCCACGAAGCCTGACATTAATTGATTACTGCAGCGAGTCGACTCTCGGGCCGACACGCGGACGCCACAAGGGAGGGGGCGCGTCCTCCGGATTACTCAAGCGGCCCTTCGAGCGCGCGGATAGGTCTAAATAGATAGATAGACTGATAGGGGAAAATTCTATTCGGGCCCACGGTCTGCATATCCTTGCAGCAAAGGATTGAGCCCAATTCGACTAGAGTCGAGATTCCACAGCGCCAAGATGATGGAGAGGGCCTGGGAAGCAGTGAGAAGTGCGTTGCGCTCCGCCTCCAGAAGAGCGTCACCGCGCTCGATCATATCCGCGCTCAATGAGCCCGGCGCGAAGTCGTACAGCATCGCGTGAGGCGGTCGCGCGACCGCATTGCCAGGCCTCCTCAGGGCTTCCGTCCTCGGGAACACAACAGGGGTCGTGGGCGTCGCCGGGCCGACCGCACGCCTGATCTCGCGTCGAAGAAAGAGGGCCGGGTCGACGATCCGGTTGAATGACGTCGCATCGACAACGACGTGGCCACCCACCGATGCGATTCGCTTTCCACCGCGGTCCAGGTCAACAACGGTGACATCAACCTCGAGGAGACCGGCTCGGTATCCGAGTAGGGAAAACGCACGTAGCACCTCATAGCAGGTGACCAGAGGTGAATGATATCGCCTTCCGCTCACCACTCGTCGATGCGCGAGCACAGTAACAAACAGCGGCCGGACGTCGGCGGCCATCTCGGGTGACAACCATCCGGTAAGCGCCGATTTCGGCAGGGTCGGATATGTGAGAGTCCGAACCACAGCAGCGTTTCGGGTAATCGGCCGGCGGATCGGAGCCTTCCGCCGCTTAGTCACGAGACCGTCCCACTGCTCGAGCAACGGGTTCCGGCAATGTCTCTACCCATCGACACATGAGCCAGTGCACATCAGCCACGCCGACTTTTCGCCCGGACTCGATCGCCTCGACGTCTCGTCGGTTCACACCTTCTAGACGTTCTATCATCGCCAGAAAATCGGTCTGGTATAGAGCCAGGTAGGCTCGAACGATGTCCAGCCTGGCTTGGTCGCCCGGCCGCAAGGCCCTACCTCCAGCCAAATACCTCTCTGCGAGATTGCAGGTCTCAACGAGTACTTCCAGCGCATCGGCGGATCCTTCAGCAGCGAAGCTCAAGCAATGATGCGCCACATTGGAGAGCAGCGTCTCTACATCGCTATATTGGAACGTTTCCAGGGCGGCATATCGACTCATATCACGCACTATCGCAGCAGCCGCGCCATACTGATTCTTGTACATGCGCGCCTCGACACTAAATCGCCGCAAAGTCGTCCAGTGCAACATATACGCAGAATCTTGCAGGCGGAGCTCGATGTCAGTGATCAATTGATTCAGGTTATCATTCGCCCGCAGTCTTTCGCCCAGGCTGTGAACATCCATCGCGACAGAAGCCTTCGGATCCGCAGAGTCGTCCCTCGACACTAGGGCAAGCAAGACGCCCGCCAAATCCTTGACTCGCCGATGATCCGGAAGATCGACCCCGAGGTTGTATGCCACCTGAAAGGCACCGAACGTGGGAGTCCTCGCGCTGGCGCCATCCGCCGGTGTCGCCCTCGCGTGCCAGGCAACCACCTCGTCCAGTAGATCGCACACTTCATCTACGATGTCGATTGCACGAGCAGCTTGACGCATGATCGCCAGTGCGAGCTGAGCGTATGTACCGACCGCCATCGTCGGCGATAGCCTGTCGTTGGTGGATCTGAGGTACGCCAGCTCCGCACGCAGGTAAACTTCCGCCTCACGCCATTCTTCGGCGAGCCCCAACGCAGTTGCCGCATTCCCCCATAGCAGCGCAGTAGCGTAGTTGCTGATGTCATGCCGAAGTGCAGCCCTCGCTAGATAGACACAGTGGCCTTTGAAAACCAGGGCCAAGTCATGTCGATCTGCATCGATCAGATGCTGCAGCCAGCGCTGCGAGTGGTAGCCGGCTTGAGTGACGACGAATGCGACCGCGTTCTCTCTGGAAACATCATTGCGGATTACCTCTTGCACGATCTCGTTCATGCCGACCGAGAAGTCGAACGACTGCACCGTCACACGCTCGTCCACACCACCGAATATGGGCGCGTCGATGGCAACCAGTGAACCTCTGAGCATCTCTCGCAGAATCTCGCCGGCAGGCGGGTCGGCACCACTGTAGGCCGCAAATGAGTGTGCAACTTCGCGAACATCCTCCTCGGGATGGACAAATACATTTGCCATAAGCAAGTGAAAGGGTATATGTCGTGGCTGCATAAAGGCAGCAAAGCGTAAAGCCATGCGCGCGACGCTTGCCGCGTCGTCGGTCTCACCGCGTCGCTCCATGCGACGCATGGCGAGCAGCACGGCGCCAACCAAGGTGCTGGGATACCCCGGCGGTATCGAATCGTCATCGTCGAGCGCTCGCCGCACCAAGCGTTCGTAATCCGCCATCCCGGCAAGCCCTTCATGGGTGTCGACCAGATATGCGGAAGCCAGTTCGAGCGCCAGCGGCCACCGTAGCAAGTGGTCAGCGAGCTTGATCACCTGAGCTTTCGGCGGCATTGATTCCAAGCCCATCCTCATCCGCCGCAAGAGCAGCGTTATGGCTTGACTCTCAGTCATCGTCGGCACCTCAAGTTTGAAAATGTGGGCGCCATTCCATGAGGATGGGTCCGTCGTAGTCACTATTCCGTGGCCCACTCCAGCACTCGGCAGCCAACGCTTGATATGACGCGAGTCGGGCGCATTGTCGAATACGATCAACCATGGGACAGTAATCCTTGCCAGCCCAGCCTGAATACGAGCATGCAGTCGCTGTTCTACAGGTTGTGGCTGCACGTTCGCTTGAATCCATCTGTCGACATTCCGGAATGAACCGTCGATGGATTCTGCAGTTGCTGAATCAATCCAGAAAATCACGGCGTAATCGTCGCTACGGTCATTCGCCCATGCCGCTGCCAGGCTAGTTTTGCCAATTCCTGACAGTCCATGAAGAACGCATACGGGAACCTGCGGGGTGGGATTAGGCACAACGAGCGTTTCGGCGATTCGGTCGATGAGCTCCGGACGAGCGACATCGGTGAGACGTGGTGGGGCCCCCACGTTGAGCGCCCACTTGCGTCCGGCCACGGCGGCCGCGAGCGACGCATCGTCCATCGCCAACGCATTTCGAATTGAATCCAGCGGAATCAGCGGCACGCCGGGATCGGCCGCAGCAGACAGCACGTCCCAAAGGAGATGCCCGAGAAGAAGTCCTGCGGCATCCCAGCCAGGCGAGCCGGTGCGATACTTTCGGCGCAAGTGCCGGACAGTCTCGCGCATCTGACGTCTTATCTCGAATACCGAGCGATTATCGATCGCGATACGGCATCGCCGTAGTCTACGCCAGCCTTCCTCGTCGAGCTGGCGAAGCTTCTCGGCCACAGAGTTCGATCGACGCACCAGCGACAACAACGAATCTTTGAAGTGTTTATCCGACCCGCCGGAACCCTCTAGGGCGGCACACAAATTCCCGAACTCGCCCGTAGCAGGCCTAGTGACGAGAAGAAGGTAAGTGTCCGCTGGCCCGCTTATGAGTCGCAACAGAACCGCTACTGCGGCCGACGCTGTAAATTGCGCGGCGCCAGTGGTCTTCACCTGCGCCTTGATGAGGCACTCGGCATTACGATAGACGGCGAAGTCAACCGCTTCACTATCGTCATCCGGACCGCTCGGCGGTGGACTTTCGACGTAGATGCCGGTAACCGCGGAGGACGTGTCCAGCATCGCTTCGAAAGCGTATTCGAGAGTGCGTAGAAACTGATACTCGAACCCGCGTATCGCCTCTTGGCCGCCCACCCGTCCCTCCAATCGTCGCCCTGAGACCTACGGTAGGCGAGCCGGATTCGGAAGTCATCAGTGCACAGTTGTTCTCGGCAGGATGATGCGAGCTCTTCCGGGCCCTCAAGCCTCCAGCGTCTTGAAGATTGTTGCGTCTGCTGGCCAGGCATCGCAGCACGACCAGCATCGATCGTGCCGTAGCAGTCACCTAATGAACACCTAGAGATGGACTCTCGGGCCGCCCGACCTGGGCGAGACAAGCACCAGCGGTGGTCCGGCCACGCCGCCTGAGTGAAGCAGGATCCTGACACCCGCCAGGTTCATGACACCGGTCAGCGCGCCCGGACCGGCTCGTCGATGACCAGGCCGCGCTCGACCATGAAGTCCTCCAGCGCCTGTTCCTGCTCCTCGGTGAGCGGCTCGCGCGGCACGTCGAAGGAGCGTCCGCCGACCTCCGCGCGGAAGAAGTACGCGTTCGGGATGCGCACCGCGTAGCGGATGCCCGCCCAGTTCCACGTGGTGCTGCCGATCGGCGTGGTGGACTCCAGCGCCTCCTCCGTGATCAGCCACTCGCGCGGCAGGCACCAGGACGCGGGCACGGTCATGCCCTCCTGCCACTGGTCGTGCGCCCGGATGGCGAGCCCCACCGCGATCAGCATCAGCGCGAGCCCGGCCAGCGCCAGCTCGTCCGTGACGTCCGGCGACAGCAGGGCGAACGCGGCCCAGGAGGGCCCGACCGCGATCAGCGCCACGGCACCGAGCAGGCTCGGCATCGCGGCGGCGCGGGCCGCCTGCGCCTGCTGGTCGCGGAAGTACTCGCGGGGACGCGCGTACGTGAACTCGATTCGCACCGGTTGATCGTAGGGTGTGGCCGAAACGGACACTGTGGAGGCCGAGGTGCGGGGGACGCCCGCCACCGATCCGTCTGGGCTACGCTTCGCGCCGTGCCGGAACGAACCCGGGTGGGGACCGCGGGTGGCCCGGAGTGATCGCCGGTACGCTGTGCCGGGCGGTCGCGGGGCTCGTCCTCGTGGAAACCCGGGCGACCCGGGCGCGCACCGCGGCTATGGTCGAGCGGGTGCAGGCCGAGACGGAGCGGGTGGTCCGGGCGCGGGGGGCGATGTCGGTGGTCAGCAGCGTCACAAGCACCTCGCGGTGGCTTCCCGGGACGGACGCGCCCACCGAGGACGAGGAGCGGCGATGCGGGCACGGCGCCTGATCCCACTGCTGGCGGCCGCGGTCGCGGTGATCGTCGTGGTGAGCTTGATGATCACCGCGGTGATGCGGCAGGAGAAGTGCATCGAGCTGCGGATGTGGACCTCCGAAGAGAAGTTCGTGCAGCTCAAGGACCTGACCGACGGCTACGGCCGATCCGGCCGGCGGGTCGCGGACCGGTGCGTCTCCGTCCAGCTCACGATCAACGACTCGCGTGGTGCGTACCAGGCGCTGGCCGGCCAGCCGGGTGCCACCTGGAGCGACGCGGAACGGCCGGACATCTGGAGCCCGTCGTCCAGCGTGTGGGTCGAGCGGCTGCGCGCCTCGGTCGCGGAGCGGCCCGGCCGGGTCACCGGCGTCGGCGCCGCCCGCAGCCTCGCCACCACGCCGGTGGTGATCGCGATGCCGCAGCCGATGGCCCGCGCGCTCGGCTGGCCGGAGACCCCGATCGGCTGGCGCGACCTGCTGGCACTGGCCCGCGACCCGAACGGCTGGGGTGCGAAGGGGCACCCGGAGTGGGGCCGATTCCGGTTCGGCAAGACGAATCCGCTGGAGTCCACGACCGGCCTGCTCGCCACGGTCGCGAGCGCCTCCGCGCTCAGCGGCGCACCGTCGCTCACCACGGACACGCTGCCCGGCGTCGCCGGCGACCTGCGCGACCTGGAGCTTGCCACGGTGCACTACGGCAGCCAGCCGCACGCGTTCCTCGGCAACCTGTACAACGCCGCTCAGGAGGACGACGGCCTCGGGTACATCAGCGCCGTCGCGCTGGAGGAGAAGGTGGTGCTCGACTACAACCAGGGCACCATCCTCGACGACCCGCCGCGCCAGGAGACCGCGCCGCGGCAGCCGCTCGCGGCCGTCTTCCCGAGCGACGGCACGATCGTCCAGGACCATCCCGCGCTGGTGCTGGACGCCGCGTGGGTGACGCCCGAGCGCCGGCTGGCCGCGGAGGACTTCCTCGCCTTCGCCGGGGAGAACGCGGAGATGTTCACGGACGCCGGGTTCCGGGACGCGGAGGGCAAGCCCGGCACGCCGCACACCACCGAGGCCGGGACCGTGCCCACGCCGGTCTACCAGCCGGTGCGTACGCCGGACATCGGGGTGATCGACGGCGTGACGGAGCTGTGGGAGCAGACCCGCCGGCGCGCCGACGTGCTGGTGGTGATGGACACCTCGGCCTCGATGAACACGATGGTCGAGGCGGCCGGCCGGTCGAAGCTGGCGCTGGCCCGGTCCGCGGCCGCGCAGGTGCCTCGCCACCTCACCGCGGACGACCGGGTCGGGCTGTGGGAGTTCAGCGGCGAGTTGGGGGCCGGGCCCACGCCGTGGCGCCCGCTGCTGGCGCCGGGGCCGGTCGCGGACGTCTCCGGCGAGTTCGGGAGCGAGGTGCAGGCGTTGCGGGCCGCCGGGCCGACCGCGCTCTACGCCACCACCCGCGCCGCGGTGCGGGAGATGACCGCACGCGCCGACCCGGACCGGATCAGCGCGGTCATCCTGATCTCCGACGGGGAGAACGAGTACCCGGCGGACGACAACCTGGAGACGCTGCTCACCGGCCTGAGCGAGCAGGACCCGGACCGCGCGGTCCGCGTCTTCACCATCGCGTACGGCGAGGAGGCCGACGCGGTCACGCTCGGCAAGATCTCCGCGGCCACGCGGGCGCTGTCCTACGACGCGACCGACCCGATCACCATCGAGGCCGTCATGCGGGACGTCCTGTCGAACTTCTGAGGCCCGGGCCGGCGGGCGGACCCGCCGGCCCGGAGCGTCATCACCCGAGCGGCGCGGCGACCCGCCAGGAGGTGTCGGCGGCGTAGCCGGCCGCGGAGTCCTGCGGCGTGTGCGGGCCGCCGGACGCGGCGATCCACACCTGCGCCGAGTAGTGCCGGACCGCGTGGCCGGCCATGTTGTAGGACCACAGCGTCACGCCGCCGCCCGTGCCCGGCTCCGCGCAGAACGTGGCGTCCCACGGGAAGACCGTGCCGCCGTCGGAGGCGTCCAGGCGCAGGCGGAAGTTGGAGTGGCGCAGGTAGCGGCCCGGATAGTTGACCGATTCGAGCGAGTAGCAGGACGGGTCCGCCAGGCCGGGCCGGACCGTGAACGTGGCGTCCGCCCGGCTGGTGGCGTCCGAGGACGCGGTGACCACGGACGTCACGCCGAGCGAGTCCTGGTGGCGCAGGTAGCGGTCGGTGAAGCCGGGCGTGGTCACGCCGAGCGACACGCGCGCGCCCGCGGCCAGGTCCGCGCCGCTGCGCCACCACGGGGAGGCCACCTGCCAGGTGGTGTCCGCGGCGAACGAGGCGGCGCCGTCCCACGGGTTACCGCCGCCGGACGCCGCGATCCAGACCTCGCCGTTGTAGTGGCGCAGGAACCGGCCCGGCTGGTTGTAGGCCTCGAACGAGATGCCCGCGGCGGTCTTGCCGGTCCGCGCGCAGAACGTGGCGTCCGCGGCGAACAGCGCGCTGCCGTCGGAGGCGTCCAGGCGCAGCCGGGAGTTCGCGTGCCGCAGGTAGCGGCCCGGCAGGTTGCGCGACTCGAACGACCAGCAGCCGGAGCCGGCCAGGCCCGGCCGTACCCGGAACGTGGTGTCCTGGCGGGACAGCGGGTCCGAGATCGGCGCGGTGACGCCGAGCGACGCGGAGTGGCGCAGGTAGCGGTCGGTGAAGCCGGGCGTGGTCACGCCGAGCGAGATCGACTCGCCGGGCCGCAGCCAGGCGGCGGCGCCCTGCACGGCCTGGTGGGCGGCCCGGACCTGGGCCTCGTTCATCTTGAAGACCTGCCGGTCGTACGTGTAGAGGCCGTTGAGCTCGTTCTCCACGTCCGTCGGCTCGGTGTAGATCGATCCGGACAGCCCGCGCGACCGGATCAGCCCCTGCAGCGTGTCGGTGACCTCCACGTACCGCCGGGTCAGCGCGGCCGGGTCCGCGGTCATCTCGTAGCTGAAGCCGGCGCCCGGCTGCCACTCGTGCCCGGCCACGCGCAGGCCGAGGCCGCCGAACTCGCCGAGCTGCGCGATCCGGGTGGCGCTGGGCAGCGCGGTGACGCCGGGGCCGACGTAGATGTGGTCGTCGACCACGTCGCCGTTGCCCGGGTCGCGCCCGCAGCAGTTGGAGCCGGAGTTGCCGTTCACCAGCCGGGTCGGGTCGTACGCCTTGACCAGGTCGGTGATCCGGGCCTCGTCGTACTCGCCCCAGCCCTCGTTGAACGGGATCCACTGCACGATCGACGTGATGCCGCGCAGCTGGTCGATCATGCGCCGCAGCTCGTCCTCGAAGGTGGTGCGGTCGGCGGCGGACGGGTTGACGCCGGTGCGCATGGACGGCATGTCCTGCATGACCAGCAGCCCGAGCCGGTCCGCGTGGTAGAACCAGCGCGCCGGCTCCACCTTGATGTGCTTGCGGACGGTGTTGTAGCCGAGCGCCTTCTGCCGCTCCAGGTCGAAGCGCAGCGCCTCGTCCGTGGGCGCGGTGTAGATGCCGTCCGGCCAGTAGCCCTGGTCCAGCGTGCCCATCTGGAAGTAGAACCGGCCGTTCACCACCGGGCGCAGGAAGCCGTTGACGACCGCGGTCGAGATGGACCGCATGCCGAAATATCCGCCCACGCTGTCGCCGCCGGAGAGCGTGACGCGCAGGTCGTAGAGGAACGGGTCGTCCGGGCTCCACAGGCGCGCGTTCGGCAGCGGGATGCGCAGTCGCGTGCCGACCGGCGCGGACGCGGTGGCCACCGTGGTGCCGCCGGTGGAGACGGTCGCGGTGACGGTCTGGCCGGACGCGCCGGCAGTCCGCACATCCAGGTCGAGGGCCTGCCCGGGTACGTCCGGAGTGGTGTCCAACCGGGTGATCCGTCCCGGCGCGGTCGGCTCCAGCCAGACGCTCTGCCAGATCCCGGACGCGGCCGTGTAGAAGATGCCGCTCGGGTTGAGCCGCTGCTTGCCGAGCGGGATGCCGGCCGCGTCCACCGGCGAGTGCACGCCGACGATCAGCTCGTTCGTGCCGCCGTTGAGGTGGGGCGTGACGTCCAGCGACCACGCGTCGTACCCGCCGGTGTGCGAGCCGGCGCTGACGCCGTTGACCCACACGTTCGCCCGCCAGGTGACCGCGCCGAAGTTGAGCTGCACGCGCCGGCCGGACCAGGACGCGGGCACGGTGAACGTGCGCTTGTAGAACATGAGGTTCTCGTGCCGCATGATGCCGGACAGCGCCGACTCGATCGGGTACGGCACCAGCACGGTCTCCGGCAGCGTCTGCCCGACCGGCGGCGTGGTGATCTGCGACGACGCGGTGAACTGCCACTGCCCGTTGAGACTCTGCCAGTCCGGCCGGGTCAGCTGCGGCCGCGGGTACTCCGGCAGCGGGTTGGTCAGCGACACCTGCGAGGTCCACGGCGTGGACAGCGGCGGCGTCTTGGGGACGTAGGCGGCGTTCGCGGCGCCCGGGTGCACGAGGATCGCGGAACCGGCGGCGAGGACGGCTGCCGCCAGCCAGGTCAGGACCTTCTTCATCGGCCTGCTCCTACGGAGAGAGCGCTTTCAATTAGGACTGTTTATAGAGCGCGCTCGCTGCGTACGCAATGGTGGACGTCGATGAGGCGACCGCGGCCCCCTCGGACTCCCGTGCCGAGCGGGCCGCGCCGCCGTCCGTACCGTGTGGTGCTTCTAGGGCTCGTCCCAGCCCAGCCGGGAGGCTGCGGCGGACCACGCGTCCTGACCGCCGCGCGGCTCGTAGCGGGTGAGCGGCTGCGTCTCGCGCAGCAGCGCGCGCAGCTCGGCCAGGCCGGGACCGGCCGCGCCCGCCGCGCGCGCCTGCACCAGCACGTTGCCGAGCGCGGTCGCCTCGACCGGCCCGGCCAGCACCGGGAGCCCGCAGGCGTCCGCGGTGAGCTGGCAGAGCAGCGCGTTGCGGGCGCCGCCGCCGACCACGTGGACCACGTCGACGCGCCGGCCGGAGAGCGCGGCGGCCTCGCGGACCGTGCGGCGGTGGGCGAGCGCCAGGCTGTCCACGACGGTCCGGACCACCGCGGGCGGGTCGGCCGGGACCGGCTGGCCGGTACGGCGGCAGAACTCCGCGATCCGGGCCGGCATGTCGCCGGGCGCCAGGAAGTCCGGGTGATCCGGGTCGACCACGGAGGCGAACGGCTCGCGCACCGCGGCCTCGGCCAGCAGGCCCGGCAGGTCGGGCCCGCCCCAGACGCGGCAGGACTCCTGGAGCAGCCAGAGGCCCATCACGTTGCGCAGGTAGCGGATGGTGCCGTCGACGCCGCCCTCGTTGGTGAAGTTGGCGGCGCGGCCGGCCTCGGTGAGCACCGGCTCGTCGAGCTCCACGCCGACCAGCGACCAGGTGCCGCAGGAGATGTACGCGAAGTGCGCGTCCGCCGCCGGCACCGCCACCACCGCGGAGGCGGTGTCGTGCGAGCCGACCGCGACCACGGCCGGCCCGCCGTCGAGGTCCCGTGCCCGCCCGATCACGGTGCCCGGCTCGCGCAGCGGCGGGAACAGCCGCTCGTCCAGCCCGGCCTGTGCGATCAGCTCGCTGGACCAGGCACGTTTCCGCAGGTCGTAGAGCTGGGTGGTGGACGCGTTGGTGATCTCCGCGCCGATCTCGCCGGTCAGCCAGTAGGCGATCAGGTCGGGGATCATCAGGAACCGGTGCGCGGCGGCCAGCTGCGGGGTGCCGATCGCGGCGGACAACTGGTACAGGGTGTTGAAGGGCAGCTGTTGCAGGCCGGTGACCGCGTACAGCCGCTCCTCGCCGATCCGCGCGGCCACGTCCCGCCAGACGCCGGTGGTGCGCGCGTCCCGGTAGTGCACCGGGTTGCCGAGCAGCGCACCGGTGGAGTCCAGCAGGCCGTAGTCGACCGCCCACGAGTCGATGCCGATGCTGTCCACCGGCCCGGCCGCGCGCAGTCCGTCCAGCACGCCTCGGTACAGCGCCAGGATGTCCCAGTGCAGCGTGCCGCCGACCGGGACCGGCTCGTTCGGGAAGCGGTGCACCTCGTCCAGCGTGAGCGTGCCGCCGTCCAGGCGCGCCCTGATCACCCGGCCGGACGAGGCGCCCAGGTCGACGGCGGCGAACGATCGCGCGGTCATCGGAGGAAGGCCGCGGCCACGCCGGCGTCGACCGGGACGTGCAGGCCGGTGGTGTGCGACAGCTCGCCCGCGGTCAGCACGAACACGGCGTTCGCCACGTGCTCCGGCAGCACCTCGCGCTTGAGCAGCGTGCGCTGCGCGTAATAGGCGCCCAGTTCCTCCTCCGGCACGCCGTAGACCGCGGCCCGCTTCGCGCCCCAGCCGCCGGCGAAGATGCCCGAGCCGCGGACCACGCCGTCCGGGTTGATGCCGTTGACCCGGATGCCGTGGCCGCCCAGCTCCGCCGCGAGCAGCCGCACCTGGTGCGCCTGGTCGGCCTTGGCCGCGCCGTACGCCACGTTGTTCGGACCGGCGAACAGCGAGTTCTTCGAGGAGATGTAGACGATGTCGCCGCCCATGCCCTGCGCGATCAGGATCTTCGCGGCCTCGCGGGAGACCAGGAAGGAGCCCTTCGCCATCACGTCGTGCTGCAGGTCCCAGTCCGCCTCCGTGGTCTCCAGCAGCGGCTTGGAGACGGAGAGCCCGGCGTTGTTGACGACCAGGTCGACGCCGCCGAACGCGCGCGTCGCCGTGGCCAGCGCCCTGGCGACCGCGTCGCCGTCCGTCACGTCCGCCTCGACCGCGATCGCCGCGTCGGTGCCGCCGATCTCGCCCGCCACCGTCCGCGCGGTGTCCAGGTTGCGGTCCGCGACCACCACGCAGGCGCCCTCGGCCGCGAGGCGCAGCGCGATCGCGCGCCCGATGCCGGAGCCGCCGCCGGTCACGAACGCGACCCGGGTGGCCAGCGGCTTCGGCTTCGGCATGCGCCGCAGCTTCGCCTCCTCCAGCGCCCAGTACTCGATCCGGAACTTCTCCGCCTCGTCGATCGGCGTGTAGGTGGACAGCGCCTCGGCGCCGCGCATCACGTTGATCGCGTTGACGTAGAACTCGCCGGCCACCCGCGCGGTCTGCTTGTTCGCCCCGAAGGAGAACATGCCCACGCCCGGCACCAGCACGATCGCCGGGTCCGCGCCGCGCATGGCCGGGCTGTCCGGCGCGGCGTGCCGCTCGTAGTAGGCGCGGTAGTCCTCCCGGTACGCCTCGTGCAGCTCCTTCAGCCGCGCGACGGTGTCCTCGATGGACGCGTCCGGACCCAGATCCAACACCAGGGGCTTCACCTTGGTACGCAGGAAGTGGTCCGGGCAGGAGGTGCCCTTCTCGGCCAACTCCGCCAGCCGCTCCCGGCCCACGAAGTCGAGCACCTCCGGCACGTCCGTGTAGTGCCCGACCTGCGGCCGGTCGGTGGACGCCAGGCCACGGACCACCGGGAACAGCGCCGCCGCGCGGGCGTGGCGCTCCGCCTCGGGGAGCGGCTCGACCACGGTCGCGCCGAACGGGTCCGGCCGCCCGTTCGCCTCGATGTATGCCGCCGCGGTCTCGATGATGGTCAGCGAATTGCGCTCGCACTCCTCGCTGGTCGCGCCCCAGGCCGTGATGCCGTGCCCGCCGAGGACGCAGCCGATCGCCTGCGGATTCGCCTTCTGCACGGCCGCGATGTCCAGGCCGAGCTGGAAGCCGGGCCGCCGCCACGGCACCCAGACCACGCGGTCGCCGAAGATCTCCTTGGTCAGCGCCGGCCCGTCCGCCGCGGTGGCGATCGCGATGCCCGCGTCCGGGTGCAGGTGGTCGACGTGCGCGGCCTCCACCAGCCCGTGCATGGCCGTGTCGATCGACGGCGCCGCACCCCCGCGCCCGTGCAGGCAGTAGTCGAACAAGGACACCATCTCGTCCTCGCGCGCCGAGTCGACGGGGCCGGCGGTGCCGGCGTCACCCGGGTACACGTCCACGAGCGCCCGCAACCGGTCCAGCCGCAGCACCGCGAGGCCCCCCTCGGTCAGCGTGCCGAGGTCACCACCCGAGCCCTTCACCCAGACGAGCTCCGTCGGCGCGCCGGTCACCGGGTCGGTGTCGGTCGCCTTCGCGGAGGTGTTGCCGCCGGCGTAGTTGGTGTTGCGCGGGTCCGCGCCCAGCCGGTTGCTGCGGGTCAGCAGGTCGCGCACTGCGGGGTTCGTCATGGTGTCCTTCTCGCGGAGGTGGCCGGGACTCTCGAATACGCCATGAAACGTTTCATGAATTTCGGACAGGTTACGGCCCGCGCTGCGGCCCGGTCAACCCCCGGCCCGGCGTATGAAACGTTCAAGAAGTCCGGCCGCGACACACCCGCCAGGGCGTGGTCAGCGGCAGGCGCGGGTCGAGCTACCCATGGCGAAGGCAACACCGGTCATGAGCGGTTGGCCGTGGACGCGCGCGCCACCAGCTCCGGGATGAACGTGGCCTGCTCGTGCCGGTGCTGCGGATTGGTCGCCTCGTCCAGCAGCAGTTTCGCGGCCGCGCGGCCCAGCTCCTGGCGCGGCTGCCGCACCGAGGTCAGCGGCACCGCGGCCGCGGCGGCGAACTCGATGTCGTCGAAGCCGACGATCGCCAGGTCCTCCGGCACCCGCGCACCCGCGCCGACCGCCTGCTGCAACAGCCCGAGCGCGAGCAGGTCGTTGGCGCAGAACGCGGCGGTGGGACGGCGGCGCGCCGCGATGCCGGCCAGGCGCTCTCCGGCGGACCGGCCCTCGCTGACCGTGACCGCGTCCGTGGGCAGCCACACCAGGTCATCGGGGTTGCGGCCGAACTCGGCCCAGATCTGGCGCGCGCCCTCGAGGCGCTCGCGGACCTGGCCGATCGAGTCGGGGCCGCCGACGAACGCGACCCGGGAGTGACCCTGCTCGATCAGGTGCTCCACCGCGATGCGCCCGCCGAGCACGTCGTCCACGCCGACCGAGCAGAACGTGCCGGCGTCCCGATGCCGGTCCACGATCACGACCGGGATGCCGCGCCGGGATATCTCGTCCAGGTACGGCGCGTCCGCGTTCACCGGCGTGATCAGGATGCCCTGCACGCGCTGCTGGAGCAGGCGGTCGAGGTGCGCCTCCTCGCGCTCGGCACGGCCGTTGCTGTTGCAGATGAACAGCGACAGGTCCGCGTCCTCCGCGGCCAGCTCGATGCCCTGCGCCACGTCGTTGAAGAACGGGTTGGTGGCGTCCAGCATCACGTAGGCGAGCGTGCGGCTGGTCCCGGCGCGCAGCTGCCGCGCGGACTCGTTGCGCACGAAACCCAGCTCGGACATGGCCCGTTCGACGCGCTCGCGGGTGGCCGGGCTGACCCGCTCGGGCCGGTTGAGCACGTTCGAGACGGTGCCGAGCGAGACGTCCGCGGCGGCGGCCACGTCCTTGACCGAGGGCGTGCGGGAACCCGGCCGGGCACGTTGCTGGCTCACCAAGGCGCACTCCTGACGCTTTGAAACGTTGTAGAGACACCTTACGGTACGCACATCCGTGCGAACGTCATGTTTCCTAACGATTTCCCGCGCAGGCTTGACACCTGTGACCGGCGACACCTAGCGTCGCCGTACACACCTTGAAATGTTTCAAACGACACGACGAGACGCGGAGGTGGCCCGTGACGACAGATCGAAGCGCGTCGTCAGGCCCGGCGTTACTTGAGGTCATCGACGTCACGAAGTCCTTCGGCGCCGTGGCCGCCGTGCAGGGCGTCGGCTTCCCGCTGTACGCCGGCGAGGCGCACGCGCTGGTCGGTGAGAACGGTGCGGGCAAGTCCACGATCGTCAAGATGCTGGCCGGCGTGCACCGGCCCGACACCGGCACGCTCCGGGCAGACGGCCGGGACGTGGTGTTCCACTCCCCCGCGGACGCCAAGGCCGCCGGCATCGCGGTCATCTACCAGGAGCCCACGCTCTTCCCGGACCTGTCCGTCGCGGAGAACATCGCGATGGGCAACGCGCCGCTGACCCGGCTGCGCCAGATCGACCGGAAGACCATGCGAGCCACGGCGGAGCGGCTGTTCGCGCGGCTCGGCGTGCGCGTCGACCCGGACCGGCCGGCGCGCGGCCTCTCCATCGCGGATCAGCAGATCGTCGAGATCGCCAAGGCTCTCTCCATGCGGGCCCGGGTGCTGATCATGGACGAGCCGACCGCCGCGCTCTCCGGCGTGGAGGTCGAACGGCTGTTCTCCGTGGTGCGGTCGCTGCGCGACGAGGGCGCCGCGATCATGTTCATCTCGCACCGGTTCGAGGAGATCACCGCGCTCTGCCAGCGCGTCACGATCATGCGGGACGGCCGGCACGTCTGCACGGAGCGGGTCGAGGACCTCACGGTCGACGACATGATCCGGCGGATGGTCGGCCGCGACCTCTCCGCGCTCTTCCCCAAGCAGGACGTCACGCCCGGCGAGGAGGTGCTGCGCGTCGAGGGGCTGAGCCGGGAGGGCGTGTTCCGGGACATCAGCTTCACGGTGCGCGCCGGTGAGATCGTGGCGCTCGCCGGGCTGGTCGGCTCCGGCCGCTCCGAGGTCATGCAGGCCGTGTTCGGCGTCGATCCGTACGACCGGGGCACCGTCACGTTCGGCGGCAAGCGCCTCAAGCCGGGCAACCCGCGCGCCGCGATGGCCGCGGGCATGGCGCTGGTGCCGGAGGACCGCCGCCAGCAGGGCCTGGTGATGGAGCTGTCGATCGAGCGGAACGTGACGCTCCCCCGCTCCGGCGCGCTGGCGCGGCTGGGCCTGCTGTTCGGCGGCGCCGAGCGGCGCGAGGCGACCGACTGGACCGAGCGGCTGCGGACGAAGTTCGGCCGGCTATCCGACGCGGTCGGCACGCTCTCCGGCGGCAATCAGCAGAAGGTCGTGCTCGCGAAGTGGCTGGCCACCGGGCCGAGGCTGCTGATCGTGGACGAGCCCACGCGCGGCATCGACGTCGGCACCAAGGCCGAGGTGCACCGCCTGATGTCGCAGCTCGCGGCGGACGGCATGGCCGTGGTGATGGTGTCGTCCGAGCTGCCCGAGGTGCTGGGCATGGCCGACCGCGTGCTGGTGCTCCGCGAGGGCCACCTGGTCGCGGAGATCTCCCGCGAGGACGCCACCGAGGAGTCCGTGATGTACGCCGCGATGGGACAGCAGGTGGCCGCATGACCAGGAGGCGGCACCGCAGCGTCGAGGGGAAGCCGGCATGACCGTGGCAGCGCCCGTGACCGAGGCACCCAAGGCGCCGCGGTTCCGGCCCGGAGACATCCTGAAGCAGCGCGAGCTGGGCATCGTGCTCGCGCTGCTGGCCCTGGTCGCGTTCACCGCGATCAACCAGCCCCGGTTCCTGTCCTCGCAGAGCGTCCGGGACATCCTGCTCAACACCGCGATCCTGGCCGTGGTCGCCGCCGGCATGGCGGTCGTGGTGATCACCCGGCACATCGACCTGAGCGTCGGCTCGGTGCTCGGCCTCAGCGCGTTCACCGTGGCCACGGTCATGCAGCACAACCAGGGCCTGCCGATGGTCGCGGCGATCGGGCTGGGCCTGGCGATCGGCGCGGTGGCCGGCGTGGTCAACGGCGCGCTGGTGCACTTCGGCAACGTGCCGGCGCTGGTGGTCACGCTCGGCACCATGTACGCCTACCGCGGCATCACCTACTCCTGGGCCGGTGGGCAGCAGGTCACCGCGGACGAGGTGCCGCGCCACTTCCTGCGCTTCGCGAACGCGGACCTGCTCGGCGTACCGTGGCTGGTCCTGATCGCCCTGGTGGTGATCGCCGGCGTCGGCCTGATGATGCGCAACTACCGGATCGGCCGCGAGCTGTACGCGATGGGCTCCAGCCCGCAGGCGGCCGGCCTGGCCGGCATCGGGATCGCCCGCAACACGCTGGTCGCGTTCGTGATCAGCGGCTCGCTGGCCGGGCTCGGCGGCGTGCTCTACGCGTCCCGGTTCGGCACCGTCGACGCGTCCTCCGGCAACGGCTACGAGCTGCAGGTGGTGGCGGCCGTGGTGGTCGGCGGCGTGGCGGTGTTCGGCGGCAGCGGCACGATCTGGGGCGCGGGCCTCGGCGCGCTGCTGCTGACCGTGATCGGCAGCGCGCTCGCGGTGCTGGACATCAACCAGTTCTGGCAGCAGGCCATCGTCGGCGCGCTGATCGTGCTGGCCATCGGCGCGGATCGGCTGGTCGCCGTCCGGATCGCCCGCTCGCTGAGGAAGAGGGACTCGCATGTCTGAGCTGAGGGGCCGGCTCGCGAGCTGGGACAGCGTGATCATCCTGATCACCGTCGCGGTGCTGGCCGGCGCGTCAATCGGCGTGGAGAACTTCGGCAACAGCACGAACTTCACGTTCCTGATCCTGGATCTGCTGCCGATCGCGCTGATCGCGCTGCCGATGACGATGATCGTGATCACCGGCGAGATCGACCTGAGCGTGGCCAGCACGCTGGGCCTGACCAGCGCGATCATGGGCGACCTGTGGAACCGCGGGCTGACCATCGAGACGATCATCCCGCTCTGCGTGCTGATCGGCGCGCTGCTCGGCGCCGTGAACGGTGTGCTGATCACCCGGCTCGGCCTGCCGTCGCTGGCGGTCACGATCGGCACGCTGGCGCTCTACCGCGGCCTCGCGTTCGTGGTGCTGGGCGACGCCGCGGTGGCGGACTTCCCGTGGACGTTCACCGGCTGGGTCACCGGCACGATCGGCGGCGGCCCGATCCCGAACGTGCTGATCCTGCTGGTCGTGCTCGCAGTGATCTTCGGGGTGGTGCTGCACGCCACGCCGTTCGGCCGCTCGCTGTTCGCGATCGGCGCGAACGACCAGGCCGCGCGCTTCTCCGGCATCGACGTCGCGCGGACCAAGTTCTGGCTGTACGTGGTGAGCGGCGCGATCGCCGGGCTGGCCGGCGTGCTGTGGACGCTGCGCTACTCCAGCGCGCGGGCGGACAACGGCGCCGGGCTGGAGCTGGCGGTGGTGGCGGCCGTGCTGCTCGGCGGCGTCTCCATCTTCGGCGGCCGGGGCAGCCTGTGGGGGGTGCTCTCCGGCGTGCTGCTGCTGGCCGTGCTGCAGAACGCGCTGCGCCTCCAGGACGTCTCCGGCCAGGCGCTGAACATCGTCACCGGCCTGCTGCTGATCGCGTCCGTGCTGCTGCCCAACATCATCGCCGGCGTGCGGAACTCGCTGCACCGGCGGCGGCTCCGGGCCGTACCCGCGAAAAGTCTTTGATCTTCACACTCACCGTGGCATCAGAGGAAGGGCACCCATGAGGATTCACACGACGCGCGCGCTGGCCGTGGCCACCGCGTCGCTGCTCACGCTCGGCGTCGCCGCGTGCGGCGGCACCAGCAAGGGCGACGACAACGGCGCGGCCGGTCCCGCCGCCACCGCGAGCGCCGACCCGAACGCCGCGACCAGGGAGGGCCTGAAGATCGCCTTCCTGCCCAAGCAGCTGAACAACCCCTACTCGGACGTGCTGGCCGGTGGCGGCGAGGTCGCGGTCGGCGAGCTGAAGGGCGAGTACAAGCTGGTCGGCCCGAACGACGCGGCCGCGTCCAGCCAGGTCAGCTACATCAACACGCTGATCCAGCAGCAGCAGGACGTGATCGGCATCGCGGCGAACGACCCGAACGCGGTCTGCCCGTCGCTGAACCAGGCGCGCCAGGCCGGCATCAAGGTCGTCTCGTTCGACTCGGACGCGTCCAAGGACTGCCGCGACGTCTTCATCAACCAGGCCACCACGCAGGGCATCGGCGAGAGCCTGGCGAAGATGGCGAACGAGCTGGCCGGCGGCGAGGGCGAGATCGCGATCCTCTCCGCGACGCCGAACGCGACCAACCAGAACGCGTGGATCAAGGTCGTCGAGGAGGAGCTGAAGAAGCCGGAGTACAGCAAGCTGAAGCTGGTCAAGACGGTCTACGGCAACGACGAGGACCAGAAGTCGTTCCAGGAGGCGCAGGGCCTGCTCCAGTCGTTCCCGAACCTGAAGGTGATCGTCTCGCCGACCACGGTGGGCATCGCCGCGGCCGCGCGGTACGTCTCCTCCTCCAGCTACAAGGGCAAGGTCGCGATCACCGGCCTGGGCCTGCCGAACCAGATGCGGGAGTACGTCAAGGACGGCACCGTCACGAAGTTCGCGCTCTGGGTGCCGGCCGACATCGGGTACCTGGCCGCGTACGCCGGTGCCGCGCTCGCGTCCGGCCAGATCACCGGCAAGGAGGGCGAGACGTTCACGGCCGGCAGGCTCGGCGAGTACACGATCGCCGCGAACGGCGAGATCGTGCTCGGCCCGCCGACCGAGTTCACCGCGCAGAACATCGACCAGTTCGACTTCTGAGTCCATCGGGGGGTAGTTGTGCCACGGTACTGCTTCGAGCTGCACGTCAAGCCGGACCGCATCGACGAGTACGTGTCGCGCCACCGGGCCGTCTGGCCGGACATGCTGGCCGCGCTGCGGGACACCGGCTGGCGCAACTACTCCCTGTTCCTGCGCCCGGACGGGCTCCTCATCGGATACGTCGAGGCGGACGACCTGGGCGCGGCGCAGGCCGCGATGGCACGGACCGAGGTCAACGCGCGCTGGCAGTCGGAGATGTCGGAGTTCTTCGCCGGCATCGACGGGCGCCCGCCGGACGAGGGGTTCGTGCTGCTGACCGAGGTGTTCAACCTGGACGACCAGCTGGCGTCCATCACGGAGAAGTGAGTGACATGGCTGACCTGAACGCCGTCAAGCAGGCGCTGCGCGAGCAGCGGATCGAGACGCCGTCCTGGGCGTTCGGCAACTCGGGCACCCGGTTCAAGGTGTTCGCACAGGCCGGGGTGCCGCGTACGCCGGAGGAGAAGATCGCCGACGCGGCCACGGTGCACCGGTTCACCGGCGTGGCGCCGAGCGTGGCCCTGCACATCCCGTGGGACAAGGTCGGCGATTACTCGAAGTTGTCCGATTTCGCCGCGGAGAACGGCATCAGGCTGGGCGCGATCAACACGAACGTCTTCCAGGACGACGACTACAAGCTCGGCTCCGTCACGAACCCGGACCCCGCGGTCCGCCGCAAGGCCACGGACCACCTGCTGGAGGCCGTGGACATCATGGACCAGACCGGGTCGCGGGACCTGAAGCTGTGGTTCTCCGACGGGCTCAACTACCCGGGCCAGGACGACCTGCGGCTGCGGCAGGACCGGCTCGCCGCCGCGCTGCGCGAGGCCTACGACCGGCTGAGCGGCGACCAGCGCATCCTGCTGGAGTACAAGCTGTTCGAGCCCGCGTTCTACGCCACCGACGTGCCGGACTGGGGCACCTCGTACGCGCACTGCGTCGAGCTCGGCCCGAAGGCCACGGTCTGCATCGACACCGGCCACCACGCGCCCGGTACGAACATCGAGTTCATCGTGTCGTTCCTGCTCCGGCAGGGGAAGCTCGGCGCGTTCGACTTCAACAGCCGGTTCTACGCGGACGACGACCTGATGGCCGGTGCGGCGGACCCGTTCCAGCTGTTCCGGATCATGTACGAGATCGTCCGGGCGGACGCGCTGACGCCGGAGTACGGGATCAACTTCATGCTCGATCAGTGCCACAACATCGAGGCGAAGATCCCGGCGATCATCCGGTCCGTGATGAACGTCCAGGAGGCGACCGCCAAGGCGCTGCTGGTGGACCGCGACGCGCTGTTCGCCGCGCAGGCCGCCGGCGACGTGCTGGAGGCGAACGGGATTCTGATGGACGCCTACAACACGGACGTGCGGCCGCTGCTGCGCGGAGGTCCGCGAGGAGAACGGGCTCGACCCGGACCCGATCGCGGCGTACCGGCGCAGCGGCTACCAGGAGAAGATCGTGGCCGAGCGGGTCGGCGGGCAGCAGGCCGGCTGGGGCGCCTGAGCAGTCACCCGTGGCGCTCTACGGCACCGTAGAGCGCCACGTCCTCGTTGCGGTCGGCCCAGCGCATCGCCCGCCGCAGCACGCCCTCGAACTCGTACCCGCAGCGCTCCGCGACCGCCCGGGCCCGATGGTTCGCGACCATCGTGCGGATCTCCACGCGCCGCATGCCGTACACCGTGAACGCCGCGCCGGTCAGCGCGGTCACCGAGCGGGTGACCAGGCCCTTCCCCTCCGCGGCCGCGTCCAGCCAGTAGCCGACGTCCGCGATCAGCGTCTGCGGGTCGCGCCGCATGCCGCACGCGCCGACCGGCACGCCCTCGTGCTCGATCATCAGGTACAGCTCGCGGCCCTCCGCGAACCGGCTCAGCCCACCCCGGATGTACGACCGGGTGCTCTCCACGGTCGGCCGGTACATCGCCCACGGCTGCCAGCGTGCGAGCCGCTCCCGGTTGCGCGCCATCAGCTCGGTGATCGGCTCCGCGTGCCGCTCCTCGGCCAGCGTCAGCCGCAGCCCGTCGTCCACGGTCAGCGAGAACATCCGGTCACTTCGTCAGCCGGCAGGAGGTGCGGTGGGCCGGCGGCCAGCCCGCGGACGCGAGATCCATCGCGGAGGTGACCTCGTCGCGGGCGCCGTCCGCCGTCTCCACCAGCACGCGGGTGGACGCGGGCACCGGCGCCCCGGACCGGCAGTCGAACAGGATCGTCACGTCGATCGTGGCCGTGCCGCCGGGCTGGAGCCGGCGCGGCTCCTCCACGTCCGTGGTCATCCGGATGCCGGTCGCCTCCGCGGACACCGCGTGCACCACGACCTCGTCCTCGCCCGCGTTGGACACGATGATCCGGCCGCTGGCGCGCACCGCGTCGCCGGTCACCGTGGGCTCGAAGTAGCTCGGGTCGCGCGAGATCAGCAGCTGCGGCGCGGCCACCCGGGCGGCCTCGGCCGCCCGCGCCGCCGCGAGCTCGGGCCGCAGCACCCCGGCGTAGTAGACGCCGGCGCCGCCCACGAGCAGGCCGAGCGTGAAACCCACGAGCAGGACGACCAGCGGGTACGCCCCCAGCCGGCGCCGCTGGTATGCCAGCCAGCCCGGTTGCTCCTCGGGTCGCCCCGGGGTGACGTCCAGCTCGATCACCGGGCCACCCTACTCCCACCGGGGTCAGTCGGCGGGGCGGCTCTGGATCGTCTCGCACGCGCCCCGGCGGATCGTCTGCCAGGGGCGCCCGGCCGTCATCGGCACGTCCACCTCGCCGCGCCCGCCGTCCGGCGTGTCGATCAGCGCCCGCCCGCGCAGGCCGCGCAGCGAGTCGTACACGCAGGTGAACGTGATGGTCACGCCCATCGGCGCGGTCCCGCCCGGCGGCACCCGGTGCGCCTGCTCCTCGTTCATGGCGATCCGGATGCCCGGCCAGTCCGCGCGCACCGCGTGCACCACGGCGGGCTCGTCGTCCACGTTCGTCACGGTCGCGATGCCGCGCAGCCGCGCCTCGTCGCCGGTTATCGCCAGCTCGTCGTCGCCCACCGCGACGTGCGCGGTCAGGTCGGTGCCGGTCGGCACGCCGCCGTCGCGCAGCCCGAGATAGCCCGCACCGCCCGACGCGACCAGCACGAGCACGACACCCAGGACCACGACCTGCCGGGGGTACGCGGACGGCCGTCCCCGCCGCCGCGACTGCGCCCCGGAGGTGACGTCGAGCTCGATCATCTCGGGCATCCGCCCCACCCCTACGATTCCGTCCCCAGCCGCCGGCGCAGCAGCTCCGCCAGCGGCATCGACTCCCCGTCCCGGCCGCCCTCGCCCACGATCAGCCGCGGGTCGGAGGGCTCGATCGTCACGCCGGTCAGCCGCGCCCGCAGGCCGCCCGGCGCGCTGAGCGCGTAGAACTCACCGTCCGTGCCCACCGCCACCGACCGGTCCGCCCGCAGGTACCACCCGCGCAGCCCGGTCCGCAGCCGTCCACCGCCCCGGTGCGGCGCGGCCGTCAGCTCCTCCGGCGCGATCCCCCGCTCGCCGGCCTCCCGCACGAACCCGGCCAGCAGCTCACGCGCCCGCGCCACCTCGGCCGCGCGCCGCGCCTCGCCGGCCGCCGCGTGTGCCAAGATCGCCCGTTTCCGCTGATCCGCCCAGGTTTGTTCGGTCACCCGGGCAGCGTACGCCGACCGCCACACGCCTCCTCCAGAGCCAACAGACGAACGCTGTCCGAAGCTTTCCGTCCGTCTGCCCGCCGAAACGTCCCGCCCGCTGTCGAAAACCGGCCTCGCCCGATCGAGGAGGGGGTGTAGGCGGCCCGCTTAGGGTCGACACGACAACCGAGCACAGGGAGCACGACGATGAAGGTCATGGTCATGATCAAGGGCGACGGCGCGGACGAGGGCCGGGTCGCCCCGAGCACCGACATGCTGGAGCGCATGACCCGCTACAACGAGGAGCTGGTCAAGGCCGGCATCCTGCTGGACGGCGACGGCCTCAAGCCGACCGCGGCCGGCGTCAAGGTGGTCTTCGCGGCGAGCGGCGACACCTCGGTGGTGGACGGCCCGTTCACGGAGTCGAAGGAGATCATCGGCGGCTACTGGATCTGGCAGGTCTCCTCGCTGGAGGAGGCGGTCGAGTGGGCGAAGCGCTGCCCGCGGGACGGCTTCCACGGCGCGGCGACGGTGCTGGAGATCCGGCCGTACGCCGGCGACGAGGACTTCGGCGACGCGCTCACGCCGGAGCTGCGGGAGCGGGAGGCGGAGATGCGCCGGATCCAGGCCGCTGAGTGACCGTGGACCCGCACCGGAGGATCGAGGCGATCTGGCGGATGGAGGCCGCCCGCCTGATCGCCTCGCTCTCCCGGCTGACCCGCGACGTCGGGACGGCCGAGGAGATCGCGCAGGACGTGTTCGTCGCCGCGCTGGAGCAGTGGCCGTCCGGCGGCGTGCCGCCGAACCCGGCCGGCTGGCTGCACACCACCGGCCGGCACAAGGCGATCGACCGGATCCGGCGGGACCGGATGCGCGACGAGCGCCAGCTCAGCGCCGCGCTGGACCCGACCGTGCCGGATGGGTCCGACGACGACCTGCTGGCGCTGATCTTCACGGCCTGCCACCCGGTGCTGACCCGGGAGGCGCGTACCGCGCTCACGCTGCGCCTGCTCGGCGGGCTCAGCACCGACGAGATCGCGCACGCGTTCCTGGCGCCGTCGCCCACGATCGGGCAGCGGATCTCCCGGGCCAAGCGCACGCTCGCCGAGGCGAAGGTGCCGTTCGCGCCGCCGCACGGCGACGAACTGCGGGAACGGCTGCCCGCGGTGCTGGAGGTCATCTACCTGATCTTCACCGAGGGGTACGCCGCGACCAGCGGCGACGCGTGGATCCGCCGCGACCTGGCCGAGGAGGCGATGCGGCTCGGGCGCATGCTGACCGGGCTGCTGCCGCGCGAGCCGGAGCCGTACGGCCTGGTCGCGCTGATGGAGCTGCAGGCGTCCCGGTTCCGCGCCCGGATCGCGCCGGACGGCTCGCCGGTGCTGCTCCAGGACCAGGACCGGTCGCGCTGGGACCGGACGCTGATCCAGCACGGACTCGCCGCGCTGGACCGGGCCACCGCGCTGGCCCGGCCGCTCGGGCCGTACTCGGTGCAGGCCGCGATCGCGGCCGTGCACGCGCGGGCGCCGCGTTTCGAGGAGACGGACTGGGAGGCGATCGTGGCGCTCTACGACGCGCTCGGCCAGATCGCGCCGTCGCCGGTGGTGGCGCTGAACCGCGCGGTCGCGGTGCTGCACGCGGACGGGCCGGCCGCGGCGCTGGCCGCGATCGACGAGGTGCGCGCGGACCCGCGGATGGCCCGCCACCACCTGGTCGGCGCGGTGCGCGGCGACGTCCTGCTGCGGCTGGGCCGCGCCGCGGAGGCGGCCGAGGAGTGGGAACGCGCCGCCGACCTGGCCCCCAACCAGCGGGAGAGCCGGCTGCTGCGGGAGCGCGCCGCCCGGGCGCTCACCTGATCAGCAGCACGGCGATCACCACGGCCGCCACCGCGACCGGCACCAGGTAGGGGCGGAGCACCCGGCGGCGCTCGGCGGCGGACGGCGGCTCCAGCCACTCGTCCGGCGCCAGCACCTCCGGGTAGCCGCCGCGCCACTCCACCCGGCACCCGGCCGGCACGGTGATCGTGACGGTGTCCCGGCGGTGCGACCAGACCAGCCCGTGCACCGCGTAGACGCCCACCCACCACCCGAGCGTGAGGAACGTCAGCGCCAGGTGCAGCGCGTGCGCCGGATGCCCGAACTGCCCCACCCGTACCGTGTAGGTCTCGCTCACGTATGGGTGAACGCTCGGCCGGCCGGTCAGGAAACTGGAGGCTCTAGGCTTGGGCGCCATGGACGACGGGCCCGAGCTGGCCGCCGCGCTCGGCGCGCACCTGGACGCGCTGACCTTCACCGGGCTGGGCGCGGACCAGGTGACCGCGCTGGTCATCGACGAGATCGCGGGCTGGGCCGGCGCCCGGGGCTGGCGGGTCTACCGGCGGGCGCCGAGCGTGATGTCGCTGCCGCCGCCGCTGGACCGGCAGAGGTCGGTGCTGGACGTGGCGTGCGCGCGCCCGGGTGGCGCGCTCCCGATCGCGATCGAGGTGGACCACACGGATCGCCGCCGTACCGTCGACAAGCTGCTCGCCGAGGCCGCGGCCGGGCGGGTGGCGCTCTGGGTGCGCTGGTCGGCCGGCCAGATCCGGGACCCCGGTCCGCCGGTCCACCTGGTCCCGCTCGCGGTCACCCGGCCGCGCCCGGGCGTGTTCGCGCGCGGCGCCGACCGTCCGCCGCCGCCGCACTCGGCCGCGGGTGGTTCCGGCACGCCCCAGGAGTTCCCTCTCTAAGATCAAGATCATCCGGCGGTACGGACGAGAGGCGGCATCATGACCATTCGCGTGGGTCTGCTCGGTTTCGGGCTCGGCGGGCGGGTGTTCCACGCCCCGCTGATCGCCGCCACCCCGGGCCTGGAGCTGGCCGCGATCGTGACCCGCGACCCGGACCGGGCGGCGCGGGCGCGTGCCACGTACCCGGGCGCCTCGATCGTGCCGGACCTGCCGTCGCTGCTCGCGGCCGGCGGCGTGGACCTGGTCGTGGTGGCCACGCCGAACGCGCAGCACGTGCCGCAGGCGCGCGCCGTGATCGACGCCGGGCTGCCGGTGGTGGTGGACAAGCCGTTCGCGCCGTCCGCGGCGGAGGGCCGGGACCTGATCGCGGCCGCCGAGGCCGCGGGCGTGGCGCTGACCGTGTTCCAGAACCGGCGCTGGGACGGCGACCTGCTCACCGTCCGGCGGCTGCTGGACTCCGGCGCGCTGGGCCAAGTGCACCGCTTCGAGTCGCGGTTCGAGGTGTGGAAGCCCGCGCTGAAGGAGGGCTCCTGGAAGGAGGAGTCCGCGCCCGGCGCCGGCGTCCTCTACGACCTCGGCGCGCACGTCGTCGACCAGGCGCTGCTGCTGTTCGGCCCGGCCGAGGTGGAGCACGCGGAGCTGGGCGTGGTGCGCTCCGGCTCGGCCGTGCCGGACGACGCGTTCGTGGCGCTGCGGCACCTCACCGGCGTGCGCTCGCACCTGTGGATGAGCCGCCTGGCCGCGCAGCCGGGCCCGCGCTTCCGGGTGCTCGGCGCGGACGCCGCGTTCGTCAAGCACGGGCTGGACGGGCAGGAGCCGGCGCTCGCGGCCGGCGGCGACCCGGCCGCGCCCGGCTGGGGTGCCGAGCCGGCGGAGCGCTGGGGTGTGCTCGGCGCCGGGGACGCGCTGTCGCCGGTGCCCACCGAGCCGGGCGCGTACCTCAGCTTCTACGCGGGCGTGGCGGCGGCGCTGCGGGACGGCACGCCGATGCCGGTCGACCCGGCCGGCTCGCTGGCGGGGCTGGAGATCATCGAGGCCGCCGGGCGGGCTGCCGGCCTTTGAGGTGCCGGCCCAGGTTGCGGGCGATCTCGCGGTTCGCGTCGCGTTCCGCGAGCGCCTGCCGCTTGTCGTACGCGCGGCGGCCCTTCACCAGCGCCAGCTCGACCTTGGCCCAGCCGTTGGCGAAGTAGAGCGACAGCGGCACCAGCGTCAGGCCGCCGCCGTCGCGCAGCTTGGTCAGAATCCGGTTGATCTCCACGCGGTTCAGCAGCAGCTTGCGGGTGCGCCGCGGCGAGTGACGGGTCCAGTCGCCGAAGCCCCAGTCCGCGATGTGCAGGCCGTGCAGCATGATCTCGCCGTCCAGCTCCTGCGCGAACGCCTCGTTCAGCGACACGTGCCCGGCGCGCAGCGACTTGACCTCGGTGCCGGCCAGCACCAGCCCGGCCTCGTAGGTCTTCAGGACCGTGTACTCGTGCCGGGCCTTCTTGTTCGACGCGATGAGCGTCCGCCCGTCGCCGCCCTCCCGCTTCGCCATGCGCGCCAGGTTACGCGGTCGGGCGACCGGGTCGCCGCCGGTTATTCACCGCGCGCGGACACGTTCCGCCGGCCGCGCGGAGCGGGCGAGGGCCGCTACGGGTTGCCGTTGACCTGCTTGCGGCTCCGGTGGGCGATCATGTTCATCCGGTTGCCGCAGCGCACGGTGCAGAAGCGCTTGGAGCCGTTCTTGGAGAGGTCGACGAAGACGCCGGTGCAGTCGCTCGCCGCGCAGACCCGCAGCCGGTGCGTCTCGTCCATCCGGATCACGTCGATCAGCGCGAGCGCGGCCTCCACCCGCATGCGCACGGCCAGCGGCGCGTCCGGGTCGGTGGCGTGCAGGTGCCAGTCCAGGCCGTCGTGGCGGGCCAGGTAGGGCAGCGCCCTCCCCTCGCGCAGCATCCGGTTGACCGCCTCGACCGCGTCGTCCCGGTCCAGCGTCCACACCTCGCGCAGCAGCTCGCGGGCGCGCCGGACCGCGCGCAGCTCCGCCTCGTCGTAGTCGATCCGCCCGGAGTACGTGTACCGCCCGATCAGCGCGCGCAGCTGCGCCACCGTGGCCAGCTCGTCCGTGCCGGAGCGGGAGGCGCCGGCCTCGGTGTTCATCAGCGCGACCGCGAAGTCCAGCGCCTCCTCGGTGTCAGGGGCAAAGAGCAATTTGACTCCTCACGTACGCGGCCCTAGCGTCAGGGGTGTAAAAACGTTAACCCATGACAGGAGGCACCGTGAGACAGCCCATCGGACTGGTCGCCGCGCTCGCGTCGGCCGCGTCCTTCGCGACGTCCGGCGCCTTCGTCAAGCCACTGCTGGAGGCCGGCTGGTCGCCGGCGGCCGCCGTCTCCGCCCGCACCCTCTCGGCGGGTCTGCTGCTCCTGCCGCTCGTGCTCTGGTCACTGCGCGGCCGCTGGGCCACGCTGTGGCGGGCCCGCTGGCGGGTGCTCGGCATGGGCCTGATCGCGGTCGCGTTCACCCAGGTCACCTACTTCGCCGCGATCTCGCGCATCCCGGTCTCCACGGCGCTGCTGGTGGAATACCTGGCGCCGCTGCTGCTCGTGCTCTGGGCCTGGGTGAGCACCCGGCGCGCGCCCCACGCGGTCGTGCTGCTCGGCTCCGTGCTCGCCATCGGCGGCCTGGTCCTGGTGATCGGCCCCGGCGCCGTGCGGGCGGTCGACCCGGCCGGGCTGGGGCTCGCGTTCGCGGCCGCGGTGGGCTGCGCGGTCTACTTCGCGGTCGGCGCGCGACCGGCCGACGGACTGCCGCCGGTCGCGCTGGCCGGCTCCGGGCTGCTGCTCGGCGGCCTGCTGCTCGCCCTGGTCGGGACGGTGGGGCTACTGCCGTTCACCGCGGACTTCGGCGACGTGACGCTGCTCGGCTCCGCGGTGCCGTGGTTCGTGCCGCTCTCCGTGGTCGCGATCTTCGGAACCGCCATCGCGTACGCCACCGGCATCTTCGGCGCGGGCCGGCTCGGCTCGCGGCTGGCATCGTTCATCGGGCTGCTGGAGGTCGTGTTCGCCTCCGTCTTCGCCTGGCTGCTGCTCGGCGAGAACCTGACGATCACCCAGCTGGCCGGCGGCGTGCTCATCCTGGCCGGCATCGCCTCCGTCCACGCGGCACCGCCACAGATCAGCGACGTCGCTCCGGTCACCGACGAGACCGGCGTGGCCGGCGCCGAGCCGGGCGCTTCCGCTCCGGGCACCGGCACCGGCACCGGCACCGCCGAGCCGATCGTCGCCGCTCCGACCGCCGGCGGCGCGTAGCCGACCGGTCTGCTCCAGCCGTCGGCGCCGCCGGGGCCGCGGACAGCGCCGAGCCGATCGGCTCCCGCTGCCGTGACCGGCGCCACGGCTGCCGGTCACGCGACGGCGCCGTGGCCGCCGATCCCGCGAGGGCGGCGTGGCTCAGGTGAGTGACAGGACGAAGCCGGCCGAGGGGAGGGCGAAGATCAGGGCGAGCACGGCCAGCTTCGGGATGGACGGCGACCTGGTCAGCCAGGCGTAGGCGCCGAGCAGCACCGGCACCAGCAGGAGCTGATAGGGCAGCGTCGAGACGGGGATGACCACGTTCATGCTGGCGCACGCGAGCGACACGCCCAGCGCCAGCGACCACAGCGAGAGCCCGAGCCGGTAGGCGCCGTTCACCCCGTACCGCACCGCGATCGTGGTGTATCCGGCCCGCAGGTCCGCGGGCCGGTCCATGACCGTGGTCGGAAGGTAGAACGCCGCGGCGAACAGCAGCCCGAGCAGCGCGAAAGGCCACGGGAACGTCCACGGGTCGCGCGCGATCGACCAGCCGCCGAGCGGCGCGACCACGCCCACCACCAGCGCGTTGACCAGCACGTCCGCGCCCGGGCGGGCCTTGAGCCGCAGCGGTGGCGCGCTGTACGCCCAGCCGAGCGCCAGCACCGCCGCCACGCCCAGCTCGAACAGCGGGCCGAGCAGCGCCGCCGCGCCGAGCGCGGCGATCGCCGCGACCAGGGCGTACGCCTGGAGGGTGCGCGGCGACACCGCACCGGCGCCCGTCTTGCGCGGGTTGATCCGGTCGGTCGGCAGGTCGTGCAGGTCGTTGTGGGCGAGCACCGCGGCCCAGATGAGCGGCCCGATCACCAGCAACGTCAGCCCGGCCCGCCACCGGTCGTGCGGCGTCAGCGACCCGGTGGCCAGGACCAGTCCCAGGTAGGCCGGCACCCACGACACCGGCCAGAACCATGGCCGGGACACGGCCGCGAGAACGACCGCCCGATGTGTACGCACGCGAGACCGCTGCAACATGCGACCGATCCTCGCCACCCACCGCTGTGACGAACCTGAGAGAACCACCGCGGGCGTGACGGCACCGATCGACGAACGCTACCCTGTGGCAAGCGCTTTCCAGACCGTTTCCGGAGGTGGCCCCGCATGCCCGAATCAGCCCGGCTCACCGTCGGCGGCACCGTGGTCGCCCGTCTCCAGGACGGCACCGACGCGGATCTGACACTCGGCCCCCGCCCCTACCTGCACCCCGTCACCACGTTCTCCGGAACCCCGGTCACCGACGCGTTCCCGGAGGACCACCGCTGGCACCTCGGCGTCTCCGTCGCCCTGCAGGACGTGGCCGGCACCAACCTGTGGGGCGGCCGCACCTACGTCCGCGACCGGGGCTACACCTGGCTCGACGACCACGGCCGGATCGTCATCACCCGCCTCTCCCCCACCGCCGCCGAGGACGCGTTCACCGCCACGCTGCACTGGCTGGATCCCGACGGCACGCTGCTGATCACCGAGGACCGCACGTTCTCCGCCCGCCCGGTGTCGGCGCGCGCGTGGGCGCTGGAGGCGGCGTACACGCTGGCCGCGCCGCCGTCCCGGGACGTCCCGCTCGGCAGCCCCGCCACGAACGGCCGGCCGGACGCCGCGGGTTACGGCGGCTTCTTCTGGCGGTGCGCGCCCGGCCCCGCCGACGTCTTCGACGCCTCCGGCGCGACCGGCGAGTCCACGGTCAACGGCGGCACCGCCGCGTGGGTCGCGTTCGCCGCCACCGACCACACCCTGATCTTCTCCGGCCTCGGCGACGGCGACCACTGGTTCGCCCGCACCGGCATCTACCCCGGCGTCTGCGTGGCCCTGGCCTGGGAGAAGCCGCTCGTCATCCCGGCCGGCGGCACCATCTCGCGCCGCCACACCGTCATCGTCGCCGACGGCACCCTGACCCCGGAGGAGGCCACCGCGCTGGCCGCCTGAGCCGCCCTGCTCCCGCTCCACCCGGCTCAGGTCACGACGCGGCGCGGGCGCACGGCGGCGGTCTCGCCCTCGTCAACCACGGTCCGTAACGGCCTCGTCGGTGCTGCCGCGCGGAGGCCGTCACACCGCCGCTTGCGTCGTTCTAGATCAGTTCGGCGCGGATCGAGGCGCGCGGCACGCCGAGCGCGAGGTCCGCGGGAATCTCGGCCGACAGACGCACGGCGACGGTCGCGCCCTCGTTGATCGGGACCCGCAACGGTTCGCCGCCGAACGAACCGATCCGGGCGGAGATCTCATACTCCCCCGGCGCGAGATCCACAGAGACCTCACCGTTGTGCGGGAGCATGGCCACCAGATCTCCGTCGACCCTCACCTTCATCCGCCGCAGGAAGCCAACTTCGGCGAGCCCGCCCCGCCGCAGCACGAGGGTGCCCGCGACATCTCCGCGCCCGTCCTCGAGGAGGCGCCGCCCGCGTGCCGCCCTGGACGTGTTGACGAAGTGCATCACCGTCCACCCGACAAGCAGCCCCACGATGAACAGGCCGGCCGCGACCGGTGCCCACCGGGGCGCTGAGACGGAGTCGGCGGCGGACAGGAGAACGAGATATGCGCCGAGACCCACTGATGCCAGAATCACGCTTCGACGATTCCTCACAACCGGTCCAGCCTTTCTCGGTCGGCGCGGCCGGTCCTGGACCGGCTGAGCACCAACCCTCTCACCGCACCGCGCCGGCGACGAGGTACAGCGCGCGGACGAGGATGACGCCTCCCACCACGTACGCCGTGATGTTGCGGTCGGGCCGCGCGATGGTCGGCGCGGCACGGGGTCAGCGTCGCATCTCCGCCGCGTGGGTGACCGCCCAGTCGGCGAGGGCGGACAGCGGCTCCAGCAGCGTGCGGCCCAGCGGCGTGAGCGCGTACTCCACGCCCGGCGGCACGGTCGGGTGGACCGTGCGGCTGACCAGGCCGTCCTCCTCGAGGGAGCGCAGCGTGCGGGTCAGCATGCGCTGGCTGATGCCCTCGATCGAGCGGTGCAGGTCGTTGTAGCGGTACGACCGCGTGCCGAGCAGGATCACCACCAGCATGCTCCACCGGTCGCCGACCCGGCGGAAGACGTCCGAGACCGGGCACGTGTCGAACTCGGCCAGCGGGACCGGGTTCGGCAGGCGCGTGGCGAGGACCGAGGGTACGGACATTGATGTGCCTTCTTTCGCGGTGCGGGGCCGGCGCCGGACGATTCCCATCATGTCGAAGACCGTGGTGATCAGTGGGGGCACGAGCGGCATCGGGCGGGCCACCGCGCTGGCCCGGGCCGCGCGCGGCGACCGGGTGATCGTGATCGGGAGCCGGCCGGACGCGCCCTACCGCGCCGACCTGACCACGATCGCGGAGGTGCGGCGGGTGGCGGCCGAGATCGCGCGCGACCATCCGGTGGTGGACGCGCTGGTGCTGTGCGCGAACCGGATCTTCCCGCGCCGCACCGAGACGCCGGACGGCCTGGAGGCGACGTTCGCGCTCTACTACCTGAGCCGGTACCTGCTCGGTGAGCTGCTGGCGCCGCAGCTCGACGCGGCCGGGAATCCCGTCATCGTCAACGTGTCCGGCACCGGCATCACCGCGGGCCGGGTGCGCTGGGAGGACCCGCAGTTCACCCGCGGCTACGGCGCGATCCGCGCACAGGTGCAGGCCGGCCGCGCGAACGATCTGCTCGGCGTCGCGCACACCGGCCGGGCCCGCTACGTGCTCTACCACCCCGGCTTCACCCGGCCCGGCAGCCACCCGAACCCGCTGGTCAGCGGCGTGATCAGCGGCCTGGCCCGGGTCGCCGCCCGGCCGGTCGACGAGTCGGCCCGCCCGATCGCCGCCTGGATCGACGCGCCGCCGGCCGCGAAGCTGACCGCGATCGACCGCGGCCGGCCGGTACCGCTCTCGCTGCGCACGCTGAATCCCGGCGACGCGGCCCGACTGCGCGCCTACACCGAGGCCGCGGTCGCGCGCGCGGCCGGCCGGGCCTGAGATCGGCCGGCCGCCCAGGCGGCCGGTCTACTCCAGCTCCACCCGGATGCCATCGCGACGCGCGCCGAACCCGAGGTCCGCGGGCACCTCGGCCGACAGGCGCACGACGACCGTCCGCCCCTCGTCCAGCGCGACCCGCAACGGCCCGCCGTGGACCCGGTCGAGCCGGGCGGCGATCTCGTACTCCCCCGGCGCGAGACCCACGGACACGTCGCCGCGGTACGGAAGCATCGCCACCAGCCTCCCGTCCACCGTCACCGCCATCCGTCTCAGGAAGCCGACTTCGCCGGCGCCGCCCCGCCGCAGCACGAGCGTGCCCCCGCCATCCGCGCGCCCGTCCTCGAGGAGGCGTCTCCCGCGGGCCGCCCTGGACCTGTTCACCACATGCATCACCATCCCGCGCAGGCCCGGCCCCACGACGAACGCCAGGAGCAGGCCGGCCGGGACGGGTGCCCACCGCGCCAACGGCAGCGAGTCGCCCGCGAACAGGAGGACGAGGTACGCGCCGAAGCCCACCGCCGCCACGATCGCGTTCCGGCGCTTCCCGGCGGCCGGATCCGGCCGTCGTTCATCGGCGTGACCGGTTCTCGACCGGACGAGTGCCACCGCCGAGTCGAGCGCGAGCACGCCGGCGGCGACCGACACGGCGACGGTCCACGGGCGGTCGAGGCCGATGAGCGGTGCGCAGGCGAGGGCACCCACCGCCGCAACGAGAAACGCCGCGTCCAGCCGGCGGGGAACGTTCTCCGACCGATAGAGCATGCCTACGAGTCCCCGGTTCCGGCACCGCTCCGGTGCTGCCTCAGGATGTCGAACCCGAGCGCCGCCGAGGTGACGAGCAGGACCAGGACCAGCACCACGAGCGCGACACGCGCACGACAACCGGGAGGCAGATCGTCGGTGGCCAGTAGGAACAGCAACGTGCTCACGCCGCAACCGGCCATCGTCACCAGCCTCCGGCGTAGTGTCACGTCCCCGCACATACCCACTCCGGCGACTGGCGAACACAGTGGACGCTCAGTCGCGTGCGCGGCCGGCCAGGACCGAGATCGGCCAGGCGACCAGGCCGGTGACCGCACCGGTGAGCAGGCCGGTGAAGACGCTGCTGATGGCCGCCAACCCGCGGATCAGCACCTGTTCGGCAGCGGGTGGCAGGCTTCCGGCGAGGTGCACGTCCGCGTCCCACAGCACCTGGTGCACGACGGCGAGCAGGACGCCGTGGACGGCACCGACCGCGAGCAGCGTGAGAAACGGTTTCGGCACGCGGGCGAGGACCACCACCACGATCCAGATCAGCAGCGGTACGGCCACGAACAGCGCGTTCACGGCCGTACCCTCCTGGATGATCTCAAGGTCGTGCAGCACCGGCCGGGGGACGGCGACCAGGGCGAGGGCCAGCAGCGCGAGCGGCGGGAGTCCGAGCGTCGTGGAGCGCATGGGCACGACGGTAGGCAGCGCGGCGGCCGGTGCCATCCGCCCGGAGGCGACACCCGGATCGCCCGCCGCCTACGTCCTACGCTGATGCGAATGAGGATTCCGCCGTGGTCGGCCGACGCGCTGCTCGGGATCGCCGTGACCGGCACGCTCGCCGCGGTGATCTCCGCGCGGCAGGGTGGTGACGTCGCGCCGGGCCCGATCGCCTACGCGTGGGCGGTGGGCCTGGGCGCGCTGATGCTCGCCCGCCGCCACCATCCGCGCGCGGTGCTGCTGACCAGCGCGTTCGGGCTGTGCGCCTACTACGCGGTGGGATACCCGGCGGTGGGAGTGGGCGTGCCGCTGGCCGCGGCGCTGTTCTCCGCGGCCGAGGCCGGCTTCCTGCGCTGGTCGGTGCTCACCGCGGCCGGCGTGCTCGGCCTCTCGCTGATGTTCCGGCTGCTGGAGGGCCAGAGCGCGGCCTTCGTGGTCGGCTACGACCTGATCACGCACGTCACGCTGATGGCCGCGGCGATCGCGCTCGGCGACGGCCTGCGCAGCCGCCGCGCCCAGCGCGAGCTGCAACTGCGGGAGAACCTGTCGCGGGTACGGGAGGAGCGGCTCGCCATCGCGCGCGACCTGCACGACTCCGTCGGCCACGGCGTCTCGGTGATCTCGCTGCACGTGGACGTGGCCCGGGAGGCGGTGCCGCCCGGCAACGAGGCGCTGGACGAGGCGCTGCTGCGAATCCGGCAGGCGGCCGACCGCACCATGAGCGACCTGCGCGGCGCGGTCGGCGTGCTGCGCGGCGCGGTCTCGCTGGACGACCTGTCCCCGGTGCTGGACCCGGCCCGGACCGCCGGCTTCGACGTGTCCGTCCGGGTCGCGCCGGAGGCCCGTGAGTTGCCCGAGTTGGTGGACGCGGCCGCGTACCGGATCGTCCAGGAGGCGGTGACGAACGTCCTGCGCCACGCCTCGTCCGCCAGCCGCGTGTCGGTGTCCGCCACGGTCTCCGCCGGTCTCCTCCACCTGACGATCAGCGACGACGGCCCGCCCGACCGGAACCCGCCGCGGGAACGGTATTCGGGCCACGAACCGGCCGACAACGGCGCGCCCGCCCCCGGGAGCGGCATGGCCACCGCCGGGAGCAACACGACCGGCGCCGACAACGGCGCGACCGCCGCCGGGAGCGGCATGGGTGGGACCGGGCACGGGCTGGCCGGGATGGCGGAGCGGGCGCGGGCGCTCGGCGGGGCGCTGCGCACCCGGCACGGCGCCGAGGGATTCACGGTGGAGGCCGAGCTGCCCCTGGTGCGTACCGCATGATCAGGGTTTTGATCGTCGACGACCAGGATCTGGTGCGCGCCGGGCTGCGCAGCCTGCTCGGCAACGACCCGGGCATCGAGATCGCCGGCGAGGCGTCCGGCGGCGTGCGCGGGCTCGCGGAGGCGCGCCGGCTGCGCCCGGACGTGGTGCTGATGGACCTGCGGATGCCGGGCGGCGGCGGGCTGGACGCGACCGCCGCGATCACCGCGGAGCTGCCCGGCACCCGGGTGCTGGTGCTGACCACGTTCTCCGAGCCGGGCGAGATCGACGCCGCGGTCCGCGCCGGCGCCGCCGGGTACCTGCTCAAGGACACCGGCGCGGACGAGCTGCGCCGCGCGGTACGGACCGTGGCCGAGGGCGGGAACCTGCTGTCCCCGGCCGTGGCCCGGCACGTGATGGACCGGCTCGCCGCGGAGCCGCCGCCGGAGCGGGACCCCCGGCTGGCCTCGCTGACCGAGCGGGAGCGGCAGGTGCTGGCCCGGGTGGGGCTCGGCGAGACGAACCAGGAGATCGCGTCCGCGCTGGTCATCAGCCCGGCGACGGCCCGCACCTACGTGAGCCGGCTGATGGCGAAGCTGCGCGCCCGGGACCGTACCCAGCTGGCGGTCATCGCCCATCGGGCACGCCTGTGACGCCGGGCCGGGCTGTGCCATGATCCAGGATGTGAGCGCTCACTTTCGTCGCGGGCAGGCCGGCGCGTCCTCCGCCGGCGGTCCTGCGCACGACGGCCGTGAGTGCGTATCGTTCCGCGGAAAGTCCCCCACCCACACCGAGCGCGACCCCGCGATCACGGCAGACAGGAACCTGCGATGACGCACCAGATCTGGTTTCTCACCGGCAGCCAGCATCTCTACGGACCCGAGACGCTGGAGCAGGTGGCCGCCCAGAGCCGGGAGATCCAGGACCAGCTCACGGCCGGTGGCCTGAGCGCCGAGATCGTCGGCAAGCCGGTCCTGACCGACTCCGGCGCGATCCGCCAGGTGATGCTCGACGCGAACGCGGACAAGAACTGCGTCGGCGTCATCGCCTGGATGCACACGTTCTCGCCGGCCAAGATGTGGATCACCGGCCTGGACACGCTGCGCAAGCCGCTGCTGCACCTGCACACGCAGCACAACGTGTCGCTGCCGTGGTCGACCATCGACATGGACTTCATGAACCTGAACCAGGCCGCGCACGGCGACCGGGAGTTCGGGTTCATCCAGGCCCGGCTCGGGGTGCCGCGCAAGACCATCGCCGGCCACGCGTCCGACCCCACCGTGGTGCGCCGGGTCGACGAGTGGATCCGCGCGGCGGCCGGCGTCACGAGGCTGCGCAGCCTGCGGCTGGCCCGGTTCGGCGACAACATGCGCAACGTGGCGGTGACCGAGGGCGACAAGGTCGAGGCGGAGCTGCAGTTCGGCGTCTCGGTCAACACGTACGGCGTGAACGACCTGGTCGAGGTGGTCGACGCCGCCTCGGACAAGGAGATCGACACGCTGATCGGCGAGTACGCGGACACCTACGAGATCGCGCCGGAGCTGGCCGTGGGCGGCGAGCGGCACGAGTCGCTGCGCTACGCGGCCCGGATCGAGGCCGGCCTGCGCACGTTCCTCACCGAGGGTGACTTCGGCGCGTTCACCACGAACTTCGAGGACCTCGGCGGGCTGCGCCAGCTCCCCGGCCTCGCGGTGCAGCGGCTGATGGCGGACGGGTACGGCTTCGGCGGCGAGGGTGACTGGAAGACGTCCGTGCTGGTCGCCACGTTCAAGGCGATGGGCACCGGCACCGGGCGCGGCACCTCGTTCATGGAGGACTACACGTACCACTTCGGCCCGGGCGAGCCGAAGATCCTCGGTGCGCACATGCTGGAGGTCTGCCCGACCATCGCGTCCGCCAAGCCGCGCCTGGAGATCCACCCGCTCGGCATCGGCGGTCGCGAGGACCCGGTCCGGATGGTCTTCGACGCCGCCCCCGGCGCCGGCATCGTGGTCGGCCTGGCGGACCTCGGCGACCGGTTCCGCCTGGTCGCGAACGAGATCGAGGTGACCGCGCCGGACGAGCCGCTGCCGAACCTGCCGGTCGCGCGCGCGGTCTGGAAGCCGGCACCGTCGCTGTCCACGTCCGCCGAGTGCTGGCTGACCGCGGGCGGCCCGCACCACACCGTGCTGACCCAGGCCATCGGTACGGAGACGCTGCGCGACTTCGCCACCATCCTGCAGACCGAGTTGCTGCTCATCGACGCGAACACCACCACGCACGACTTCGCCGACCGCGTCCGGTGGAACAGCGCCTACTATCGGCTGGCCCGGTCGCTGTGACGCCCCGGCCCGGGCCCGCGCCTTCCGCGGGTCCGGGCCGTCACCATAGAATCGCGCCCACGTACGGCACGGCACAGCCAGGAGGCCGCGAACGTGGGCGCTTTTGAACTCGGCACCGACGGCCCCTCGGCCCTGGTCGTCGGCGTCGACGGCTCCGAGGGCTCGCTGCGCGCCGCCGCGTACGCGCTCGGCCTCGCCCGCCGGCAGCGCGCCCGCCTCTTCGCCGTCTACGCCCGCCGGGAGCCAGGGGCGTTCCTGACCTTCGGCGGTACGGCCGTGCAGGCCCTCGTCGAGGCGCAGAGCGAGATCGAGTCCGAGCTGCTGGAGATGCTCGACCAGCAGGCGCGCGACTGGTCCGTCGACGCCCGGCTGGTCGTCCGCCCCGGCGACCCGCTGCGCGTGCTCGGCGACGTCGCCGAGGAGGTCAAGGCCAGCGGCATCATCGTCGGCGCCTCCGCCGGGCTCGGCCACAAGATCGCCGGCTCCCTCGCCACCCGCCTGGTCCGCGCGGCCCGCTGGCCGGTCACCGTGGTCCCGTGACGCCGTAGGCTCAGGATCATGAGCGTCACCCTCCGCCAGGCCGACCTGGCCACCGACTCCGACGTGCTCGTCAGCCTGATGGGCGACTACCTCACCTGGGCCGTCGGCCGGCTCCGCGAGGAGTACGGGGTGGCGGACTCCCCCACCGACCTCGGCGCGATCCGCGAGTCGCTCCCCCACTTCGTACCGCCGGAGGGCCTGCTCCTCCTCGCCGACCACGACGGCGACCCGGTCGGCGTCGCCGCGCTGCGCACCATCGCCCCGCGGGTGGTCGAGGTGAAGCGGATGTACGTCGACCCGCGGGGCCGCGGCCTGGGGGTCGGTTCGGCCCTGATCGACCGGCTGCTGACCGAGGCCCGCGACACGTTCGAGGCCGACACCGTCCGCCTGGACAGCTGCCGTTTCATGACCGACGCCCAGCGCCTGTACCAGTCCCGCGGGTTCGTGGAGCGGGAACCCTACGAGGAGACGGAGATTCCCGCGCACATGCGGCAGTACTGGCGCTTCTTCGAGATGAAGCTGTGAGGCCCCGGCCGGCACCGGTTACGCGCGTTCGAGAACCTCGATCTCGATCGGTTCCCCGCCGTTGAGATAGAGGACGAAACCGGCGTCCTCGTCATCCACCATGTCCACCGGAACCAGTTCGAGAACGTAGTCCGGCCGCGGCAGGAAGCCGTAGTCCGCGGGCGGCTCGAACCTCTCGATACCCGTGACTCTCACCTCCGTGGGAGGAATGCCGACGAAGCAGGCGTCACCGGTCGTCAGTTCGGACGGATCGGGCTCGAGCCGCCACGGTGTGTTGCACCACTCGTACGCGCCGGGGTCCCGTGGAAAGGCCACCGTGCCGTCCCACGAGTTCCTCGACTCCGGATCGACCTCGCGCCATGGCCAGTCGACGCGCACGCGCCGCGGGGTGGTCCCCGCGACACGTGCGTCGAACGCTTCCGCGGAGATCAGGAGCAGGTCGCCGACGGTGTAACCCGATGCTTCCGTCAGCTTGACACTGTTCATGACCTACCAGTCCTCCTGCCAGAACAACGAGAATTCCGTCTTGTCCGCCCGGCCACCAAAGTACCCCGCGCCACCGAACCGCATGCCGGCACCGTTGAGCAATGGATAGCAGATGTCACGGCAGATGTTGCGCGAGGTGCCACCGAAACCGACGACCTCGTCGGGACCGAGGTTGTTGAGGATCGCCTCCTCGGCATGGCCTCGCCCCTGCACGAATTTCTCGTTCGCACCGAGGGTCCAGCCGCTCGGCATCTCGCCATCGCCGTTGATGGCGATGTGATTCGTCCACTGCTTCGTCTTCGTGTTGAAGACGCCGATCACCGCGGTCGTTCCGTGGTTCGCCGCGTTCCAGTAGTCGTCGCGACCGCTCTGGAGTTCCTCGGCACGGTCGCGGGCCAGCGAGGCGTCGGTCTCGGTCGGCCCACAGTTGTGGACGAGAACCGGCTGGCCACCGGCGACCACGTAGTACGTGTGGACGCCACTGACGCTGAGGTTGTGGACGACGGCGTGGGTGACCGTCCAGCGCTCGACCGACGAGACCTGCACCCAGGAACCGGCACCGGTCCGCAACCACTGCCCGGGCCGCAACTCGGTGGCCTCGACCCACCGCCCCAGTTCGGGCACCCAGAACGGGTGGCCGTCGGTGGCGGTGAGTTCGGCGGTCGCGCCGTCCGTATCGATGACGACCTTGACGAGCCGCTTGACTCCCTCACCCTCGATCGTGGCCGTCACCGTCTGGACGGTCGTCTCACCGGTCTCCGGGTCGGTGGCCTTCACCTTGTCGCCCGGTGCGACGTCCTCGATCGCCTTGGTCGAACCGTCCGCCATGTGGACCCGGGTGCCGGGCACGAAGCTGTTGTTCAGCTTGCAGGACCCACCACCGGAGTCCGCCTTGCCGGCGCCTCCGCCGCCACTGCTTCCTCCCTTGGCGCGGGTTCCTCCGCCGGCGTTGCCGCTCGGTTTCGCCGACTGCGGCTTACCGCCGCCGCCCCTGGTGGCCGACGCCGACGACGACCGAGGAGCGGCCTTGGCCTGAGCGTCCTTCTGGACCGTGTTCCCGGTCTTCTTGGCTTCGTTGACGGCCCTGTTGCTGGTGGTGTTGGCCTTCTCCGCGGCCTTCTTCCGCGCCGCCTCGGCCGCCTTCTTGGCCCGTTCGATCGCCGCCTTCTTCGCGGCGATCGCCTGGCGTTCCGCGGCCTTGGCCGCGGCCAGCACCGTCTGAGCCGCCTTGCGGGCGGACTGCCAGGCCTGGATGGCGTTGATGGTGCGATTGATCGCCTTCGCCACGCTCGGGATCTTGGCGACCTTGCCCCACGGGATGGCACCGAGGATCAGGCTGCCGCAGGCCCACATGTCGCCGCCGAAGCAGCCGATCGCGTCGTTGATGCCGATGAACTCCGCCAGGATCCCCCACGCGGCGGACATGATCACCGACATGAGCGACTGGTTCATCGTCGCCTGAGCCTGAGCGACCTGAGCGGTCGTCAGTCCGGCACCGGCCAGGGCCGCCGCCATCTCCGACGGGGTGAGCGAGATCGACAGGCCGGTCGGGTCCGTGTGGGTCACCGGGTTGTTGTGGGCGTAGGAGTACCCGTTGGACTGCATCGGGTCCTGGAGGTCCACGACCGGGTCGGCGGACAGGAATCGTCCGACGGACGGGTCGTAGAGACGTGCACCGAGCCGGGTGTAGCCGGAGGCGTCGTCGCGGCCGGCACCGAGGAACCCGGTGTCCGTCTGCAGGTTGACGCTGGTACCGCGCACGTTGCCGAACGGGTCCTGCTTACGAATCCGGGTCTCCATGCCGTTCTGGAGCGCGATCTCGGCGGCCGGGCTGCCCTGCGGGTCGGCCGCGATCGCCACCATGTTCGGCGCGGCGGTCCCGTAGGCGTACCGCAGGATCGTGCCGCCCGGCGTGCCGTACGACCGATGGGTCTTGACGAGCACGCCGCCCTTGTTGGTGGTGACCTGAGCATCGCCCAGGTCGAGGGTGGCCTGCTTACCCTGGATGCTCAGCAGCGGCGTGCCGCTGGGCCCGTAGATGTAGCGGGTCTGGTTCTGCGCCTCCCACTTCTGGGCGGCGGACGACGCGTCGCAGGTGGCGAGCACGACCGCGGTGCCGCTGAGGTTCGCCGCGTCCTTGACCGCTACGCACAGCCCTGAGGCGACGTGCGTGTACTGGCCGGAACTGTTGCGCTTCAGCCGCTGCGCTGCCGAGCCGTCGCACTTCTGGATCGCCAGCGCGGAGCCGGCGGTGTTCGCGGCCGGCTGCAGGCACCAGGAGTCGTACGCGGCCAGCGTGCCCAGGTTCGGGTCGGCCTGGTTCGGTACGGCCGTGAAGGTCCACTTCTGCGCGATCGTGGCGTTGCAGGTGTAGAGCTGGACCACCGTACCTGGCTGAGCGAGGCCCGACTTGAGGTCGAGGCACTTGTCACCGAGGCCGTAATAGGCGGTCTTGCCGTTCTCACCCTGGCCGGTGACCCGCTCGACCTGGCCGTCGTAGGTCCAGGTCAGCTCCTGCTTGTCGCCGGTGGTCAGCGACGTGACCGCCTTGGTCTCGCCGGTCAGCTCGTAGAGCCGCTCCGCCTCCGCGGTGACCGCGGCGCCCTCCGGAGTGGTGAACTTCTTCCGGACCTTGGTCAGCGTGCCGGGCTGGCTGCCGTTGGCCCTGCCGTAGTCGTACTCGGTGGCCACGTCCTTGGTCTTGTCGCCGTTGATGTCCTTGTTGGCGACCCATTGACGATTGCCCAGGTCGTCGTAGCCGTACTCCTGCCAGTATCCGGAGTTGTCCTTACCGGCCGCGACGTTCGTCGTGCCGTCGGCGTTGGCCGGGCCGGCGTTGCACGCCTCCTGATTCTTGGCGGTCCACGCCTTCGTGAGCTGCCCGATCGCGTCGTAGATGAAGCACTGCCGCTCGGCGATACCGTCGGCGCGCTCCCGAATGGCGAGCACGTTGCCCGCCGCGTCGTAGGTGTAGTTGCGGTTGCTGACCAGGTGCCCGGTGACCAGCGCGGTGTTGCCCGCGTTCTCCCGGTAGACCTGCTGCGTGGTCAGCGCGCCGCTGGCCTCGTCGAAGGTCGACTGCGACCAGACCCGGTACGGGTGGGTGCCCAGCGTCGAGCGGAGCACCTGGCCGTACGGCGAGTACGCGGTCTCCGAGCCGTACCAGTCCTTGCCCGACACGGTCAGCGGCAGGCCGTCCTTGGTGTAGCGGACCAGCAGCCGCTCGGAGGGGAAGTTGCCGACGGACGGGAGCTGCATCGTCTCCGGCAGCCCGGTGTCGGTGTAGGTGTAGCCGTAGGTGTATGAGTTCTGAAATCCCCACTCCGTGGCGATGCTCTGCGGCAGCGTCAGCGTGGTGGAGGTCGGCTGATAGTCGTAGGTGTAGCCGCCGACCGACTGGGTGTACGCCAGCCCGTCGGTGTACCGGGTCGCCGTCGCCGGAAGGCCCTTGCCACCGGGTGCGGTGTCATAGGTGAACGACGACACCTGGGTGCCGCTCGGGCCGTTGAGCCGCTGCTGGGTCGGGCGCGACAGTTCGTCGTAGCCGTTCCACAGCGTCACGCCACGGGCGTTCGTGGTGGTCAGCGTGCGGTCACGGTGGTCGTACGTGGTGGTCGTGGTGCCGGCGTCCGGGTCGGTGGCGCTGATCACCCGCCCGCGGCCGTCGTAAACCCAGGACCACTGCTTGGCGGCGTTGCTGCCGTGCACGGCCTTGGCCATCTGGCCGCGCGCGTCGTACTCGTACCGCAGGCTGGTGAACGCGACGCGGTTGCCGTCCGTGAATGTGTCGACGCGAGTCGTGCGGCCGTTCGCGTCACTGAAGACGCGGTAGGACGCCGCCCCGGCCGGGTTGATCACGGTGGAGTAGTCGGGACCGTACTCGTACCGGGTGATCCGATCCGTGGCCGGAGTGCCGTGGAACAGCGGCGTCTCGGTGAGCACTCGGCCCAGTCCGTCGTACGTGTACCGGGTGGCGTTCGGCACCAGCGTGTCGGACTCCGGGCTGAACAGCGTCGGCTCCGGCGCCTTGGTCGAGTAGTAGGCGTTGTTGGTCTGCCACACCTCGCCGGAGCCGTTGTAGAGCGTGTCGGTGATCAGCCGGCCGCCGCCGACCGCCTCCTCCTGGCTCTGCCGCTCGCGGCCGAGCCCGTCGAAGAACGTGACCGCGGTCTGCAGCTTGTTGTCGTGTCCCCTGGTGTACGTGATGACGTTCGGCACCTGCTTGGGCTGCGTGTTGTACACGGCCTCGAAGTCGGGAACCGTCGTCGCGTTCGGGGTGCGGCCCGGCGCCCAGGCCTTGCGGAGCCGGCCGAGTGCGTCGTACTCCGCGACGCTGACCCGGTCGTTGGCGTCCGTGGTCCGCACGGTGACCGCGCGGCCCGGCTCCAGTTCCTGCGTCTGGGTGTGCCCGAGCGAATTCTTCTCGATCACCTTGAACGCCTGGCCGAGGGCCGGCTCATAGGTGACCGTCGACGCCTTGCCGTCCACGTCGGTGCGCGACGTGACGCGGCCGACCGCGTCGAATCCGGTGGTGCCGTCGGATTGGAAGCCGGAGCCGTCCGCCTTCAGCGACCAGGTCTCCGTGGCCAGTCCGCGGGTGTTCGCGGCGAGCGCGGCGCCGAACGCGGCACCGTCGTACGCCGTGCGAACCGCCGAGCTGAGCTTCTTCAGATCGGTGAAGTCGGGAGCCGCGCCGCACGCGGCGGGAAGGGTCCGGACCTCCTTGGAGAGGCCGATCAGGTTCTTGTCCGCCCGGTGCAGGTATTCCAGCTGCTGGCAGGACTCGTCCCCGGTCACCCCGGTGTCGCCGAGGAACTCGACCCGGGTCGGGAGCCCGTACGTCGTCTCGAACGTGGTCTTCGTCTCGAGGGTGCGCAGCGTCCGCTTGTCGTCGCCGGTGCCGGAGGAGCGCGTCACCGAGTACGCGCGTGGTTCCGTGACCCGCCACGCGATCAGTGGGCTCAGCCCGTCATCACGGGCGCGCCGGGCCAGTTCCTGCGCGGCCGGCACGGTGACGGACCGGGTCAGCCACCGGTCGTCCGCGTCCGTGTGGGACGCGTAGGTGAGCTCCTCCGCGATCCGCCCCGCGAACGGCTCCTCGTCCTTGGCGATCTCCACGCCCGCCGCGTCCTTCACGGACACGGTGTCGCCCATGCCGCGGAAGAACCGGGTGACCGACTTCGTGGTCCTGCCGGCGAACTCCGGCACCTCCGAGCCGGTCAGCACGGTGACCTTCTCGAAGCCGGCGAACTGCGAGTACGTCCGTGTCGCCTTCTTCGTGAACTCCTGCTCGGCCAGCTTCCAGCCGGCCCTGTCGTACTCGTAGCGGGTGACCGTGTTGGCGGCGCCGTCCACGTTCGGCAGTTCCTCGACCGACTCGACCACGTACTTGTGGAACCAGTCGATCTCCTCGGCCTCCGGGTCCGGATGCCAGTACGCGGGATAGCAGAGCCGGTCGTTGTTCTTCAGCGCGGCCGTGTCGCCCTTGCCGGGCAGCCCGGTGCCGGTCGAGCAGTCACCGACCGGCTTGCGGTAGTTGACGACCGTCTCGCCGCCGTACTCGTTGATCACGCGGCCGATGCGGAGGCGGGAGAAGCCGGGCCGGTTGTCCTTCTTGACGCGGTTCGGCATGTCCTCGGTGTTCGACTCGAACTTGACCGCGTTGAGCGTGATCCGCTCGTTGGCGGCGGTGTTCAGGCCGTAGCCGGTACGGGTGATCGACTTGAGCCACAGCGCGGTGTTCGGGCCGGTCTTGAGCACCGGGAACGTCTGGTCGAGCTGGTACTCGTCGACGACCTGGCGGGTGCCGCTGCCGGGCACGCGCAGCGCGGACGTGGTGATCTTGTCGAGGCGCTTGGTGGACCAGAAGGTGGGCGCGGCGTTCCAGCACATCTTCTTCGCCTCGCAGCGAAGGTCGGCCGGGGTGTCGTACCAGATGCGGTATTTGCCGGGGTCCTTGCTCTTGAAGTTCTCCGCCGAGCAGGTGAGGCTGCCCTCGGCGTAACACCGCTCGGCGACGGAGAACGCGACGCTGGCCGGCGCGGTCGCGGTGAAGATCGAGTCCGCCCGCTGGCCGTAGTCGATGCGCGAGAGGTAGCCGGCCCGGTCGTAGGAGACCGGCGCCTTCCAGTTGAAGTTACGGGCGTAGTAGCCCTTGTCCTCCTTGGTCCACCAGAAGCTCATCGCGTTGCCCTGGAGGTCCTCGACGTAGTCGAGCGACCAGCGCCAGGCCTGCGTGCAGTACGACTTGGTCCAGTCGCTGTTGTAGCAGGGCTCGCCGGCGTGGTTGCCGTAGACCGGCATGGTGAGCACGGAGTTGGTGACCGGCTTGCCGTCGGTCCAGCCGGGCAGCTTGTTCAGGCCGAAGTGGTACCTGGTGCCGTCCCGGGTGGTGACGATCCAGTACTCGCCGTCCCTGTCGCCGTTGCCGCGGGTGGTGTCCAGCTTCCGCTCGATCCTGGAGCCGTCGCCGTTCGCGGTGGTCCAGGTGCCGTTCGCGTACACCAGCTCGGTGGTGGTGCCGCCGAGCGAGAGCGTGGCGTTCTGCGAGCCCCAGCACATGTCGCCGGTCTTGTGCTTGGCGTTGTTGGAGCCGGCCTTCTTGGAGTCCTGGCGGCAGCCCGCGTACGTGCGGGTGATCTGCCCGGCGCTGTAGTCCCAGCCGTCGCCGATCCAGGACGCCTGGTTGTTCGTGGACGAGGTGCGCCCGTCCACGGACTGCGACGAGTAGCCGAGGTTGATCTGCGGCGCCATGCCGCCACCGGTCTGCGGAACCGTGACCTGGTACGAGTAGGTGAACGCGCCGGACGAGGAGCCCGCCGCCCAGGAGCCGGAGGAGAGCAGCGGCGTCGCGGTGAAGTCGCCGGAGACGGAGGCGCCGGTGTCCAGCGCGCCGACCACGCCACCGGCGTCGGCAGCGGCGGCGGCCCGGGCGTTCGCGGCCGCGGGCGCGGCGTCACGCAGGGCCGAGACCGGGACGGTGCCGGTCACGACGCGGCGCTCACCGGTGGCGGACGCGGCGCGCGCGCCGGCGCCGGCGGCGGCCGGGACCACCTCGACCTCGCTGGAGAGCAGCTGGGAGGACGCGGCCGGAGCGGTCTCCTCCTCGTCGCTGGGCGCGCAGTCGCCGGTGCCGAGCGCGTCGTAGACGCAGTCGGGCAGCAGCATCAGGCCGAACCGGTCCGCGGCCTGCGGTCCGTACAGGTCGGCGAAGGTGGTGTAGTCCACGCTCAGCGCGACGGACGCCTCCGGTTCCGCCGTGGCCGGCGGCGAAAGCTTCATGATCAGACCGGGTACACCGGCGTCCTGCGACGCCTCGGGCGCGGCCAGGTCGACGGTCCACTCGCCGTCCACCGTCGCCGGGTCGGCACCCTCCGGGACGCCGAGCGAGACCGGCAGGTCGGCGACCTTGACCAGCTCACCGGGCTCGGCGCCGGTCAGGTCGACGGTGCCGGTGCCCTCGCTCCACGGCGCGACCGCGGTCGGCGCGTACGGGTCGACCGGCACCTCGGGCGCGGGCTCCAGCGTCTGGTCCGCGGACTCGTCCTGCGTGACCGGCCGGGTCTCCGGCAGCGGCGGAAGATCCACCTGCTGGTTCCGGTCGGCGCCGGACGGCGGCACCGCGAGGCCCTGCGTGCCCGTCCCGCTGACCACCAGAGTGGTCGACAGCAGCGCGATCAGCGTCGCGCGGATCGGTCGTGACCATCGGCGGCCGCGTCTAGGCCGCGACCATGGACCTGTACCACCGTGCATCGGTGCGACTCCCCGTGTAGGCACCACAAACGACGCGCCACTCACGGCGCGTGCCTGGGCACTGTGCGGGAGATCGATCATCCGGACAAGTGCACGGAGGGTCACCGGATGTAGTCGAGTGAGATCTACGCCACACGATCTTTAGCAGCAAAACCGGGCGATCCCACCGAGGCAGATAAATCAGACACTCAACGTTGTTGACCTCAATTCCGGGGTGCATAACGACCGATGTGGACATAACCGGACGTCACGCAATCGATTCATGGAGCTATATAACAGCCTGATAACTCCCTGGGAACACCGAGCGTATGCGATCGTGTGCGCGCTCTCTGCCCCGCGGAACCCGGCCGGGACCGCACGGGCTGTCCATCTAGTCGCCTGGCTCCTGGGGAGTAAAACGCTGTGACCGTCCCTTTCGTGCGCACGCGCACGCGGCGAGCCCTCACCGCGGGCGCGCTCGCCGCAGTGCTCGTCGCCGCCCTGTCACCACTGTGGATCCATCGAGACGCGACACCCGCGGCCGGGCCGCCCCCGGCACCGCCGGTGCCCGCGCCGCGTGACGAACAGGCCGCGATGGCCGAGGCCGCCGGCACCGGCACCGAGGTGCTGGTCGAGACCGCGACCACGCAGACCTCGCAGACCTGGGCGCTGCCCAGCGGCAAGCTGCGCACCGACATCAGCGCGCTGCCGGTCCGCGCGAAGACCGCCACCGGCGAGTGGGCCGCGATCGACACCGCGCTGTCCGCCGGCGGCGGCGTCGTGCGCCCGGCCAACGCGCCGGCCCCGGTCCGCTTCGCGGAGGGTGGCACCAGCGGCAGGGAGAGTGTGCTCGCCGAGGCGGAGGTCGGCGAGCACACCATCACGTACACCTGGCCCGGCCCGCTGCCGAAGGCCGTGCTCGACGGGTCGCGCGCGCTCTACCCGGAGGTGCTGCCCGGCGCGGACCTGCTGCTGGTGGCGCGCGAGGAGGGCGGCTTCGCCAACCTCCTGATCGTCAAGTCGCGCGCGGCCGCGACGAACAAGGACCTCAGGACCATCACCTACGGGCTGCGCTCGGCCACCGCGGTGTTCCGCGCCGACCCGGTCACCGGCGGCGTTCAGGTGCTGGACCGGGCCGGCAAGGAGATCACCGCCATCCCCACGCCGTTCGGCTGGGACTCGGCCGGGCTCGACCCCGAGCTGCCGCCCGGCACCACGGCCCGGACCTCCGTCGCCACCAGCGCCGACGTGCTGCGCCTGTCCGGCCTCAGCGGCATCGAGCCGGGCGCGAAGTCCGCGCGGCTGCCGGTCACGCTCGGCGGCCAGAACACCGGCGACGCCACGCTGCGGCTCGACGCCGGCGCGTCCGGCCTGCTCACCGACCCGGACGTGCGCTTCCCGGTCTTCCTCGACCCGACCATGAACACCGGCGTGCTGGCCTGGACGCTCGTCTCCAAGCAGCACCCGAACAGCAACTTCAACAACGGCACGAACTTCAACAACGGCACGTCCGAGGCGCGCGTCGGCCACGAGGACGAGACCGGCATGACCGCCCGCTCGTTCTGGCGGATGGGCTTCGACACCGCGATGAAGGGCGCGACCATCGAGTCCGCCACGTTCAAGGTGCTCAACATCCACTCCTGGTCGTGCACCACCCGGCAGTTCGAGCTGTTCTGGACCGGCCCGATCTCCACGGCCACCACCTGGAACAAGCAGCCGACCTGGAACACCAGCCCCGGCTCGAACAAGCGCGTCTTCGCGCACGGCCGGACCGACTGCAAGGACGACTACGCCTCGTTCGACGCGCGCGCCTTCGCGCAGAAGGCCGCGGACGCGGGCGCGAACAACCTGACCATGGGCATGCGGGCCAGCTCCGAGGGCGACACGCAGACCTGGCGCAAGTTCACCGCCAAATCCGCGTCGCTGTCCGCGGTCTACAACCGCAAGCCGAACGCGCCCGGCTCGCTCACCAGCACACCGGGCGGCGCCTGCTCCACGGCCGGCATCACGGTCGCGCGTACCAACCTGGTGCTCTCCGCGACCGCGAGCGACCCGGACGGGAACCTCAAGTCGCTGCACTTCCGGTTCTGGAAGTCCGGCACCACCATGCCCACCACCGGCACCGCGACCACCGCGCTGACCAGCGGCAAGGGCTCGGTCACGATCGCCTCCACGCAGCTGGCGGACAAGACCACCTACCTGTGGACCGTGTACGCCGCGGACGCCGACGGGCTGCTCTCCGCGGACAACCCGGCCACCACCACGCCCTGCAAGGTGACCATCGACGCGTCCGGCCCGCCCGCGCCCGAGGTCACCAGCATCGACTTCCCGGAGGCCACGGACGACGGCACCACCTGGGCCACCAAGCCGTTCGGGCAGACCGGCACGATGACGTTCACCTCGCAGGGCGCGGCACGCTTCACGTACGCGTTCGAGGGCGTCACCGAGGTCTCCAAGACCTCGGCGAACGCGGTCACGATCACCGACCTGAAGCCGCCGCACGCCGGCCCGATCAACATGACGGTCAAGGCGTACGACTCGGTCGGCAACGTCAGCCAGCCCACGGTCTACTCGTTCTACGTGCCGCCGCGCCCGGAGGCGGACGGGCCGGGTGACGTCACCGGCGACGGCAAGCCCGACCTGCTCGCCATCGACGGCAGCGGCAACCTGCGCGGCTACCCGGGCGGCGTGGGCGGCGAACTCGACCTGTCGCTGGCCGCGGGCTACCGCAACGGCACCCAGCTCAACCCGGCCGGCCACTGGACCGACGCCGCCGGCAAGACCGCGCTGATCACCAAGTTCAGCGACGCGTACCCGGGCGACGGCGTCACGGACCTGTTCGCCCGTACCCCGGACGGCGGCTTCTGGCTCTACCCCGGCGACGGGTACGGCAGCTTCGACGTCGACGACCGGATCGCGGTCATGCTGCCGGCCGGCACGCCGGCGCCGTCCACCTGGACGCAGCTCAAGGCGGTCGGCGACGTGACCGGGGACGGCCGGCCCGACCTGTTCGTCCGATCCGGGTCCGGGTTCTGGGCGCTCACCGGGTACACCGGCGCGAGCTTCGGCGAGGCCGTGCAGATGGAGGCGAGCGGCTGGGCCCGGCGGGAGATCGTCAACGTCGCGGACATCGACCTGGACGGCACGCCCGACCTGGTCTTCCGCGACCTCGACGGCGGCACCATGTACCTGCGGCACGGCAAGCCCGGCACGGTCGCGAAGAGCGTCGACCTGGCGTCGCTGAAGTCCGCCGCCGCGTCCCGGCAGGGCGACGTGGCGTACGGCACCGGCTGGTCCGAGGCGGCGATCTCCGCGGTCGTCGCGGTCCCCGACCTCAACGGCGACGCCATCCCGGACCTCTGGGTCCGGCGGGTCAGCGACGGGCAGGTGCGCGTCTACTTCCCCAGCAAGGTGGACACCGGCGGCCAGGTCAAGATCGTCCTACCGGTGAACGTGAGCACGTTCAAGGCACTCTCCTGATCGGTACGGGCCCGGCGCCTCGGCGCCGGGCCCGTTTCCCCTGTCGGGAACTGGCGTGTCGTACCGGCTCTGCTCCCCGGCTGGGTCACTGTGGGTTGGTCAGCCGATGAGGGGAGCGTCACGATGTGCACCGAGGAATGCCTGCGTCACGCCGCCGAGATCACCGCGTCGCCGGCGGCCCCGCCCCCGGTCTCCCGCCGCGCCGCGCTCACCGGGCTCACCGGGCTCGCCGGCCTCGCCGCGGTGGCCGGCGGCGCGCTCGGCCCGGCCACGCCGGCCGCCGCACACGGATCGTCCACGGTACGGGACCTGACGCACCCGTTCACCACGGCGTTCCCCACGTTCGCGCCCGGCGAGGAGGCGCGCCGCGGCCCGTACAAGACCATCCCCGACGACGGCTACTACATGCAGGAGTGGCGGATCGTCGAGCACACCGGCACGCACGTCGACGCGCCGGTCCACTTCGTACCGAACGGCCGCACCGCCACCCAGCTCACCCCCGACGAACTGGTACTGCCCGCCGTCACGATCAGCATCCGGCGGCGCGCCGCGCACGACCCCGACACCGTGCTCACGGTCGCGGACCTGCGCGCCTGGGAACGCGAGTGGGGCCGCATCCCCACCGGCGCCGCCGTGCTGCTGCACACCGGCTGGGACCGCCGTGCCGGCTCCGCCCAGCGCTACCGCAACGCCGACGCCGGCGGCGTCATGCACTTCCCCGGCTTCGGCCCCGACGCCTGCGAGTGGCTGCTCAGCGCGCGCGGCGCCCGCTGCCTCGGCATCGACACACTCAGCCTCGACCCCGGCGACTCCACCGCGTACCCGGTGCACTTCACGCTGCTCGGCGCCGACCGCTACGGCATCGAGAACCTGACCCGCCTGGAAACCGTCCCCGCCCGCGGCGCCACCCTCGTGGTCGGCCTCGTCCCGTGGGAACAGGGCTCCGGCGGCCCGGCCCGCATCCTCGCCCTCGCCTGACCCGCTGTCACTCTCCGCCGCCGGCCCGACCGGCGGCGGTGCTGCACGTGCACCGGCTGTGCCAGCACGATCCCGTCGCCACACCACGAGACGACCTCCCCGATCACGTCCGGGTCGACCGCACCGTAGAGGTTATCGAGGCGAAGAATGGTATTCACTCCAGCGTCGAGGAGCCCGGCGCCGAGGCTTTTCATCGGCCCGAAGTTGAGAATCATTCCGTCGGGCCCGACTTTCGCCAGGTCGACGACGGTTTCCGGGAGTCTTCGCAGTCCCTCGAACAGCCCGAGCGGCGCATGGTCGAAGGCCACCACCAGGCTGCCCGAACGCGTCATGAGACTTGTCTCTCCTCCGCGTGCGCGCCGTCACATCGCTGAAACCCGCGTCACCATAGCGGCTCGGACGGGCCGGCGGTTGACCGGAGTGAGCCTTGGACTGCCGGCTCGATACGCGATGCCGTGCGCTGGATAAACGAGCTACCGGCGGTCTGGTGTCTGCCGGGACTGCTATTTCCCGAGCCGTGATCAGGCCGCGATCGGGCCCGGGCGGCCGGTGCGGAGGTGGAGGCCGGTGAGGCCGCCGGCGAGGAGGGTGAGGCCGGCGATCAGCATGACGCCGCTGGGGCCGAGGGAGCCGTCGGTGATGTCGTAGAGGAACTCGGGGACCACCAGGGTGACGCCGATGACGCCGCCGGCCAGGGCGATCCAGTCGCGGCCGCGCAGGTAGGCGGCGAAGCAGACCGCGGCGACCAGGGCGCCGAACACATAGGTGAGCGGGCCGTCGGCGGTCACGATGACCACCTGGGAGCCGGTCAGGCCGAGGATGACCGCGATGGCGAGGGCGAACCGTCGCTCGGCGACCACGGACGCGTACGCGAGCACGGCCCACAGCATGCCCATCGCCACCAGCCCGCCGCCGAACACGCCGTCCGCGTCGAGGTTGAAGCGGTCCAGCAGGTCGCCGTAGAGGCCGCAGGCGGCGCCGGCCGCGACGAGCAGGCCGACCGCGCTGCGCGCCAGCGCGTACCCCAGGACGGTCAGCCCGAGCGTCGCGCCCCACGCGACCGCGGACAGGTCGTCCAGGCCCACCTCGGCGGCGAACCCGGCCGTGATCGCGGCGCCGGTCAGCAGCGTGCTCGCCAGCCGGCGGTGCACGGCCTCGCCGGCGGACGCGGCACCGCGCCGCCGCACCAGCAGCCCGGCCAGCGACAGCACGACCGCCAGCCCGGCCGGCACCGCGACCCTGCCGGTCCGGCCGAGTTCCTCCCAGTGCTCCCCCACGATCAGCACGGTCGCGCCGAGCACCAGCGACGCGCCCAGGTAGCCGGCCGCCTCGCCCAGCCGCCGGCGCAGTCCCTCCGGCCGCCGCGCCGGCCGGGCCGCGAGTTCGGCGACGACCGCGCCGGCCTGGGTACGGTCGAGCACGCCGCGCTCCACGAGCGCGTCGAGCGCGGCCCGCAGCCGCCCGTTCTGGTGCTGGTCGGGAACGTGCTCCACGGTGTGCCTCCATGGGTGGATCGGCGGACGCGCCCAGTCTCGCCACCACGGCCGCACCGGGTCCTGAGCGCGGGTACTCAGCCGATCAGAGTCTGTGACCCGGGTCTCAGCCGGTCTCCTCGCCGCCGCCCCAACCGTCTTGCCGTCGGGTGACCCGACGACCGTGAGGAGGCCCGATGACGTCGAAACGCCGCCGCCGCAGGGATCCGCTGTGGGCCCGGCTCCTGCTGATCTTCGGCGCGGTGCTGGCGGTCTCCAGCGGCGGCACGCTGGTCGCCGCGCGGACGCTGGTCGACAAGGCGACCGACTCGATCACGCAGACGGAGCTGATCGGCGGTGGCACCGGCGCCGCGGCGGCCCCGGAGGGCAATAACATCGACGGCGCGGTCAACATGCTGCTGGTCGGCATCGACGCGCGTGAGAACGACACGGATTACCGCGCCGACACGATCATCATCCTGCACATCCCGGAGACGCACGACCAGGCGTATCTGATCTCGATCCCGCGCGACTGGATGGTGGACATCCCGCCGCACGACGAGCTCGGCTTCCCCGGCACCACGGCGAAGATCAACTCGGCCTTCTTCGAGGGTTCCAAGTTCCCCGGCAGCCCGCTGGAGAAGCGCGGCCGCGGCACCGAGGTGCTCGCCGCCACGCTGACGCGGAACACCGGCATCGAGTTCAACGGCGCCGCGGTCATCGACTTCGGCGGCTTCCACAGCATCGTCCACGCGCTCGGCGGCGTCGACCTGTGCATCACCGAGCGGGCCGAGTCCGTCCACATCGGCGTCGACCCGGACGGCAAGCTGGTCAAGGGCTGGTACAACGACCAGGTCTACCCGCCCCGGATGGAGGGTCTGCCGCCGGGCAGCAAGCCGCTGGTCCACGAGCCCGGGTGCCGCGCGATGGACGCCACCCGCGCGCTCGACTACGCGCGCATCCGCAAGGACCTGGACAACGGCGACTACGGCCGGCAGCAGCACCAGCAACAGCTGATCAAGGCGATCGTCAAGAAGGCGACGTCGTCCGGCGTACTGACCGATCTCGGCAAGCTCAACGAGTTGGTCAAGGCCGCGGGCGAGGCGTTCATCCTGGACACCCGCGGCACCCCGGTGGCCGACTTCTTCTTCACGCTCAAGGGCGTGGCCGCCAACGACCTGACACTGATCAAGACGAATGCCGGAGCCTTCAACTCCGCCCAGACCGCGAGCGGCGAGGCGTACGAGGCGCTCGACGCGCTCTCCCTGGAGATGCTGAAGGCCGCGGACGAGGGCACGCTCAGCACGTTCCTGATCGAGAACCCTCAGTTCATCGCCAACTCCCGCTGAACGCGATCGCTGCTCGATCGGGCCGGCGCGCACTCCGGTCGCGGTTCGCCGGCATGGCGACACCGAGGAACGCGGCCTGCTCCGCGACTTCCGGCGGGACGGGATGCGCGCCGTGCCGGAACACCGCGACATCGTGCCGGAGGCCGCACCGTCGCTGAACACCACCGGGATCACCGTCCGGTCGGCTCGGTGATCCCGGCGGTGCCGCCTCCGGCTACGCGGCCGGTGCGCCGCCGACATTGCGGACCGCGCAGCTGGCGGTGCCGCTGCCGACCAGCCTGCCGTACGGGTCGAGCACGCCGACGGTGAGCTCCTCGGCGTAGTAGTACGCGCCGGCCGGGACGGTCAGCTCGTATCCCGCGTCCGACCAGGTGCCGTCCGCGCCCCGGGTGATCCGGTGCACCACGTCGTAGGCGCCGTTGTCCAGTTCGGTACGGAAGCCGGGCTCGTTCGCGTTCGGCTGGCTGGTCCGGACCCGGTGGTAGCCGACCCGCGACGCCCAGCCGGACCCGTCGGCGCCACCCACGAGGCCGTCGATGCCGGTGACCGTGGCCCGGACGACGCCCGTTTCCTGATTGCAGGTGAGCGTGACCGTGGTCCGCGGGTCGTGGGAGCAGTTCCCCTCGTACCAGCCGTAGTTCGCCCCGGTCACGGCGTTGCGGAACGTCACCCTGACCTCCTCGCGGTAGAACACCGCCCCGGCCGGATCGAACGTAGCGGTGTAACCGTTCGCCGCCACCTCGCCCACGTTGTTCGTGGTCGTGTCGACGACGAACGGCGCGAGCGTCGGCATGTACGTCAGGCCGGCCGCCGTGACCCGGTAGGCGACACGCCGCTGGAACTCGGCCCGGACCGGCACCGGGCTGCCCGGCAGCAGCAGCCGCCCGCCGACGGAGGTCGCGATCGCACCGGTCCGCGCGTCACAGGTGACGCTCACGGTCAGCGGCGTGGCCGCCGCCGACGCGGACGTGCCGGGCGCGAGCAGCGCCGCGGTGGCGAGGACGACGAGCGCGCCGAGGGTACGCATTCTGGTCATGATTCCCCCAGGGATGTCGTGGACATTGCCCGGAAACCCTGGCCGGCGCCACTGCCATGCACCTGCCGTCCCGCTGCCGTCCACTGCCGATCCGCTGCGCCGGAGCGACTGGCGGCCCGCCGGTCCGGCACACTACGCGTTCGTGCGGTTTCCCGGCGGCGGTCAGGGACGTAGCGTCGCCGGAGTGGCGACGCTGACGGTACGGGAACTGACACGGCTGGCGGTCGGCGTGCTCGTGCGGCACGGATTCTCCCCCGGGGAGGCGGCCCGGTCGGCCGAGGAGTTCGTGGCGGCGGAGCTCGCCGGGGTGCGCTCGCACGGGCTCGGGAAGCTGGCGCTGCTGAACCTGGGTGACCCGCTCGCGGAGCCCGTGTTCGACGAGCGCGGTGCGGTCCTGCGGGTGGACGGCAGCGGCGGCAGCGGGCTGCGGGTCATGCCGCGCGTCGCCGACCGGCTGGTCCGGATGGCGCGCGCGAACGGCGCGGCCGTGGCGGCGGTCCGCAACTTCAGCCGGTACGGCGCGTTGAGCCCGTACACCGAGCGGGTGGCACGGCACGGCCTGATCGCGGTCCTCTGCAACACCGCGGGCCCACCGGTGGTCGCACCGTTCGGCGCCGCCAGCGCGGTGACCGGCACGAATCCGATCTGCTTCTCGTTCCCGGCGGCGGACGGCCCGCACACGGCCGACTTCGCGACCGCGGCGGCGGTCTGGGGCGAGATCCGGCAGGCGGCGCTGGAGGGCCGGGACCTACCGGCCGGGCCGTTCCTGGACGGCACCGGCGCGGTCACCACCAGCCCGGAGCGGGTCGAGTCGGTCCGGGCGTTCGGCGACGCGCGCGGGTTCGCGCTGAACCTGGCGGTGGAGATCCTGGCCGGACCGGCGATCGGCGCCGCCGCCGGCACCCGGATCCACACCGAGTTCGACTGCGGCGCGTTCATGGCGGTACTGGATCCGGAGTGGCTGGGTGCGGGCGGGTCGTTCGCGCACGGGCTGGCCGCGCTGCTCGACGACGTGCGTGCGGCCCGGCCGGCGGGCGCGGCCCCGGTCCGGGCGCCCGGCGACCGTGCGCCCGGCCGGATCGACGTGGCCGGCCGCCAGGACGAGCCGGTGGAGGTGCCGGACGCGACGATCGGCCTGCTCACCGCGCGTGCCGATGGGGTGGACGATCACCGGATGGCCGGCGATCCGCGGTACACCTGACGGCGTACCCATCGGGGATTGTCGTTCTTCTCCGACTTTCCGAGGCATCCGTTCTGCTAGCTTGGAGTAGCGCAACGGTTGCTGACGGCATAGATCTTTGCGGGGGGAGCTTGCCGTCCGTCGACAGGGTGTCTCTCATCTCGCCGCGGGCGCCGGCACGCGCCCACCCGGGGCAGGGATGCGCGGAGTTCGGCGCCGTCACCACCCCGGGATGGGAGGCTTCGGTGACGACCCGGACCTGTGACGCGACCGCGACGACCCGGGCACGCGGCCGGCGGCACGAGTGGAGCACGGCGATCGAGGTGATCGTCAAGCCACCGCAGCGCCTGACGATCTTGCTGGTCGAGGGCGCGATGGGCACCGGCAAGACGAGGTTCCTGCGCGACGTGGCCGAGGCCGCCACGCATTGCGGTTTCGGGTTCCTTCCGGCCGGGTCGCGCACCTATCCGGTGACCGCGAAGTGGTGGCGGGAGTCCTCCGCGTTCGCCGACGCCGTCGCGGCCGTCCTCGCCGCGGAGGAGGACGACGGACCGCTCCTGCTGGCGGCGGACGACGTCCACGCCGCGCACATCGACCTGATCCGCGAGCTGTTCGGGATCGTCTGGTACCGCCAGCGGCTGCCGATCGTGCTCGCGCTCAGCCGCCGGGAGCAGCCCAGCCCGGTGCCCGAGTTCGAGCGGCATCTCGCCTCCGCCGACGGCGTGGTCCGGGTACGGCTCGGCCCGCTCGGCCCCGACGCCGTCGTCGAGGTGGCCTGCGACCTCCTCGAACTGCCGCCCGGGGACGCGCTGAGCCGGCTGCTGGCGCAGGCGGCCGGCAACCCGCTGTTGCTCACCGAGCTGATCAAGGGTCTCCGGGAGGAACGTGCGATCGCCCGGGTCGGCGGGTACGCGACGCTCGCCGGCGCCCCGCCGCTGCCGCAGCGCGTCCTGCGGCTGGTGACCAGCCTGGTGCAGGAGTTCTCCCCGGCGGCGCGCGAGGTGCTGCGCTTCGCCGCCGCCCACGGCCCGCACGTGGACATCGAACAGCTCGCCCGGGTGCGCGCCGAGCCGGTCCCGGCGCTGCTCCCGATCGTCGACGAGTTGCTCGCCTCCGGCATCCTCACGCCGGACGGCGACCGGCTGCGCTACGCGGCGCCGCTGATGCGCGGGGCGGTCCTGGCGGCCACGCCGCGTCCGCTGATCGCGGCGCTACGGGGCGCGTCCGCCGAGCCGGCCGACTCCCGCCGCGAACCGGACGCCAGGCTCGCGAAGCTGACCGAGAGCGAACGGATAATCGCCGCGCTCGCCGCCGACGGGCTCACCAACATCCAGATCGCCCGGCGCATCGACAAGTCGACGCACACGGTCAACTTCCATCTGCGCAACGTGTTCCGCAAGCTGGGGCTCCGGTCGCGGATCGAACTGGCCCGCTTCCACTGAGCAGCCCGGCTACCGGTCGAGCACCGCGCGCAGCCGATGCAGACCCTCCGCGAACACGCCGGGGTCCCGGGCGAGCGCGATGCGCAGGAAGCGCTCACCTCGGGCCGGGCTCGCCCAGTAGAAGTAGGTGCCCGGCAGCGCGTACACGTCGGCCGCGGCCAGCCGCTCGTGCAGCGGTGTCGCGGCCAGCCGCGGGTCGGCGATGCGGAACCAGCCCACGCTGACCGGCACCGAGGGCGGCTGGTGGATCAGGACCGAGCCTTCGAGGGTACGGACGGCCACCTCCCGGTTGCCCCGGATGAGTTCGCGGCCCGCGGCGTAGCCGTCCTCGGCGGACGCATCCGCGTGCGCGGTGAGCAGGCCGAGGACGAACGGGGACACGCTCAGCAGCACGCTGGTGTGGATGTCGAGCACGTCGGGCCACAGATCGCGGCTGACGGTCAGCATCGCGCACTTCGCGTCCCGGATCGGCCACGTCTTCCCGGTGTCCTCGATCGCGAGGTAGCTGACGCCGGAATCCTCCAGCAACTGGTACAGGTCGAACCGCTCCGGTCCGCCGCCGCCCAGCGCGAACACCGCGAACGACAGGTCCAGCACCAGGATGCGGCCGTGGTCGGCGCAGAACCGCACGACCTCCTCGAAACCGGCCCGGCCGTGACTGAGCAGGCTGGTGCCGGTGGGGTTGTTCGGGTCGACGAGAAAGACGGCATCGGTCGCCGGCTGCGTGGCCAGCCGCCCGTAGATCGACGACGCGTCGCGCAGCAGCGACTCGTCCAGCGGCTGCGTCCGTACCCGCTGATGCCGCAGGATGTCGGCGACGTTGTCCACGCAGGGCTCGATCAGCGCGACCGACGCGCCGCGCTGCATCAGCAGGGTGGCGGCGACCTGGACCGCCACCGATGCCGAGTAGGACAGCAGCGTGCGGCCGAGCGCCGCCGCGGTCGGCTGCCGGTGCAGGCGGAAGAACGCCGCCAGGAAGCGCTCCTCCATCTCCTGCTGCGGATTCCGCTCGGCGGCCCGCCACAGCTCGGGCAGCCGGTCCACGACCGCGGGCGGCGCCGGCACCCGGGAGTGCGCGGCGGCCAGGTTGAACCGGGCCCGCATCGCCTCCAGCTCGTGCTGCGTGAGGTTGTGCGGCGCGTCGGGCAGCGCGACGCGGTGCGCCGCCTGAGTGGGAATCACCACGGTCACCTTTTCTCGCCGACCAGAACGGCGACACGGCGGGTCTCACGGACGGTGCTCAGCACGATCAGGACGACGGTCAGCGCGACACCGGCCAGGATGGCCAGCACGGGGTTCCCGCGGGACAGGACGAAGGCGGCCACCACCGCCGAGATCGAGTAGCCGACGCCCTGTACCGCGTACATCAGCGAGTAGCCGGCCGCGTGCAGCGGCTCCGGCAGCTGCTCACGCAGGGACAGGCTGCGCGTCACCAGCACCACGGACTGTGTCAGCCCGGCCACCGCGAACCCGGCAGCGATCAACGGCAGCGGCGGCGCCAGTGCCACCAGCGTGATCGCGGCGGTGGTCACGGACAGCAGGATCAGGCTCTGCATGCGCGGCGTGCCCGGCCAGCGGCGCAGGCCGTAGACGAACGCGCCGACCGCGGAGAGCGCGGCCAGGCCGGACAGCAGCACGCCCGCGTAGCCGACCGGGATGTCGCGGAACTCCAGCAGCGCGGGAAGGACCAGCTCGCTCACCGCCAGCAGGGACATGGTCGCCGCGCTGGTGAGGTACACCGGCCAGCCGCTGAACAGCCGTACCGCCTTCTCCCGGCGCCCGATCGGCGCGGCCGGCGCGGTCTCCTCGTCCGCCGGGGTGAGCCGCAGGAACAGCACCCCGGCCGCGGCCAGCCCCATGCAGACCGCGGCGACGGCCAGCGGCGCCGACGGGGACACCTGCAGTGCCAGGATCGTGACCAGCGCCGGTGCGCTCATCCACACGATCTCGGTCAGGATCGCGTCCGCGCTGAACGCCGAGGAGACGTGCTTGTCACCGGCCGCGGCCGCGAGCATGCTGCGCATGCCGCCCGGATTCGCCGCCGGTGCGGCCCCGGCCAGGAACGCCAGCGGTACCAGCAGCGCGGCGGACGGCCGGGCGGCGAGCGCGCCGAACGCGAGCGCGCCGGCCGCCATACCGGCCGCCAGTTGGAGCCGCATGGTGTGCGGGCGCAGCATGGTGCCGAGCACCGCGGACCCGGCCACCTCGCCGATCACGTAGACGGCCGCGAGTGTGCCGCCGAACGCGTACCCGCCGGGGAGGTCCCGGGTCAGGAAGACCATCGCGAGCGAGGCCGCGGCGATGGGCACCCGGGCCAGCAGCGCGACGATCGCCCAGAGCAGGACCGGGCCGGTCGCCAGTTGTCGGTAGCCCACGAGGACCGTTCCTTCCGATCGAGATGCGGGGGCGCTAGCGGGTCCGGGACAGCAGCAGCCGCGACAGCGCCGCACGCACCGCCGGCAGGCCGTCCGGGCTGAGCACCGACTCCGGGTGGAACTGGAAGGACCGGAAGCGCCGGCCGCGCAGTGCGTACACGTCGTGGGTGACCGGGTCGCGGCACACCCGCACCGGATCCGGCGTCAGCGGGCTGTGGATCACCTCGCGGGCCTCCCGGGCGGTGAACGTGTTGTAGAAGCCCACCCTCGCGGGCTCGCCGAACAGGTCGATGCGCAGCTGGGTGCCCTGGTAGGGCACGTCCTTGCGGACCAGCGGCAGGCCGAGCACGGTGCTGAGCACCTGGTGACCGAGGCACACCGCGAGGAACGGACGGCCGGCGTTCAGCAGCCCGTGCGTCAGCCGGCGCAGCGTGCTGATCTTGGGGTCGTCCGTGTCGCCGGGGTCGCCCGGACCCGGGCCGATGACGGTGAGGTCGAACGCGTCCGGATTGAACGGCTCGTCGTACCGGATCACCTCGACCTTGGGACCGAGGCTGCGTACCTGCGTGGCCAGCATCTCGGTGAACGTGTCCTCCCCGTCCACGACGGCGATCCGCTGATCCGACGCGAGCGAGCCGGTGCCGGTGGTGCCCGGCCGCCGCGGATCGAGCCAGTAGGGGGCGAGTGCCTCGTTGCGGGCGGCGAGCGCGGCGCGCACCTCGGGATCACCGGCGAACCGCCGCCGGGTCCCGGTCCGCCGCCGGGGCGGGGCGGTCAGCGCGTCCAGCAGCGCCGCGGCCTTCGCCCGGGTCTCCGCCGCCTCGGAGTCCGGGTCGGAGCCGCGCACCAGCGTGGCGCCGACGCCGATGCTCAGCTCGTCGCCGGTGATCTCCGCGGTGCGGATCAGGATCGCGGAGTCCATCTCGGACCGCTTTCCGTCCCGGGTCAGCAGCGCCAGCACGCCGCCGTAGTAGCCGCGGCCGACCGGCTCGTGCCGCCGGATCGCCCGGCAGGCGTTCTCCAGCGGGCTGCCGGTGACGGTCGGTGCGAACATGGTCAGCCGCAGCACGTCCCGCGCGTCCAGCGTGGTGGTGCCCGCGACGAGGTACTCGGTGTGTGCCAGGTGCGCCATCTCGCGCAGCTCCGGCCCGATCACGTGGCCACCGCGCTCGCAGACCGCGGCCATCATCTTCAGCTCCTCGTCGACCACCATCGACAGTTCGTCGGTCTCCTTCGCGTCGCGGAGGAAGGCCAGCAGGCCGTCGCGCTCCGCGCCGCCCGGTGGATATCGGTACGTACCGCTGATCGGGTTCATGGTCGCGACGCCGCCGTGCAGGGAGACGTGCCGCTCGGGACTGGCACCGATCAACGTACGCCCGTCCAGGTGTACCAGAAAGGTCCAATAGGCACCGGTCTCCCGGCCGAGCAGGCGCGCGAACAGCGCAATGGCCGCTTCCCGCGAGAAGCCGTCGACGCGGGCCCGGAATGATCGTTTGACGACGAAGTTCGAGCCCTGGCCGGTGCCGATCTCGTCACGGACGACCGCGCGCACGATCGCGGCGTAGTCGTCGTCGGCGACGTCGAAGTGTCCGCCGGTGAGCGTCACCGGCCGGTCCGGCGCGCCGGACAGGAACGTGTCCACCGGTACGGCGTCCCGGCTCTCCACCGCGAAGGCGAGCAGCGGCATGCCGTCGTCATGGCAGGCGAACCCGCGTTCCGAGAGCTGCCGGTAGGGCAGCACCGTCAGGATGTCCCGGTCCGCGGGCAGGTCGTTGATCTCGGCCACGTCGAGCCGCTGTCCCGTGAGGAACTCCACCGCACCGCCGCGGCACAGCAGCGCGAACGGCGCGCCCCATGCGTTGTCCATCGTGCTCCGTCCGCCGTCAGGACGGCCGAATCAGGCCGACGACGAGCATTCCAGGTGCAATTCCGGAATTGCAGCTACTCAACCGAGTAGGCGCGAATGAGTAGTTCTTGTCGCTATTACCGAGCCGGTGCGAGCATCGTTCCGCATCCCACACAGAGGGGCGTACACACAGATGTCGCAAATGACAGCGCCACCCGGAGTCTCCCTGTCGGAGGCGGTATCCACGCGTCCGGCCCGGCAGCAGCCGGCGTGGCCGGACCCGGATCGCGCCGCGCTGGTCCGTGCCGAGCTCCGATCCCGGCCGGTGCCGGTCACCGAGGCCGAGGTGCTCCGGCTGCGCGCCCTGCTGGCCGGGCGACCGCTCGTCCTTCAGGCCGGTGACTGCGCCGAGGAACCGGCCGAGTCGACCCCGGAGTGGGCCGCGCGCAAGGCGCGCATGCTGGACGTCCTGGCCGGCGCGCTCGAGGAGGCCGGTGGCTCGCCCGTGACCCGGGTCGGCCGGCTGGCCGGGCAGTACGCGAAGCCCCGCTCCCAGGACGAGGAGGTCGTGGACGGCCGGCGACTGCCCGTGTACCGCGGGCATCTGGTGAACTCGCCGCACCCGGACCCGGGGTCCCGCCGTCCCGACCCGCTGCGGATGCTGACCTGTCACGACGCGGCCCGGCGGCTCGCGGGCGAGCTGCACCCTCGCGGGATATGGCTGAGCCACGAGGCGCTGGTGCTGGACTTCGAGGTGCCACAGGTTCGCGACGGCCGGACCGGCTGCTACCTCGGATCGGCGCACTGGCCCTGGCTCGGATACCGCACCGGCGACCCGGCCGGTGCGCACGCGGCGCTGCTGGCCGGGGTCGTCAACCCGGTCGCCTGCAAGGTGGGCCCCGGCACCACGCCGGACGAACTCACCGCGCTGTGCGCGCTGATCGACCCGGACCGCCTCCCGGGCCGGCTCACGTTCATCGCCCGGATGGGCCTCGGCGCGATCGACCGGGCACTTCCGCCCCTGGTGGCCGCGACCCGCGCGGCCGGGCATCCGGTGACCTGGATGTGCGATCCGATGCACGGCAACACGGTCGTGTCGCCGGACGGCCGCAAGACCCGGCGGGTGCCGATCATCGCCGCCGAGGTCCGCGCGTTCCGGCGAATCCTGCGCGCGGGCGCCGCGACCGCGGGTGGACTGCACCTCGAGGTGACGCCGCTACCGGTCCGCGAGTGCGTGGACGGCGACGGCGACTGGCCGGACGGCGCGGGCTACCTGACCGCCTGCGACCCCCGCCTCACCGTCGACCAGGCGCTACGCGTGGTGGCGGCCTGGCGATGAGCATCCCGCCGATCGGACCGTACGCGATGCCCGACGCCACCGCGGCCGGTCCCGCCGTGGCCCCCTGGCGGCCGGACCCGGCCCGGGCCGCGCTGCTCGTGCACGACGCCCAGCGCTACTTCCTGGCGCCGTTCCCGCCCGACGCCTCACCCGGCCGCGAGCTGCGGCGCAACCTCGCCCGCCTGCGCGACACCGCCGACGCCACCGGCGTACCGGTCTTCTACTCCATGCAGCCCGGCGACATGACCACCGAGGAACGCGGCCTGCTCCGCGACTTCTGGCGACAGGGCATGCGCGCCGTGCCGGAACACCGCGACATCGTGCCGGAGGCCGCGCCCCGCCCCCATCACCGCACCGTCGTGAAATGGCGCTACTCGGCGTTCCACCGCACCGACCTGGCCGAGCTCCTCGCCGCCGCCGGCCGCGACCAGCTCATCGTCTGCGGCGTGTACGCCCACCTCGGCTGCCTGATCACCGCGTACGACGCGTTCAGCCGCGACCTGGAGACGTTCCTGGTCGCCGACGCGCTCGGCGACTTCAGCGGCGACCACCACCGCACCGCACTGCGCACCGCCGCCGCGAGCTGCGCCGTGGTGCTGAACACCGCGGAGATCGCCACGCACCTGGGTCGCACCGGCACATCGAGCGCGGCGGCCACGGCGGCCGCCGCCGATACGGGGAGGAAGTGATGTCGTGCGGGTCGCCGTCGTCGACGGGGTCTCCAGCGGGCGGTTCCTGGTCCAGGAGCTGATCGACCGGGGCGCGGAGTGCGTGCACGTCCGCAGCCGGCCCCGCCTGCACCCCTACCTGGAGTCGACGTTACGTCCACAGGACTACGTCGCCGATCTCGGCTACGAACCGGACCTGGGCACGCTGGTACGCAGGCTGCGGGAGCTGCGGGTGGACCGGGTCGTGACCGGCAACGAGCCGGGCGTGCAGCTGGCCGACCGGCTGGCCGACGCGCTCGGCCTGCCCGGCAACGACCTCGCGGTGGTCGGGGCCCGGCAGAGCAAGCACCTGATGGCGGAGACGCTGCGCGCGGCCGGACTGGACGCTCCCCGGGGCGCCCGGGTCGAGTCCGCCGCGGAGGCGGTCGCCTGGTTCGAGGCCGGCGGCGGCGCCACCGTGACGGTCAAGCCGATCCACGGCGCCGGCTCCGATCAGGTCCGGTTCTGCCGGACCGCCGACGAGGTGGCGGCGCGTGCCACCGACATCCTCACCGCTCGCAACCACTTCGGGGACGTCCACCGGGCCGTGCTCATCCAGGAGCACCTGACCGGCCGCGAGTTCTACACCAACACCGTCTCCGTCGACGGCGTGCACGTGATCGCCGAGACCTGGGTCTACCGGAAGCGCGTCACGCCCGGTGGCGCGCCGCTCTTCGACTACGAGGAGCCGGCCGACCTCACCTCGCCGGACACCCTACGGGTGCACGAGTACGCCCGGGCGGCGCTGACCGCGCTGGGCGTGCGGAACGCGGCCGGGCACAGCGAGATCATGCTGACCGCGCGCGGCCCGGTGTTGCTCGATCCCGGTGCCCGGCTGGGCGGCGGCGTGCTGCCCTGGGTCACCGCGAAGTTCCTCGCGTACTCGCACGCGGGCCTGATGGCCGAGAGCATCGTGCGGCCGGCCGCGGTCCGCGCGCTGGCCGGCGACCTGCCCCGCGCCTGGGACCGGCCGATCCGGTACCTGTCGTTGATCAACCACACCGGCGGGCTGGCCCGCCGGCCGGACTGGACGGAGTGGATCAACTCACTGCCCACGGTCCTGGCGATGGCCACGCCGCTGACCGAGGGCGTTCCCCTGCCGGCGACCTGCGACCTGATCACGTCACCGGGCTTCGTCTACCTCAGCGCCGACACCATGGCCGCGATCGAACGCGACTACGAGGCGATCCGCGCCTGGGAACTCGGCGACCCGTACATCCTTCCTGGGAGCGCAGCATGACCAAACTGATCATCGGCAACCAGCTCACCGAGGAGACCGTCGAGGGGGACAACGCGCTGCCGGACGACTACCGCGCCATCCTCGGCCGGGTCTCACACCGGCTCATCTGGCTGGCCGAGGAGGGCGACGTCATCGTCCTGCCGTCCGCGCCCGACCCCGACTTCGCCGCGCAGGTGTGGCGCATCCTCGGTATCGCGGAGCGCCCACCGGCCGTGCTGGTACCGCCCACCGGGGAGCAGGGCACCGCGCTGCTCTACGACGACCGGTACCGCGATCCCGGTCTCCTGGCCGACCTCCGGCACCGGGTGGACGCGCACGGCGTCGACCGGATCCTGCCGTTCTACTTCGACGAGGCGGTGGTCCGGCTCGCCGCCGACCTCGGGCTGACCGGCGCGGCCCCCGCGTTCCGCTTCCTCGCCGAGAGCGGCAACGAACTCGTCAACTGCAAGTCGTTCTTCCGTACGCTGGCCGCCGGCATCGGGGTGCCGGTCGCGGACGGCCGCGCGGTCCGCACGGTCGCGGCGGCCGAGGACTACATCACCGAGCTGCTCGAGACCGGCCGATCCGCGATCGTGAAGCAGGACGTGCACGGCGGCGGCTTCGGCAACGAGATCTACACCGGCACCGAGGGCCTCAACGGCATCGGCGCGAACCGCACGCTGGCCGTCGACGGGCGGGCGGCCGTCGCCGAGCACCTGGCCGCGTCCTGGCACCGCTACAGCCAGGACGGACGGCACCGCGTCGTGATCGAGCACTACATCCACGACTGCATCCCGATCTACGCCGAGATCGACGTGACGGACGACGGCATCGCGATCGTCGGGCACGGCGAGGTCCGGATGAAGCCGGTGAACAACGGTCTGGTGGTCCCGGCGCCGTCCGCCGCGCTCCCCCGGTTCGACGACTTCCTCGGCGACGCCACGCGCGTCGGCGAGACGGTACGGGTGCTCGGCTACCGCGGCCGGATGAGCATCGACGCGATCGTCACCCCCGGCGAGGACATCCTGCTCACCGAGTTCAACGGGCGGGTCGGTGGCTCCACCCACCTGCACCTCATCGGCGAACGCCTGGTCGGCCCCGACTACCTGCGGGAGCGCGTCCTGATCGGACGGAACCGGTGCGGCTGGAACTCGGTCGGGGAGGCACTCGGCACGCTGCGCGACCGCGGCCTCGCCTACGACGTCACCGACCGGGCCGGCGTGCTCATCGCGGGCGACGACGGGCAGTGCCTGATGGTCGGCAAGAGCCTCGACCACGCGCTCGAGCTGGAGCGCGCCATGATCACCGAGCTGGGAGTCGATCCCGATGCGTGACGACGCGTTCCGGGCCGGGCTGCGCCTCGCCGACCAGCACGCGGGCGCGGTGCCGGCGCCGGCCCGATTCACGCTGCTGGACCGCTCGTGGGTCCTGCTCCCCGGCGTGTTCGCGCCCACGATGACCTCGTCCACCGAGTTCTTCAGCCGGGCGCTGCCGTACCCGATCGGCGGGTCCTTCCTGGAGATGGGCTGCGGCGCCGGCGTCACCGCGGTCTGGGCCGCGCTCGCGGGATGCGCCCGTGTCGTGGCGACCGACATCGCGGCGGCAGCGGCGGAGAACACCCGGCGCAACGTCACCCTGCACGGCGTCGACGACCGCGTCCTGGTCGTGCGCGGTGACCTCTTCGCGGCCGTCCCGCCGAACGAGCGGTTCGACCTCGTGTTCTGGAACGCCGTCGTCATCGAGGCACCCGAGGACTACGCGTACACGCGGGAACTGGACTACTCGTTCTTCGACCAGGGCTACTCGGCGAACGCCCGCTTCCTCGACGAGGCTCCCGGCCGGCTGACACCGGACGGCCGGCTCCTGATGGGCTCGAACACCCTGGGCAACCAGGCCAAGCTCCACGCCCTGGCCGCCGATCGCGGCCTCGCCCTCACCCCGTTCACGTCCACGCGCAGCCTGGCCGGCGACATCCCCGTCGAGTTCACCCTCTTCGAGGTGACCGCCGCCTGACGGCCGGCACCGCCTGGGCGGGCGATTCTCCCGCCCGCCTAGGCGAGTTGCTCGGGCTTGAGCGTCAGCTCGCGTGCGACGGCCTCGTTGACCCAGCCGCCGATGGCGGCGCGGGGGACGATGCGGGGGTGGGCGGAGGACTGGACGGCCAGGCCGTCGATCAGGGAGGCGATGCGCCACGCCGCACCCTGGGCGTCCTCGCAGGTGAAGGAGCCGTCGCGGACCCCGTCCGTGATGACCTCGCGGAGCGCCTCGCGCCAGCGGAGCACGCGGCGGCGGGATATCTTCTCGAGCTCGGGCGCCCGGGGGGACTCGCTCCAGCCGTCGATCCACATCGTCCACGTCTTGGGGCGGGAACCGGGCGCGTAGAGGCGCACCAGCCGGCGCAGCCGGTCCAGCGGCGCCGTTCCCGATCGGAGGACGGCGTCGAGTTTTTGCAGGTCCTGCTCGGTGGCATAGGCGAATGCCTGGGCGAGCAATCGCTCTTTCGTCGCGAAATGGTAGAAGACCAGTGCCTGACTCACGCCCGCCGCGCGCGCGACATCGGCGGTTCGCGTGTTCGCGAGACCGCGTTCGGCGATGACGTCGCAGGCCGTACGCAGCAATGCGTCGAGCCGTACCTCGGCAAGGCGTCTGGTCACGAAACACACCGTAGCCGATGAATACCAGTTCACGGATGCCCTGGTCGCATCACTCATATGGGCATCGTGTCGCTTTCGGACGACGGTCTGGTCGCAAATTCCCACCATGGGATTACCACGGCAGGGAAATGAGGTCCGGGATTGACGGTCACAAACGAGAAATGGCGCGGTAAAGTCCGATCATGTTGGACGGTGGAGGCCCGGCCACGCGTCCCGTCACCGTGCGCGACCCCGCTCCGGAACCCGCGTACGACGACGAGGAACGCCCATCCCGCGAGCTGACCGGCGGCACCGCGCGCGTCGTCGGTGGCGTCGCCCTCGCGGTCTCCGTGCTCGCCCTCTGGCAGGTCTTCCGCCCGCTGCCGCAGGGCAGCCAGTTCTACCTGATCGTCTTCCTGGCCGGCGCGCTGCCGCTGGTCTTCGTCGCCTACCGGTCCGGCGCGCGCCTCGCCGTGCTGGGCGGCGGCGACCGGCCCGCGATCACCGACTGGCTGCTCGCCGCGATCGCGGCCGTGGTCTGCCTCTACCCGGTGCTGCCGTTCCGCGGCGGGTACGACGGCTTCCTCAACCGCCAGGGCCTGCTCGACCCGGTCGACGTGCTGCTCGGCGCGATCCTGCTGCTGCTCGTGCTGGAGGCCGCACGCCGTACCACCGGATGGGCCCTGCCCGTGGTCTGCCTGATCTTCCTGGCGTACGGCTACTACGGCGGCCTGCTCCCGCAGGACTGGTCGGTCGCGCACGCCGGGCTGGACTTCTCGCAGATCGTGGACGCGCTCTACAACTCCGGCAGCGGGTTCTACGGCACGCCGCTGGACGTCGCCGCCACGTACATCGTGCTGTTCACGCTGTACGGCGCGGTGCTCGACCTCTCCGGCGCCGGCCGCTTCTTCGTCGACCTCTCGGTCGCCGCGTTCCGCCGGTCGCGCAGCGCGGCCGGGCGCACCGCGGTCAGCGCCGGCTTCCTGCTCGGCACGGTCTCCGGCTCCGGCACCGCCACCGCGGTCAGCGTCGGCGCGGTCACCTGGCCGATTCTTCGCCGCGCCGGATATCCCGCGGAACGCGCGGGCGGCATGCTCGCCGCCGCCGGCGTCGGCGCGATCCTCTCCCCGCCCACGCTCGGCGCCGCCGCGTTCATCGTCGCGGAGTACCTCGAGGTCTCCTATCTGACCGTGCTCGGCTGGGCCACCATCCCGACAATCCTGTACTACCTGGGCATCCTGCTCGCGGTCGAGATCGACGCCCGGCGGCTCGGCACCCGGCCGGTCGAGGTGGCCGCGGACTCGCCGTGGCGGCTGCTGGCCCGGTTCGGCTACCACTTCTCGTCGCTGATCCTGATCGTGGTGCTGCTCGCGGCCGGCGTGACCGCCACCCGCGCCGTCGTCTTCGCCACGCTCGCCGCCTTCGCGCTGGCGTTCCTCGACCGCCGCACCCGGCCCGGCGTCCGCGACGTCGCCGCCGCGCTCGTCGCCGGCACCCGTGGCGTGCTGCCGGTCGCCGCGGTCTGCGCCGCCGCCGGCGTGATCACCGCCACGACCACCAAGACCGGCCTGGGTACGCAGCTGGCGTCGCTGCTCATCCAGGGCGCGCAGGCGCTCACCGACCATCCCGGCGCGGTGCTGGCGCTGACCGTGCTCGCCGCCGCGATCGCGCTCAGCCTGCTCGGCCTGGCCGTACCGGTGACCGCGTCGTTCATCATCGGCTGGGTCATCGTCGGCCCCGCGCTGCTCCAGCTCGGCGTGCCCGGGCCGGCCGCCGCCATGTTCGTCTTCTACTACTCGGTGCTCTCCGAGGTGACGCCGCCGACCGCGCTGGCCGCCGTCGGCGCCGCCTCGATCACCGGCGGGCGCATCGTGCCCACCATGTGGCAGGCGCTGCGGTACGCGCTGCCCGCGTTCCTGGCCCCGATCGCGTTCGTGCTCACGCCCGCCGGGTCGTACCTGCTGGGCCGCGGTCCCGCACTCGACGTGCTGTGGGCCACCGCCGCCGCGATGGCCGGCGTGGCCGCGCTCGCGGTGGCCACCGGCGGCTGGGTGCCCGGCGTCGGCCCGGCCGGCGCACCGGCCCGCGCGTGCGCCACGGTGGGCGGCCTGCTGCTGCTCTACCTGAACCCGGTGGGCATCCTGGCCGGCCTGGCGCTGACCGTGGCCGCCGTAGCGATCACCGCGGTGTCGCCCGGCGCGGCGGTCGTGCCCGGTGCCGCGCCCGGCGGCCCACCCGCCGGGGCCGAGTCGACCGTCGGGACCTCCGACGGGCCGTCCGAACGGGGAGGAGAGGCCTGATGCGTACCGTCAGGGCTGTTGTGGGTTGTGTTCTGGTGCTGGCGGCCGCGGCCGGCTGCGGAGGCCGGCAGGACACCGCCGCCACCGACACCGGCGGCGAGGTGACGTGCCAGGTGACCGGGGAGACCCGGATCGGCATCGCCACCGGCAACGTCGGCGGCGTCTACTACACGATGGGCAACGCGTTCGCCGAGCAGGTCGCGACCGCCACCGGTGGCACCGTCAAGGCGACCGCCGCCGAGACCGGCGCCTCGGTGCAGAACATCCAACAACTCGTCGCCGGTACGTACGGCGTGGCGTTCTCGCTGGCCGACACCGCCGCCGACGCCGTGAACGGCACCGGCGCCTTCACCTCCGCCCAGCCGGTCGCCGCGCTGTCCCGCATCCACACCAACTACACCCAGGTCGTGGTGCGCACCTCGTCCGGCATCACCGACGTGGCCTCCATGCGCGGCAAGCGCATCTCCACCGGCTCGCCCCGCTCCGGCACCGAGGTCATCGCGAACCGCCTGCTCACCGCCGCCGGCCTCAACCCCGAGGCGGACATCCAGGCCCAGCGCCTCGACCTCACCAAGACCGTCGACGGCATCAAGGACGGCAGCATCGACGGCTTCTTCTGGTCCGGCGGCCTGCCCACCCCCAACCTCACCGACCTGTTCACCACCGCCGGCGACACCGTCCGGTTCATCGACATCACCCCGCTGCTCCCCGCGATGAAGCAGGTCAACCCGGTCTACGAGCAGGGCACCGTCCCGGCGGCGGCCTACAAGCTCCCCGCCGACGTCCCCACCATCGTCGTCCCCAACCTGCTCCTGGTGAAGAACGACCTCGACGCGAACGTGGCCTGCGCCCTCACCAAGGCCCTCTTCGACCGCAAGGACCAGATCGCCCAGGCCGCCCCCGCCGCCGCCGAACTCGCCGTCACCAACGCCCGCAAGACCGACCCCGTCCCCCTCCACCGCGGCGCCGCCGAGGCCCTCACCCAACTCGGCGGCTAGCCCCCGCCTTCCCCCCCGCGCTTCCGCTGCGACGCGCGGGGGGACCCCTGATTTGGAGGTGGGCCCGGGGGTCCGCTAAAGTTCTCTTCGTCGCCGGGGAACGGAAACGGGAACCAGCGGACACAGCAGGACAAACTACATAGCAGGCGGACGTAGCGCAGTTGGTAGCGCATCACCTTGCCAAGGTGAGGGTCGCGGGTTCGAGTCCCGTCGTCCGCTCGGAGAAGGCCGCCACAGCACGCGGGGGTCACCTCGGTGGAGTGGCCGAGAGGCGAGGCAACGGCCTGCAAAGCCGTGTACACGGGTTCAAATCCCGTCTCCACCTCGGCAGTATTGCCTAGGGCGATTGGCGCAGTGGGAGCGCGCTTCCTTGACACGGAAGAGGTCACTGGTTCAAACCCAGTATCGCCCACCAGCAAGAACCGCAGGTCAGGGCCGGTTTCCCGGAAACGGGGAATCGGCCTTAACTCGTTTCTGCGGCCGCTTGGGAGAATTCTGGGAGATGATCTCCCCCGGTCACACGTCGGCATCGGGCACCTCCGCCAGCAGGCGATCCAGCGCACGCACCGGCGAGTGGGGATGTATCCGACGGCGCTCTCGCAGCGCCTGATTCCAAAGGTCGGTCAGGCCGTCGAGAAGCCGCGCGATCATTCCCTCCGTGACGTGGGAGTAGAGCGCCTGCACCGAGCCGTCCAGGTGGCCCATCTGGTGATCTTTCAGCACGGGCGGGATACCCAGCTCGTCCATCAGGGTCTTGTAGGTGTGGCGGAGACCGTGCGGGGTCAGGTCCTCCGCGATCGGCAACCAGCACAGTTCGGCCCGCTCTGCCGCGTTGCGACCATGCACCGGTGCGCCTGGCCACGGCTCGGCGAGAAGCGGCACCGGGCGGGCCGGCCGTGGCGCCTTCGCGGGGTACCGGCCGCTCGCCGCCGGGCGGAAGACCCACGTAGCGAAACCGTTGCGGCGGGAGTGCGGTGCCAGCTCACCGGTGACCGCACCACGGACGTAACCCAACTCATCGATCACCCGCTTCACGCGGTCGCGTGTCTGCTCGGCCACCGAGGTACGGCCGTTCAGCACGCCGGAGACGGTGCCGACGGACACCCCGGCGAGCCGAGCCACCTCCGCCAGCGTCGGCCCCGTCTGCCGGGCAGCGTTGTTCGTCGGACGGTGCCCACTGAACACGTACCGGCGCCCGTGGCACGAGCACGCCCGAGGTGCGGTATCCGCGAGATGCTCCCGCAGCAGAAGGAGTAGCCACTCCGGGGCGTAGACCAGCCGCGTCGACTCGTTCTTGGGCCGCACCCTGGTGAACGACCCGTCGTCGAGTTCGTAGAGCTGCCACTGCACGTCGATGCCCTCCCGGGTCACGTACTCCGGCTCCAGGCCGACCGACTCGCCCCAGCGCAGCCCGGTGAAGCCCAACGTCACCACCCGGACGAACTCGGCGTCGCGGCCGGACAGCAGCGCCGCACGCTCGGCGATGAGCAGCACGCCCAGGGCGGACGTGATCGCCCGCGCCGAGCCGGGACCGCGAGAACGGCCCGTGCGACGGCCCCGCCCCTTCCGCCGTGCCGCCGGGTTCACCGCGATACGGCCCTCATCGAGAGCATCGGCCAGTAACAGATGTAGCAGTGCCCGCCAGGAGCGGATGCTCGCCGCCGCGTAGCCTGCCGCCCTCTCTGCCTTCTCCCACCGGGCCACATCCGCAGCCGTGATATCCACGAGCAGCATCTCACCGAACGTAGGCAGCAGGTGTTCTTCCAACCGGCGCCGGTAGTTCTGCATGGTCGAATCCGCCAGATCCTGGCTGTCGTACCAATCGTTCGACCAGTCGATGAACGGAATCCTGCCCGACGCTCCCGCGCGCCGCCGCCCCGCACGCAACGCGGCCTCAGCGTCGTTCGCGGCTGTCTCCGCCTCCCTGCGCGTGCGGAAGCGGACGGCCGACCCGTCCGGGTGCTTCACGGTGTCGTACTTGCCGGGACCGACCTTGTACCGGCCACGCCAGTAGTCACCGCGTTTTTCCGCGTATCCCATGTCCCACCAACCCCCTACGCGGCGGCCGGTCGCGGTGACGTCCGCCGGGCACGCTGAGGCGCACGGGCGGCGAGCCGAGTCGAAGCCGACGACCGCAGTTCGCCCACCGCGCGAGGAACCGAACGCGGCAGCGGCTCAGCCTCCCGGGTCGGCCGCACCTCCAGAAGCCGGGCGATCTCCGCGATGTGATCGTCCGTAAAACGGAAGCCGCCAGCGATTCGGCAGTAAGGAATACGCTGCTTGCGCGCCTGCTCCTCGACCCACCACTTCGAGCAGCGAAGCTGCTCCGCCACCTCTGCGGCCAGATAAAACGTCAGGCGGGCGGATTCCGCGCCACCCATAAGCCAGTCCTCCTACGTCAAGCGTCAAGCTGGAATTGACGGTGTTTCGCGCTACGCGGCCAGGGCCGCCAGATGCTGCCGGGCGGCTTGCTGGTGCTCTCTGGCGAGCGCTGCGGAGGTGTTGGCGAGCATGGCGTCTGCGGGTGTGAGCCAGCCGGAGCCGACGAATTCGAGGAAGCTCACGACCAGGGTCGTCGGGGGCTCCGGTAGCCGGCCGGAGGATTCGGGGCCGGTGGTGAGCGCGCGGACGTAGTCGCGGCGTGCCTGGCGAAGAAGGCTGAAGGTGACACGGTGAGTGCGGGATTTGGTGAAGGGGTGGCCGCCGTAGCCGAACTGGTGCGCCCAGCGGCGTAGCCGTCGCCAGTCGGCGTAGCGGCCGAGCATCCAGGAGGCGTAGGCCAGCCGCTCCGGGTGAGTGGCATACAGGTCGAGGGTGCCGAGGTCGGTGCGGTCGAGGCGGGCGCTGGTGTAGCCGGTGGCCTCGGTGGATTTCGTGGCGTACTTGGCCAGGTACCGGGCGACCTGTTCGTCGGTGATCTCGCCGTTCGCGGCGACCGTGATGAGCTTGACGTCGAGTTGGTCGCCCCAGCGGATGAGCCAGCCGTCAGGGTTGGCCGGGTGCGGGGGCGTGGTGAACTCCACCGACCGGGCCGCGTCCTCGATGACCTGCTTGAGATCCTGTGCGTCCAGTTCCGCAGGGGGCGGGACGACGGCGGTGGGGTCGGCGGGGTCGATGCCGTCGAGGCGGCAGATGACGTGGAAGTGGATGACTGCGCGGCGCTGCATCTCCGAGGCCTTGCCGTACGTGACGCGGACCGGGGAGACACGCCGGGTGCGGACCTGGCCGTCCTGCCCGATCGTGGTCGTGGTGACGCCGGTGAGGCCGCGAGCCTGGGCGAGCTGGCGCAGACGGCGGCGGATCGTGATGGTGGTGCGCCGCCACAGCTCCCCGGACATCACGTTCCAGACCGCTTGACCGTCATAGTCGTAGCAGCCAACACACAGTGGGGTGCCGAGCCGCCGGTCGGCGGACTCGTGGCGGGCGAAGCAGACGATCGGCACGCCGTGCGGGCACACGGTCGGGTTGCGGCGGGCATGGCACGGTTCCGGGCGGCAGTCGCACAGGCGCCGGTCGCGGCAGGTGTGCCGCTCGACGTAGCGGGTGTGGACCTCGCCGAAGCTCGGTGCGGTGAAGGTCGGGAAGACCGCTGGGTGCGTAGCGACCTGTTCGGAGACGCCCTTACCGCCGACCATGAGAGTCTTGACGACCTGGTAGGCGTCGCGCTTGTACCGGGCCGAGCAGTGCGGGCACACCCGCTCACGCCGGTTGCCGCAGGGCTTGTAGAGCATCCCGTCGGGCATGCCGGCCGTGGAGGTCTCGTGCAGCAGACGGCCGGTGCCCGCGTCGATCGTGGCCATGGAGCCGGACAGGCGGATCGGGCGGGTGCATCCGGCGGCCGGCCGTACGTGCTCCAGCCAGTCCTCGTAGTCCGGGCGGGCGGCGCGGGCGATCGCTTGGTTGCGGATGTCGGTGAAACGGGACAGCCACTCAAGCCGGAGCGTCTGCTCCGACCCGAGGTCGGCTGTCGCGGTCATCGGCGCTCCTCTTGAGTGGTCGGTCAGTGTGGGCTCGGCGTTCGGGGCCACGCCCGAAGCGGTGAGGCTTCGGGCGTGACGCTCAGCGTCGAGACAGATCACCTGGTGCGACGGGTCGGCCGTTGACAGCCGGTCGGACTGCGCTCGGATTCACGGACTCCAGCGCGCGGAGGACACGCGCCGCCTCACGAGAATTGACTTGAAGGCGGGCGGCCAGCTTCGCCGCGTTGATCGGTTCGCCGTGCTCGGCTCGATACCGCTGGGCGAAACGCGTTCCCTGCGCCAGCAACGCCGGGTCGACATCCGGTGTCGGCGGCTGTGCAGCGTCCCGCTCGGTGACAGAAGTGTCGGCGGGGGACGGTGCCAGCGGCCCAGCCGGGCGCGGGCTCGGCTTGCGGGTCGCGAGAAGCGCAGGCGTGACGGTAGGGGCCGGGACGGTTACCGTGTGGGGCGTAGCTGGCGCTGCGGTGGTGCTATCAGGTGCAGAGTCAGCCGGGCCGGGGGCCGGAATCGGAGCGAGTTCTACTGGGCTGCTCGGGCGTGCCGGGGCAGCGGGTGGGCTATCGGTGGCCGGGCGGCTGCCGGGTTCGGCAGGCGCGGCGGCGGGATGTACAGGTTCGGTGGAGTCCATCGCGGCGTGAGTCGCCGTGGACTTCGGCGTGGGCCCGGAGTCAGCAGCAATGGTGCTGGTGCCGCTTTCCCGGCGCAGGAGAGCCCGCATGTGGACGGCAAGGCCCGCGAAAATCGGCGGTAGAGCACCGACGAACGCGGCCAGGCCCACACGCCAGGCTTCTTGGTTGGTAGAGAGGGTGGACAGGAAGTGGTATGCGGATTGGGCGACGATGCCTACACCGGCAGCGGCGTAGGTGTTCCAGCGGGCGAAAGCAGCTACCCGCTCGGGTACCGGCGCCATCCACAGCACCAGGGCCACGACGACATAGCCGTCAGCGGCGACCGGCATCAGCCACGCCGAAGCGAGGGTGACACCCGCACCGGGAATGGTCAGCTCATCGTTGAAGCCGGCCACCCGTGCCAAAGCGATCCAGGACGAGGCCGACAAGCCGAAGCTCGCCGCGAGCACCGCCCAGGAGGCGTACAGAGCGAGCCGAGGCTCACCAGATTGAGGCTTCATCAGCACTCACCCCGCGTAGCGGAGCCGTCCCGCATCAGGGCGAAGCCCAGCACCAGCGGGTTGACGTACCCGTCACGGCGAAGCCGTGTCTCGATCTGTCGAACGAGGTCGAGATCACGGATCGGCCTCGCCATGGTCAGCTCCATGTTGGTGAAGCCGATCCCGTCCGGCACGTCGTGCTTGAAAGAGACGAAGTAGTGATAGGAGAACTGCGGAACCCCAGTCTTGGAAATTCCGGGCTTACGGTGCTTACTGTTGGTGTACTCAGTCATGACAGCCCCTTCAGCTCGCGCCGTTGAGGACTGCGACAGGGGCAGCGACGACAGTGGTCGCCAGGGCCAGGCCGAGGATGTCGACGGCCAGGCGGACACGCCGGTACTTGCGCTGAACGCTTCGCGCCCGCAGCCAGAGCTGTTCGGTGCAGTCCCGGTTCGGGGCCGTGTCGAACATGTCCTGACGGAGGTCATCGACCGACCGTGCGGACGCCCAGCGAACGAACCCGAAGTTACCGCGCAGGTCGGGCCGGATGGCCGCTCCCAGAAGTAGCAACGCGACGCAGATCTCGAACGCGACCAGGACGGCCACGGCGAGGGCCGGACCCGACAAGCGGGCCTGTACCACGATGGCTGCGCCACCGGTCAGCGCGGCAAGCGCGAGACCGAACAGGATCGACGCTTTCGTGTCCACCCGGGCAAGCTGCACGTCTACGCACGCGAGCCCGTAGTTGACGGCGTCCTCGAACTGGAAATTGCGGTAGTCGAACTCGTGCGTGGTCATGGCGTGGTGTCCTCTCCGCCGAGGTTGTCGAACAGGGTTAGTTCTGGTTCGCGGTTCGGACACGGCGCCTTGGCCTGCCGAGCCGCTGCTGCCCTGGACTTCCGGGCCGCTTTCGGGTCGTGCAGGCTTGCGTGCTGATCTGCGGTCAGGGTCTTGACTGCTGTCGGGTCCTCCCCACGTCGGCGGTACAAGACCGGACGGATAGTGATCATGGTTGGGCAGTCCGTCACCCCGTCGGGGTAGCGGTAGCCGCAGCCCGGACACCGAGACGGCATCGGGCTACCAGGGAAGTGATCGGCGAACACCGCAACGAGCGTCGCCACGGACACGCCCAGGCCTTCGCGGACGAGCCGCTCGTCCAGGGCGATGCGCTCCGAGCGCTTGCCGAAACGCATCTGCGCCGCCTGCCGGGACACACCCAGCCGGGACGCGATGTCCTGCCACGAGTACGGCCGGTCGCCGGACCGAAGTCCCTTGACGGCCTCCTCGACGGCGGAGTCGACGGCGTTTTGCAAGCGCAGCAAGGCCGGAAGGGCCTCGATGTCGCCGCCGGCCACACGACGGGCGAACGCCCGGATGATGCGGCGGGTGAACGCGTCGAACTCGCTGTTCTCACGGTTGCGCTTGCTCCGCTTGCGCGGTGTCGCGTTGGCAGCCATCAGAAGACCACCACCAGCGCGAGCAGCAGCACCGTTACGGCCACGGCGGACAGACGGATCAATGCCCGCTGCCAACCGGCGGCCAGAGCCCACCAGCGCCAGGTGACGAGGTAGGCGGGGACGCCGACACGGCGGGTGCCACGACGCCAGAACGTCGCGTTGCTGTGACGGCGACCATCCAGGGAAAGCCCTGCCACGAACCGCAGGACTAGCCGGGCGGTACGGCGCCGGGGCGTCAAACGGCGCTTGACACTGTTCGTCCTCATGCCGCACCGCCGGTAGTCCCGGTAGGGTGCGTCGTCTGCGGGGCGTAGTGCTCCGCAGCCACGAGGAGAGCGCCGATCGCCTCCGAGGCGGTACGGCCCTTGGTGTCGTTGAAGGTGAACGAATCCAGCTCGAACCGGTCCATCAGGTACCGGTCGAGGTAGAGAAGAGACGTCTCGAACGCGGCGAAGCCGGGCTCGTCGAACATCTCCGTCGGCTGCTCACACGGGCCGCCGTAGCAGACCATCGCGATCGCGCCGACCATGCACGCCGCAGGAGTGAACACCCCGGACGTGGCATCGTAGTAGGCGCCCTGAATCCAGCCATGCCGGACCAGGTACAGCGCCGCGCTGCGCATGACCTCAGCGGAGAGCTTCTTCTCCTCCCGCTCCTGATGCCACGACAGGTACGCGTCGATCGGGTCCCCACACGGACCGTCATCCTCGACCGTGGTCGCCGTGGCGGCGAGCCGCTCGTTCTCCGCGCGGCCTCGGGCCAGCAGAAGCTCGCCGTAGTGGTTGGCCGCGTCCGCCGGGCTCTGTCCCCAGAGCTTCCGGAGCTGATCGACGGGCCAGCGCGCAGGGACGTGGGTCTGTTTCGGGGTAGCCTGCATCGTGCCGGCTCCTTTCCTTGAGACGGGAATCGGTTGCTAGTGGTCGGCGGTGCCGGTCCGGTTTCCTAGGCCTTCAGCCGGTGCCGTCGATCCAGATGGAGTTGGGTGCTCTCGCCGAAGCAGTCAGTGCCAGTGCTGAATCACCGTGATGCAGCGGTGACCGCCCCACAGCGCGCCACCAGCGAGCAGCAGCACGGCCGGAATCGCCAGCACGCCGAGGAAGCTCACGGCGTGAACGATCTGCCAGACGGCGAAGCTGAGCGCGCCGAGCACACCGAGGCCGGCCGTGACGCCGAACCCGAGGTAGGCCATGCGCGCCCTGCGGTCCCGCTCGGCGATCGCGGCCTGCCGGAAACGCCACTGGACGTACCGGGCCTGGTAGTCCTCGATCTGCGCCGGGGTCAGGTGCGCCACGTCCGCCGGAACGGCCGGGGTGACGTAGTGGATGACCCGAGGCGCCGGGACACCAGTGGTGGGAATCGGTCGGGGCTTGGACATGGAGGAATCCCTCCCTCTCAGGATTAAGCGGCTACCGGCATCCGGACGGAGACCGGGATATCCGAGGCGCGCAGCATCGCGGCGTACGCAGCGATACGGGCGCATTCGAAGTCATCGAGATAGGCGGGCTTGACCAGAGCCGGAACACCGTCCTCGGCCAGCAGCAGCCCGAGGCCACGGTTGTTCGGGTCGACGCTTGTGGTGGTGTAGCCCTTGTCCGCCCAGCCACGGCCGAGCACGATGTCCGACGACGCGTCGGTCGTGCACCGTCCCGCGAACCGCCAGGCGAACAGGTCGCGCAGCGACGTCGGGATGATGTCCGACGACGGGCGCTGGGTCGCGGCGATGACGATGATGCCCACCGCGCGGCCCCGGGCGACGAGATCCCGCAGCAGCTCGGAAAACAGCTCCCGCAGCTTCTTGTCACCCACCGTGGCGGAGAAGTACGCCAGCTCATCGATCACCAGGGCGATCGGCCGGAACGCGTCACCGCGCTCGATCTTGCGACGGTCCCAGCGGCGAAGCTGCTCGTACAGCTTGTCCATCAGGATTTGCAGCCGCCGCAACACCGAGATCGCCTTGACGATGTCCGGGCCGACGAACACTTTCGCCGACTTCTGCCACTGCCACATCTCGACCTGCTTCGGGTCCATCAGGACCAGATCGCAGTCATGCGACAGCACCAGGTGCGCGACGATCGTGTTGACCAGGCTCGACTTGCCCGCGCCCGGCTCACCGCCGATCAGCATGTTCCGTTCGATCAGCGACACCGACGTCGGCAGGCCGAACTCGTCCACCCCGATGTACACCGGGTCGAACACCGACAAGCCCGGCCACGCCAGCTCACCGTCCGGGACAAGCCTCAGCGGAGATGTCACAGCGGATCACCCACCGCAATGCCTTCGCCGCCCGACTGCGCGATCCGGTGTAACTGACCGGTGGTTGCCTGGTCGAGCGGACGGTCGACGGTGACCGGCTCGCTGGCGTGGAGATGCAGGTCCCAGCCACCCCAGGTGAGTTGGCCGGTCTTGAGGTAGCGAACACCGTTCGTGATTCGGGAATCCGTGGGGGCACCGAGGTAGGAGGCCCACGCCTGACCATCAGCGAGCCGGTCGCAGGTCAGCGCCAGCACACCAGGGCCGATGTCACCGTAGAAAATGATCTGCCGAGGCGTCGGCAGGTCCGTGGCCAGCGCGATATGCGCGAGCATCACCCGCGGATCGAGACGCGCGCTGTTCTCTACCGTCATTACGTCACCGTCCGCAGATCCCGCAGCAGTTCGGAGAACAGCTCCTGGGTCTCCTTGTCACCGGCGGTGGTAGAAAACGCCGCCATCTCATCAATCACCCAGGTGATCGACTCGCCACCGAGCAACGCGAACCGCTCAATCAGCGATACCGGGTTGCTACTGCCTGGCACGGGCTGCGCAGGTGAAGTCCTCACGGCACACCACCTCAGAACGGCGGCTCGGCGGAGGCAAGCTCCTCCGACACCCGCTCCGGCGCGAACCCGTCACCGCCACCGTTGGTACGGCTACGGGACAGCTTCTGGACCTTCGCCGTGGCGAACCGCAGCGACGGGCCGATCTCGTCGACCTCCAGGCCATACGCGGAGCGCTTCTCGCCCTCCGGCGTGTCCCACCGCGACAGCCGCAGCCGGCCGACCAGCACCACACGGGCGCCGCGAGTCAAAGACTCGGCAATGTGCTCGGCCATCTCACGCCAGCCCGTGCAGTTCAGGAACAGCGGCTCGCCGTCCTTGTACTCGCCCGACCGACGGTCGAACATGCGCGGAGTCGACGCCACCGAGAACTTCACGTACGCCGTGCCCTGCGCGCTGAAGCGCAGCTCCGGATCGGCGGTCAAGTTCCCGACGACCGTGATCGTGGTTTCGTTTGCCATGCCCTTTACTCCTTGATCGATAGGTGGAAGCCGTCATCCGGACGGGCTCCCGATAGGCGCGGCACCGTTGCCGGGCCTCACATCTGTGTCAGCGGCGACGCGACGAGCCCTCGTCGACCGGCTCGGGAATGTCGTCCAGGTCCAGGCCCACCACCGGGCCGAGAACCGGACTTTCAGGCCGCTCGAATGTCGCCGGGATCAGACCCGTCAGCGGAGACGGCACCGTGAACCGCAGCGGATCACGCTGGGTGATGTCCACCCGGATCAGCGCCGCGTACCTCCGTGACGCCTTCACGAACCGGGCCTCACGCGCCCAACACGTCACCGCGAGACGGCCTGCTTTGGCCTCCAGCGCCGCGATGTCCAGGCCCGGCCGCAGCCACACCCACACACGCTCACCCGCCGGAGTCGGGCACGCCCACAACACCAGCGGCAGCAGACCTGCGTTCTGCGTCCCGGTCGCCTTCACCAACGCGGTGAAGAACACCCGCAGCCGATGCCGGTCGATCACGCACCACGCCCACCGCGACAACCACCGCCGCGCCGGCCGTACAAGAACCACCCCGACCGCAGCAGCGCCGAACACACCGCACGCGACCAGCAGATGACTCACGTGCGCCAAAGCCGAAAAGGCCCCGAGCAGAACACCGCCGGTGGCGATCTCCAACGACCACCACCACAGCACCCGCAGCACCGGCCAGACCGCGACCAACACCGCCCCGGCCCCGCCGAGTAGCAGACCGAACGCCGCAGACACGAGCAGCGCCCACGGCAGCGACATCGACGGCGACGACACCGCCAGCGCTGCCACGAACAGGACCGGCACGGCCACGAGGAACGTGATCCGCGCACGCCGCGTATACGACTGCGACACCGGAGGCTCCACAACAGCGATCGACGCGGGTTTCGCACCTCCGAACAGTCCTCTCATCGACTCACTCCTTCCTCGATCCCAGTTGTCTCGATAGCTTCAAAGTACTAACTCAGTTAGTACTCGGCAATACGTAGGGAGCCCACCCATCCGGGTGTGCTTTAGCTCGACTGATCTAAATCCAACGATCTAGGAGTGCGTCGATGAAAAACAGGTGTCAGCGTGGGGACGGGACCTTGTCCCCATCGCCACCCGCGTCCGATCCGAGCGATACTGGCCCCATGGCCGACGAGGCAGTACGCGAGCAGCAGCGACCGCCGTGGGCGCGTCGCATCCGCAACGAGCGTCTCGCCCGCCGCTGGTCTCAGCCAGAAGCGGTGAAGGCCCTGCGCTTGCACTCAGCGAGGGAGCTGCCCAGCGACGCCAGCCTCCTCCGAAGCTGGAAGCGCTGGGAAAGTGGCGATTCGGAGCCCGACGAGTTCTACAAGCCGCTCATCGCCCAGACCTTCGGGACCGTCACGGCTGCAATGTTTCCTCGGCAGAGTCAGCGGGACGTCGAGGGGGAACTGCTCAACGGCAGCGGCCTCGATACTGTGGAACTGCTTGCCCGGGTTCGGCGATCCGACGTGTCACCGGCAACTCTCGACGCGCTGAAGATCACGGCGGACCGACTCTGCTGCGAGTACCCGTACGCGGCGCCGGAACAGCTTCACATCGAAGGCAAAGCATGGCTTCAGCGGATCACTGGACTTCTCGACCAGCGGCTGACCCTCAAGCAGCACCGCGAGGTTCTTTCGCTCGCGGGAACTGTCGCACTGCTGATCGGGTGCGTTGAGTACGACATGGGTCAGCGCCGGGACTCTGAGGCGACCCGCCAGGCCGCACTCTCCCTCGGCGGCGAAGCGGAACACGCTGGCATCATCGGCTGGGCGCATGAGATGCGGGCCTGGTACAACCTCACCCAGGGCAACTACCCCGGCGTCGTGGCCGCTGCTGAGGCAGGCGCTGCCGCTGCACCGCACCAAGGCGTAGCCGTTCAACTTGCCGGACAGCGGGCGAAGGCATGGGCAAGACTGAAGGATCGCCGTCAGGTGGAGCTTGCGCTCGAAAGCGGGCGAAAGCTGCTAGAAGGCCTGCCGCTCCCCGAAGACCTGGACCACCACTTCGTGGTTGACCCTGCGAAGTTCGACTTCTACGCCATGGACTGTTACCGCACGCTCGGAGAAGACGACTTGGCTTCCCTCTACGCCCATGAGGTAATCCGGTCGTCAACTGCCCCTAACGGCACTGAGCACAAGCCCATGCGGATCGCCGAAGCCCGCATCACGCTCGGAGTAACCACCGCCCGATCGGGGGACCTGGAGGGAGCCGTCCTTCTGGGCCGTCAAGCCCTACAGGGAGAGCGGCGGTCGATCCCGTCACTTCTCATGGTCTCCCAGGACCTGGCCGCCACGCTGAGGGAGCGATACCCCGACGAGAAGGCCACCGCAGAGTACCTGGACGAGCTTAAGGCGCTGGCTGCGTAGAGCTGGACACGTCGGACGCAACGTTGGCCGGCCGACCACCGACCCCCGGTCGAGGCCGGTTCTCATGCCAGGCAATCACCCGGGCTGGGCGCCACACGTGCGTCCGGCCCACGGTCATATCTGGGGCGGGCATCTGCTCGCGCTTCCGGTAGCTAGCCACCGTCGCAACCCGCACGCCGAGGTAAGCGGCCACGTCACTCGTGGTCCACCACTCAGCGTCCGGGTCGGCAGGCACAGCCGTCAGCATACGGTGAGAACTTTCTGTACGTCTTCAAGGCGGCCCGCGAGCGGGCCGCACGCGTGACTCCTGGCAACGCCGCCCGCCTCTCGCCTACGGCTTCGGCGGGCGGCAGCCGGGACGCGCGACCCGCGCGGGACGCAACGAAGCCCGGCCACCGTCGCGGAGGACATGACCGGGCTTCGGGCCAGACACGAGATAGTCGGTGGTCGGCCCGCCTGGAAGTACGAGCAGCCGGCCACCCGAAGAACCTTGCCTCCGGCGGGCAGGGCCTCCGGCCCTACGACCCGGAGCACGCCTCCGGCGGCCGGGGCGCTGCCCCTGGACCCCGGCACTCTGGGATGCCCACCCGGAGAGCTGCCCGACGCGCACCCGATGGGATACCAGACCCGTACCCCCAACCAAACGGTGAAACGTGCCTCTGCGGGCGGGAGCAAAGAGCGCCCCCGCCCGCAGAGGCACACAAAACTGTTCGGTCGCGGGCACGGCCCCGGTATGGCAGAGCCTGCACGACGGGAAGCCCTCAGAGACGGGTGGGTCCCGCGTGGGGACGCCGGTTGCGCCGCGTCTGGGAGAATCCCGGGAGACGGTCTTGCGAAGTCCGCCCCGGCGGACCACCTCAGACCTACGGCGACCAGCGTGGTGACCAGGACGTATAGCAATACGCCAAGTTCCCGCCAAGATCTGTACCTAGTTGACACGGAAGAGGTCACTGGTTCAAACCCAGTATCGCCCACCAGCTCAGGCCCCATCTTCAATCGATGAAGATGGGGCCTTTTGACGTCTGGGTCACCACGTGGGTGACTATCGATACCGAGTCACCGGCGCCGGGCCTGCCGTGGCACCATCCAGGATTGCCGGCGGTGCCGGCCGGTCGATGTGCTGAAGCCGGCGGTACGGTACGGCGGGCTCGGGCGCGTTCATCGGTGTGCGTCGGTCCGGGTGCCTGGGTCGGCGGGGGCATAATCGACGTCATGAGCAGGACTTCGCGCGGGTGCGCCGGCCGATGACGGCCGTGGTGGTGCGGGCGCCGGTGGGGTGTGGGCGTCCGGCCGGGCGGTGGCGGACGAATCGCGCGATCGCCGACGAGCTTGCGGCCGTCCGGGGCGCGCAGGACGACGCCTTCCTGGTCGAGCAGGCGAAGGCCCAGTTGCGCGCGGCATTGGGCCGGTCCCCGCTGCTGGACGGGTGCGACTACGAGGTTTTCGGGCAGGGCTCGCGGGTGAACGACACCTCCGTGGGGGCCGCGAGCGACATCGACCTCGTCCTCATGCTCAAGAACCCGGACGCGAGCTGGGCGGGTTTCCGCGATCACGTGCTGGCCACGCTGGGTGAGTCTTTCCCCGTGCACATGGGGCGCCGCTGCCTCAACGTCGATGAGCCGGGCACGCTGCTCGGCGAGATGGTCGACGTGCTGGTGGCCACGGAGCACCGTCGGTATCCGGTTCGCGGCGCGGGCGCGTACCAGCAGGGGGTTTTCTTCCGCGACCACGACGGCCGGCCGATCGTCAACTTTCCGAAGCAGCACCGGCGCAACGGGGATGCCAAGGACGTGCGCACCGGTGGGCGTTTCAAGGCGGCCGTCCGGACGATCAAGCGGGTGCGGGCGCTGGCCGGGCTCGACCACGCCGCCGCTCCGTCGTACCTGCTGGAATGCCTGCTGTACGCCGTGCCCGACCACGTCTACCGCGCGGCGGCCTCGTTCCCGGACGCCTATCGTGGCGCGCTGGGCTGGCTGCGGCGATGCGACCGGGAGACCTTCGCCGAGTTGCGGTGTCAGAACGGGATGAACCGGTTGTTCGGCGCGGGGCCGGATCAGTGGGATCCCGCCGGGGCTGGAAGAATCATCGACGTCCTGCACGAGAGCTGAATCCGGACTGTAGACCGCAGCATGACGTGGACGGCCGCGCAGACGGCGGTGCTGGCACCGGTCATCGCGATCCTCGGCGCGGCGTTGATCGCGCTGCTGACGTACGGGCTGAACCAGCGCGCCGCCCGCCGGGAGCGACGTGCGCTGGCGTTCGGTGAGGCGCTGAGCGTGGTCGAGGACTTCGCGGAGATGCCGTACCGGATCCGGCGGCGGCCGGGCACGCTGGAGGGGCGTCAGCAGCTCACCGAGGAGGTGAGCCGGATCTACTCGCGGCTCGCGTTCCACCAGGCGCTGCTCGACATCGAGGCGCCCGAGGTCGCCGCGGCGTACCGGCATCTCACGGAGGAGGCCAGGGAGGAGATCGGCCGGCAGATGAGCGCGGCGTGGCGGAAGCCGGTGCGCAGCACGGACGAGGAGATGAACCTCGGGCTGCACTACACGCGCGAGCGGGTGGACGCGGCGCGGGCGGCGTGTGTGACGACCATGCGCGCGGCGCTCGGGCAGCGGCGCCGATCCGGCTGAGGGCTCAGGCCGGCCACGGCGGGTGGTGGACCAGCAGTTCGCGCAGCCGGTCGGCGGCCGGAGTGGCGTGGTCGCGCGGGAACGCCAGGCCGATCTCCACGGTCGGGACCGGGGTGGTGAACCGGCGCAGGCGTACCCCGGGGACCTTCAAGGCCCGTGCCCGGCCGGCCGGCACCGCCGCGATCACGCTGCCCTCCGCGACCGCGCGCAGCAGTTGCTCGTCGTCCGGTTCGTGGCGCACCAGGTGGAGGCCGCCGTCCGGCCAGACCTGCGCGATCGTCCGGTCGAACATGCCGGGACCGTTCTCCCGGGGCCACATCACGGCGGGCTCGCCGGCCACGTCGGCGCGGCTGACCCGGCGGCGCCGCGCGAGCCGGTGGCCGTCGGGTACCGCGCAGAGCAGTTCCTCGTCGTCGACGTGTACGCAGATGAGCGCCGGCTCGTCCAGCGGCGGGCGCACGAACGCGGCGTCGAAGCGCCCGGCCAGCAGCCCGGCCACGTTGGGCGCGGTCCAGCCGGTCTCCGGCACCACCTCGACCTGCGGATATGCCCGGCGGAACGCGCGGATCAGCGCATCCACCCGGCCGCCGCGCGCGGACCGGGTGTAGGCCAGCCGCAGCCGTCCGTCCTGGCCGCGGGCCGCGTCCCGGATGCGCGCGGCGGTCGCGTCCGCCTCCGCGATCAGCCGGCGCGCCTCCTCCGCGACCTGCGCGCCGACCTCGGTGAGCGTGCAGCCGTGCGGGTCGCGCCGGACCAGCCGCGCCCCGAGCTGCCGCTCCAGCGCGCCGATCCGCTGGCTGAGCGCGGGCTGCGTGAGGTGCAGGCGCCGCGCGGCGCGGGTGAAGTGCAGTTCCTCGGCGAGCACGCCGAACGACCGCAGCCGGTCCAGGTCCGCGCCGGACAGCCGATCCCCCATAAGCCCAACTTATCGCCGCTGTTCCAGAAGCTATTCGACGGTACGGCCGGCAGCCCACACGATGACCTCATGACGGATGTGACGGTGGTGGGTGGCGGGATCATCGGGCTGACGGCGGCGTGGCGGCTGCGGGAGGCGGGCGCGCGGGTGACGGTGGTCGCGGCGGACCCGGTGGAGGAGACGGTGTCGACGGTGGCGGCGGCGGTGTGGTACCCGACGCACCAGGAGCCGGACGCGCGCGTGCTGCGCTGGTCCGCGGTCGCCTACGACGAGTTCACCCGGCAAGCGCGCAACCACGTGCCGGGCGTGCTGCTGCGGCGGACGAGGATGCTGCTGCGCACGCCGGTCGACGCGCTGCCGTGGTGGGCCGAGGCGGCCGGCGACGCGCGGCTGACCGAGGAGGACGGCCTTCAGGTGCTGCACTTCACCGCCCCGCTGGTGGAGATGCCGGTCTATCTGGCGTGGTTGGCGCAGGGGCTGCGGATCGAGCGCCGCCGGGTGGCGTCGCTGGACGAGGTGGCCGGCACCGTGGTCAACGCCACCGGGCTGGCCGCCCGCGACCTGGCCGGCGACGACGCGGTCGAGCCGGCGCGCGGCCACGTCGTGCTGGTGGAGAACCCGGGGCTCACCGTGTCGGTCCGCGACGAGTCGAGGTCGCTCTACATTCACCCGCGCAGCCGGGACGTGGTGCTCGGCGGCACGTTCGAGCAGGGCCGCGGCGACCTGACGCCGGACCCGGCCGGGGCGGCGGCGATCCTGGCCCGGTGCGCCGAGGTGGAGCCGGCGCTCCGCGGCGCCCGCGTGCTCGGCGAGCGGATCGGGCTGCGGCCCACCCGGCGCGGTGGCCCGCGGCTGGAACGGGCCGGGAACGTGGTGCACTGCTACGGCCACGGGGGTGCCGGGATGACGATGTCCTGGGGGTGCGCACAGGAGGTCACCGAGGCGGCTCTCAGAGTATCCTGACGCTTTCCCCAGCAGGGGTGAGCGAAGCCAGGGTGGTCGATGCAGGTGGCGGGTCCGACGATCAGCATCCGGGACGTGGCGACGCATGCGGGCGTGTCGGTGGGCACGGTCTCCAATGTGCTCAATCGCCCGGACATCGTCGCACCGAGCACCCGCCTCCGGGTGCTGGACGCGATCACCGAGCTGGGCTTCGTGCCGAACGAGTCGGCCCGCCAGCTGCGCCGCGGCCGGGGCCGCTCGCTGGGCCTGGTGGTGCTGGACGTGGCGAACCCGTTCTTCACCGACGTGGCGAAGGGCGTGGAGGACGCGACCGGGCCGGCCGGGCTGCCGGTGATCTTCTGCAACTCCGACGGTGACGCGGCGAAGGAGTCGGCCTACCTGGACCTGCTGGAGGAGCAGCGGGTGCAGGGCGTGCTGATCACCCCGGTCGACGACGCGAACGCGCGGCTGCTGCGGCTGCGCGAGCGCGGCGTGCTGGTGGTGCTGCTGGACCGGGTGTCGCCGCGCGCGGAGATCTGCTCGGTCTCGGTGAACGACGTGCACGGCGGTGAGCAGGCGCTGCGCCACCTGATCGAGATGGGGCACGAGCGGATCGCGTTCGTCGGCGGGCCGTGGGCGCTGCCGCAGGTGCAGGACCGGTTCCGCGGTGGTGTGCGGGCGCTGGCCGAGGCGGGGCTGCCGGAGGGCGCGCTGCGGCGGTGTGAGACGCCGAGCCCGACCGTGGCGGCGGGCCGGGACGCGGCGGCGCGCATCCTCGGCACGCCCAAGGGGACGCGCGCGACCGCGGTGTTCTGCGCCAACGACCTCCTGGCGCTGGGCGTGCTGCAGGGCCTCACCCGGCAACGGGTACGCGTACCGGAGGAAATTGCCCTTGTCGGATATGACGATATTGACTTCGCGGCCGCGGCGGCCGTGCCGATCTCCTCGGTGCGCCAGCCGCGTCAACGCCTCGGGCGGACCGCGGCCGAGCTGCTGCTGGACGAGGCCGCGGAGCCGGAAACGCACGTCCACCGGCAGGTGATCTTCGAGCCGGAGCTGGTCGTGCGCGAGTCGAGCCAGTTCACGCGCGGTGCCGGGACGACGTAATGTCACGATCGACGAGTAAGCTGTGGTCAGCCCGCAGCCGGCGCCGGTACGCCCATAAGGCCACGGTCGGCCGGCACCGCCGTGACATCGGCTCCGCCGGACGCCTGCGTGTGAGCTGTAGCGCCATCGGCGGCAGGCTGCTGACCGCGCTGCCATCGCCGGCAGCGACGCATCGGTGCCGGCCCGCCGACAGCAACGCATCGGCGGCCCCCGCCGATCAAGGTTGAGGGCGCCCGCCTGGTGGGGACGGGCGCCGACAGTTCGGAGATCACGCTGACTACCGACGTCTCGGCCCATGGCGTACCCCTGGTGGGGCGTGCGGCGCTGCTCGCCGCGATCGAGAGCCGGCTGCGCTCCGGCGGTGGCGTGGTGCTGACCGGGCCGAGCGGCATCGGCAAGACCGCGATCCTGGACGCGGTCGCCCAGGGCGGCCGGCGCGTGCTGCGGCTCGCCGCCACCGCGGCCGAACGGTTCTTGCCGTACGCGGGCATGGCCGAGCTGCTGGCCCAGGTCCCCCAGGACGTGGTGGAGCGGCTGCCCGGGCCGCAGCGCGCCGCGTTCGACACCATGCTGGTCCGGCGCGGCGACTCCCGCGGCCGGGGCGGGCGCGCCGAACTGGCCCGCCGGCTCGCCTGGCAGAGCTGCCTGGAGGCGCTCAGCGAGGAGCCGGTCCTGCTGATCATCGACGACGCGCAGTGGCTGGACGGCGCGTCCGCGGACGTGATCGGGTACGCCAGCCGCCGGCTCGCGGACCGGCCGATCCGCGCCGTGATCGCGCAGCGCTCGCCGGAGAGCCCGGCCGTGCGTACCCGGGTGATGCACCTGAGCCCGCCGCCGGTGCAGGAGCTGACCGTGCCACCGCTGGCCGCGGACGACCTGAGCGCGCTGCTCGACGCGCACGGCCTCTCCTACTGGGCGGCGGCCCGGCTGCACGCGGACAGCGGCGGCAATCCGTACCTCGCACTGGCGCTGGCCGGCGCGTTCGCGTTCGACGACGCGCCGGCCGGCGAGGTGCGGCCGTGGCGCCCCTGGCGGCTGCCGGAGCAGGTCCGCGCCGCGCTGGTCGACCGGCTCGACGCGCTGCCGGCCGCGGTCCGGGAGACGCTGTTCGCGGCCGCGCTCGCCACCCGGCCGACCGCGGCCCAGCTGCGGATGGCCGGCCGGCCGGACGCGGACCGCGAGCTGCGCGCCGCGGAGTCCGCCGGGCTGGTCTCCGTCGAGCACGGCGTCGTGCACTTCACGCCGCCCGCGGTGGCGACCGTTCTGGCCGAGGAGGCGCCGGCCGACCGCCGGGCCGCCATGCACCGGCAGCTCGCCGCGGCCACGTCCGACCCGGTGGAGCGGGTCCGGCACCGCGCGCTCGCCAACGACCATCCGGACGCGGAGACCGCCCGGTCGCTGGTGTCCGCCGCGGAGACCGCGTTGCAGCGCGGCGCGACCGGGCTGGTCGCCGACCTCTACCTGCTCGCCGCGGACCGTACCGGCGGGGACATGCAGCCCGAACGGGTGGAGTGGCTGGTCGCCGCCGCGGAGGCGGCCGCGTCCGCGGGCCGCCGGGAGCTGTGCGTGCAGGCGGCCGACTCGGTGTTCGCGGCCGACGCGTCGCCGGCCCAGCGCGTCCGCGCGCGCATCGCGGTGCTGGACGCGTCCGGCCAGTCGCTCGGCGTGATGGAGGAGGTGCTGTCCGCCGCCCTCGCGGACGCGGGCGACGACCCCGCGCTGCTCGCGCCGCTGCGGCTGCGCCTCGCCTGGCAGCGGCACCACCAGGGCAAGACCGAACTGGCCGAGCGGGAGGCGAAGACCGCGGTCCGGCTGGCCCGGCTGGTCGGCGACACCTGGGTGGAGAGCATGGCCGGGGCGATCGTCGCCCAGGTGGCGCGCGCCTCCGGCCGCCCCGACTACCTGCAGGTGCTGGCTGAGGCGCTGGACGTGCCGACCGAGCCGGGCCGCGGCATGCTGCACCTGACGCCGCGCTTCCTGGCCGTCCGGTTCGCGCTCTTCGACGACCGGCTCACCGAGGCCCGCGCCGAGCTGCTGCGCATGCTGCCCGAGGCCGAGCGCAGCGGGCTGGAGGAGCTGCTCGACATCCTGCGCAACCTGGCCGAGGTGGCGAGCCGGGACGGCCACACCCGGGAGGCGCTGGACTACGCCGCCCGCGCCGCCCGCCTGTTCCAGGAGTACGACCTGCCCCTCGGCCCGAGCTGGTACACCCTCGCCATGGCGGAACTGGCCGGCGGCACTCCCACCCGGGCACTGTCCTACGCGGAGCGAGGCGCGCTCTCCTCCGAGGCCGACTCCGACATGATCTACCTGACCCGCAACCTGCACGTGCTCGGCCAGGCCCAGCTGGCCACCGGCGACAACGACGCCGCGCTGGCCACGCTGCGCCGGCTCCAGCGCCTGGAGGCCGACCGCGGCTACACCGACCCGTCCACGCTGCGCTGGCACGGAGACCTGGTCGCCGCGCTGCTCAACGCCGGCGAGGCGACGACCGCGCTCGAGGTGGTCACGGAGGCCCGCGAGGCCGCCCAGCGCCTCAAACGCTCCCGCGGCGTGCTCGCCGAACTCGACCGCGCCGAGGCCTTGATCCTGGTCCACCAGGGCGAGGCCGCCGCCGCGGCCACGCTCGCCACCGCCGCCGCGAAGACCTTCGCCGACCTGGGCCAGCCGATCGCCCAGGGCAACGCGCTGCTGGTCCTCGGCCGCGCCGAACGCCGCCGCCGCCGCTACGCCGCCGCCCGCGCCGCCATCGAGTCCGCCCGCGACATCTTCGCCCGCGCCCACGCCACCCCGTGGACACAGCGGGCACAGCGCGCACTGGCCACACTCACCGTCGGCGCACAGCGCCGCTCCCCCGAGACGGTGGCCGAGTCCGAGGCCGGCCTCACCTCCACCGAGGCACGCATCGCCGCGCTGGTCCAGCAGGGCGCCAGCAACCGCGAGATCGCCACCCAGCTGTACCTGAGCGTCAAGACGGTCGAGGCCACGCTGACCCGGATCTACCGCAAGGTCGGGGTCCGCTCCCGCACCCAGCTCGCGTCCCGCCTGACGGAGGGCTAGCTGCTCCCGCCTCCGGCGTGGTGGCGGTCCGCACGCGCGCGGCGGGCACCCGCGGCACGATGCCACCGCACGGCGGGTTTCGTCCCGCACCCGGTGTCCGTCAGCGGCTGGAACACCGTGTGAGCCGGCGCCGCGTGGTCCGCGCCCGACGGCATCGAGCGCCGGGTTCTGGCATCTTTCGCGGGCTCGTCATTCCGCGAGCGACTTGAGGCCGGTCGACGGCGGACCGAGGCTCACGCCCGCGCTTCGCACGAGCATGACGGCCAGCATCGCGGCGATCGCGAACGTCGCGGAAGCGATCGCGATATAGCTGAACACACCCACGGCCGAATTCGTTGTCTCGCCGTCAACGACCACGACGGTCGAGTCGAGCACGGCAGAGCCCACGAAGTCGAACACCACCGACCCGATCGAGACCATGACCACCACCAAGCTGGACACGATGCCCTGCCGCCCGGCCGACGCCAACGCACCCGCCATGTTGAAGCCAGACGCCCCGAGCGCTCCCACGCTGACACCCAGCAGGAACGCGGAGCACAGCGCCACGGGAAGCTGGGCGGCCCCGAGGAACATGCCGAGAGTCGCCACCAACCCGAGCACCACTCCTCCCGCCAGCGTTGACGCCGGCCCGATGCGCACGGCCAACCATCCGGCCACCGGTCCTCCGAGGACGACTCCGAGTGCCGGCGCCGCGAGCAGCAGCGCCACCGACCCCTGGTCGGCCAGTCCATAACCCAGTTCCTGATCCGCCGAAACGTCACCGATGAGAGGAATGAGCTGAAGCATGCTCTGGTATGAGCCCGCTCCGAGGAAGACGACGAGGAGCGTGAGTTTGAGGGGTCCGCTGAGGTTCCGGATATCGATCAAGGGCTCAGGCTTTCGGCTCGAGACCAGGAACCATCTCGCCAATGCCGTGACGCCACCGACGAGGAGAGCCAACGGCCCGGCGGCCAGCCAGCCGAGACCGGAGCCCAGACTGACGTAGCCGAGCACCCCGGCGAGACCGCCGCCGAGGAGGAGAGCACCGCCGATGTCGATCCTGCGTGGCGTCCTGCTCAGGGATTCGGGAATGAAGGCGCGGACGATGACGACCATCGCGGCCGCGACGAAGGCCGAGATGAAGAACAGGACCTGGAAACCGAACTTCGTGGCCAGGTGCTCGATGAGGAAGCGGGACGCGATGCTGAGCACCGCGGAGCTGGAGGTCACCACCCCCACGACGATCATCGCGATATGCGGTGCACAGACACCTCGAACGACCGCGACCGAGAGGAACACGGCGGCAAGAGACGCCCCCTGAAGAACACGCCCTGTCACGAAGAACCAGATGTCGGGGGCTACCGCACAGATGAGCGAGCCCACGCCGCTGAGCAACAATGTCAGCATCAATACCCTGCGCGTGCCGTAGCTGTCGGCACCCTTTCCGAGCAGAGGTGCCCACATCACTCCCGCCAGCATCGCGGTGGCATTGAGCCACGCAGGCTGGTCGGTGTCGAAATGGTCGAGCATCTCCGGGAGGACGAGCAGAGGAGCGGTGACGGCCGAATCCACCACGAAATTCACCAGGGTCACCACGACCACCAGGCCGATGAGCCGACCGTTCCATCTCGTCCGCAGCTCGGTGTCTGTGCTTCCGATTCTGTTCCGCGGCATTGAGGACTCCTTACTGTGAAGGCTCGAGAACGGCCTGGCACGGCCCGGCGCGCTATCGAATGGGACTGGAGCGAAGACGGTGGGATGCGATCGATCCCCGGCCCCTCATCGACGCCCGAGTTCTTCCCTCGAGCCGGGGCTGGCTTGTTTCGCTGACGAACGCTGTATTGTTCAGCCGAGCGCGGGGCGCCCCGCACAGGTGCGTCGAAGTGACGCCCCGACGCTCATCCACCTCTTAATGGGCCGCGTTCCGTATCCGTCGGGGAAGAGACACTGGGACGGCGGCGGAGACCGGATGCGGCCGCACTACACCGTGCTCAGTTCTGCCCAGCTACTCGACAACGCCCGCACGGGGTTCCTTCACCGTGGTACGCCGAGGCGCAGGTGCGGCGCACGTCCATCCGCGACTCGTTCGGGCGCTTCGGGTGCACCGGAAGGCACGCCGAACCAGCGCCCCAGCGCCGCCTGGAGGCCGTCGGGATCGGTTCCGGTCCAGGCGACATAGCCGTCGGGGCGGATGAGCAGCGCGGGGAGTGGAGAGGCCGAGGTACGGGCGGCCACCCGGACGACGCGATCGGACCAGGGCGACACCGCCGCTACGAGTTCCGTGCCGCCGGAGAGGTCCAGGAGCAGCGGGCGCGCTTCCCGGCAGAGTTCGGCGAGACGGCGCGGCCTTCCGTCTTCGGTCACCAGGTCCAGGCTCGGCGCGAACCGCCCGGTCGTCGCGGCCGGATCCGATTCACCCATGTCATATCGGATATCGCTGCCGGCCAGCAGATCGGCGATCAGCCGCAGGTTCCCCCGCTCGGACAACATCTCGGCGAGCAGCTCCCGCAGGGCGGTCACGGCGCTGCCCGGCGCCATGAGCGCCGTCTGAGCCTGTGACTGCATGAACACTCGCTGCCCGAGAGCCCTGCGTTCGCTCTCGTAGCTGTCGAGCAGCCGGTCTGGAGCCCAACCGCGCAGCTCGGCCGCGAGCTTCCACGCGAGGTTCGCGGCGTCCTGTAGCCCGAGGTTGAGGCCGGGACCACCCGAGGCTGCGTGCACGTGGGCGGCGTCACCGGCGAGGAACACCCGGTGATCGCGATACCGCTGCGCCAGGCGGGTGTTCCGTCCGCAGAGACGGCGCAGCAGGGTCGGCGAGCCGTCCGGCGGCGGAGCAAGGGAAACCCGCGCGCCGAGGATTCGCTCGATGCTGGCCTCCATCTCGGCCAACGTCATGGGAGTGCCGGCGCCGGGGGAGTCACCGGCGGGGCGCTCCTCCCACTCGATCGTGTTGATGATCGGGTGTTCCGGATCGAACAGCCCGATCGATATGACTCCTCGTTCCGTGCGATGGAAGGTGCTGTCGATCTCGCCGAACCCCTCAATCCGTACCCGCTGACCGAGCGTGTACCCGGACCCTCCGGCCGCCGGCCTCGTGAACTGCGCGGTCGGCGCGATCAAGGCCGTACGGGACACGACCTCTCCGTTGACGATCCCCGGAAACGCGATCCCGGCCTGCTTCCGGACCAGACTGTGTCCACCGTCGCAGCCGACGACGAAACGGGCACTCAGCTCGGCCGGCCCGCCGTCGGGGCCGACGGCGACGAGATCGACATGGTCCTCCGACTGCGCGAGTGAGCTGACCTCATATCCCCGACGCACCTCGACGCCGAGCTCGGCGGCCCGTTCCCCGAGAACACGCTCGAGATCACGCTGGTTGATCCGAAGGAAGTACATCGGGTTGTCCGGCCCGAGTACGTGCAACGGCAACGGCATCGCTCCGAAGTAGAAAGTGGGTATAGGCGTCGGCGCTCTCCCGCCGCCACTCCGCTCGAACAGGCCGCGATGGTCGAGCAGGCGCACCACCTGCCCGGCGAGCCCGTGCGCCTTGTCGGCTTGGCTGGCTCTCGGCAGCCGTTCCAGCACCACCGGGTCGACCCCGGCCAGTTTGAGTTCGCAGGCGAGAAAGAGCCCGACGGGCCCCCCACCGACGATGACGACGTCGAACATCATGAGTCCTCTCACGCTCGGTCGTGCATCGGAGCACGGCCGGGCCGATGGCCGCAGACCCGCACCCGCAATAAGAGTTGGATTCATTCCTTGACCCCACGGTACGACACTCTGCCAAGAGAGGCAAACGTCTCTTACACTGCTAACCATGACTTCCGTCGAACCTGGAACGGTCAAACGTCGTCGCCGAGGCGCCGACCTGGAGCGCGCTCTGCTCACCGCAGCTTGGGACGAGCTGACTGAAGCCGGCTTCGCGAAGCTGACGATGGAGTCCGTCGCGGACCGCGCGAAGACCGGGGTCGCGGTGCTATACCGCCGCTGGACGGACAAGAGCGACCTCGTGCTCGCCGCCATCCGCCATTACCGCGACCTCAACCCGGTGGTGATCCCGGACACCGGCGATCTGCGCGAGGACATGCTCGCGCTGCTCGGAGACATCAACACCAGACGCGAAGACATCGCGACGCTCGTCGGCGCGACATTCGCCGGCCTCCATGACAGCGCCGGACTCACCCCGGAGGACATCGTGCTCAGCGTGCTCGGCGACGGCCCACGACGGACCGACGCGGTGTTCCACCGGGCGCACGAGCGCGGCGAGATAGACCTCACGCAGATCCCGGAGGACGTGCTCGCGCTGCCGTTCCAGCTTCTGCGTCACGACATTCTCATGACCTTGCAGCCGGCTTCCTCCGAACGGATCCAGTCGATCGTCGACGACATCTTCCGGCCGCTCGTCATGCGGTACAACACCGCGGCGGGGAACTCGGCGCAGCGCGCGTCGCCGAAAACTTGATCCTCTTGTACTGCGGACCACGCGCCGCCGCGCCTGGCGCAAGGGTTTCCCCCGTTTCGGCACAGAGGCTGCCGTACATAACGTGGTGGGCAGCACGACATGAGGTGCCGCCCCGCGGTCACCGGAACCGTCCGCGACCAGCGGTCGGATCCGCCCGCGTGTCCGACCGACACCCCGAGTACGGACCGGGAGGATTGCCCCGCGAGGGGACCTGGCCCCAGATCCTCGGCACCCCCATATTCCGCACCGCCCGGCTCCGACCGCACCCCCCGCGGGCAGCCGGGCGTGTGCTGGTTTACGCCGGTCGCGCCGCCTTGGTGCGGGATGCCAGCCAGCCGTAGATGTCGGCCGCGTTGACCGGGCGTGAGAAGAGATAGCCCTGGCCGTACGGGCAGCCCATGCTCGCCAGCATCTCGCGGTGCACCGGCTCCTCGATGCCCTCGGCGATCACGCGCAGGTCGAGCGTGTCGGCCAACTGCACGATCGCGGAGACGAGCGCGCGTTGTTTGCGGCTGTGCACCATGTCGTCGATGAACGACTTGTCGATTTTGAGCACGTCGATCGGCATGTGCCGCAGGTAGCTCAGCGACGAGTAGCCGGTGCCGAAGTCGTCGATCGCGATGCGTACGCCGGTCTGGCGCAGCGCCGCGAGGTCCGCCCACACCTGCTCGTCGTCGCGCAGCAGCAGGCTCTCCGTGATCTCCAGCAGCAGGGCCCGCGGCGGTACGCCGGACTCCGCCAGGACCTGCCGCACCGAGTCCATGAAACCGGGGTTGCGGAACTGGCGGGCCGACACGTTCACGCTGACGTATCGCGGGCGGTCCGAGGGCACCAGCCGGTTCCAGCGTTCGGCCGAACGCAGCGCCTCCTCCAGCACCCAGTGCCCGATCTGCACGATCAGCCCGGTCTCCTCGGCCAGGTTGATGAACTGGTCCGGCGGGATGACGCCGCGCGTCGGATGCCGCCACCGGACCAGCGCCTCGAACCCGGCCGCCTCGTCGGTGAGCAGATCCACGATCGGCTGGTACTGGAGCACGAAGTGACCGCCGCTGACCGCCTGCTCCAGCGCGGCACGCAGCTCCAGCCGGGCGACCAGCGCGGAGTGCACCTCGGCCTGGTACCGCCGCCACTGCCCGCGCCCGGCCGCCTTCGCCACGTTGAGCGCGAGGTCGGCCTGGCGGAGCAGTTCGTTCGCGTCCCGGGCCTCCGCGGTGGTGGCCACCCCCACGCTGGCCACGCCGCCGACCTGCTCGCCCTCGATGGTGAACGGCGCGGTCAGCGCGGTGGTAACCCGCCCGGCGATCTCCTCCAGCTCGGAGAGGTGGCTGACGTCCTCGATCAGCGCGGCGAACTCGTCCGCGCCCAGCCGGGCCACGGTGTCGCCGGGGCGCAGCACGTCGGTCAGCCGCTCCGCCACGCCGACCAGCAGCCGGTCGCCGACCGTGTGGCCGAGCGCCTCATTGATCATGCGGAAGCCGTTCAGGTCGATCAGCAGCACGCCGACCAGCGTGCCGTCCCGCCCGGCGCGCGCGGCCGCGTGCTGCGCCCGGTCGGTGAAGAGCACGCGGTTCGCCAGGCCGGTGAGCGAGTCGTGCAGCGCCTGGTGGGTCAGCTCGCGCTCCAGCTTGCGCCGCTCGGTGACGTCCCGCAGCGTCAGCACCACGCCGCCGACCGTGGGCTCGTCCCGCATGTCCCGGCAGTCGACCTCGATCTGCAGGCGGTCGCCGTCACCGCGTACCGCGGTGAAGTCCATGCCGTCGTGGCGGCCCACTCCGGCGCGAGCCTGGGCCAGCATGTGCCGGAACCGGGTGCGGTCGGCCAGGTCGATCACGGTCTCCAGGGACGCTCCGACCAGGTCCGGCGCGTCCAGCACGGTGTGCGCGGACGGGCTGGCGTACCGGATGGTGTCGTCCGAGTTCACGATCATGATGACGTCCGAGGCGTGCAGGACCAGGGTGCGGAAGTACGCCTCGCTCTGCGCGCGGTGCACCTCCTCGGTCAGCGTGATCCGGGCCAGCGCCAGCCCGGTCTGCGAGGCCAGCACCTCCATCGACCCGGCCAGCAGCCGCAGCCGGTCCTCCGCCGCGCCGAGGTAGAGCATCCGCGACTCCGCGCCGAGCGGGCAGCACAGCACGTGCTCGAACCGGGACAGCTCCGGTACCTCCCGCCCGGCCGTCAGCCAGGGGCGCCGGCCCGGCGGCGACACCTCCCGGTCCAGGTCACCGACCTCGCCGGCCTCGTCGTGTGCGGCCACCGCCTGCTCGGTGAGCACCACCGCGTGCGGCGCCTCCGCGGGCAGCAGCCGGGCGACCGTGGAGCGGACCACCTCGCCGACCTCCGCCGCCGTGGTCGCGGAGACCAGCCGGGCGCCCGCTTCGCGCAGCGCGAACTCCCGGTCCAGCGTCGCCACGAACTGCGTGCGCGAGCCGGTCGACCAGAGCACGCCGAGCATCGAGATCAGCAGCGTCACGCAGGCGATCAGCGGCACGTCCCGCAGGTCGCCGCGGATCGCCTCCTCCAGCAGCACCAGCGGGCCGACCAGGCTCACGGCCAGCAGCATCGCGCCCTGCAACGTGTTCGCGCGGGACGCGTACCCGGGCAGCCGCGGCATCGGCTCGGTCAGCCACCGCATCGACGGCTGGAGCGCGGCCAGGCCCGGTGCGCCGTAGAAGACCACCCAGCCGACGTCCACCGGGCCGCCCACCTGCCAGCCGCCGGCGACCAGGTCGATCGCGTACACGCAGTCCGTGATCAGCAGCGACAGGACGCCCAGGACCAGCAGGTTCGCGGCGACGGGACGGCGCCCGCCGGTGGACAGCAGCCGGGCGAGCGCGGCCACGCACACCAGGTCGCCGATCGGGCCGCTGATCGAGGCGACCCGCTCGTTGATCGTCATGCCCGAGTCCCGGACGAACGGCGCGACCAGGTACACCCAGGCCAGCAGCGCCAGCGCGGCCGTCACCATCAGCGCTTCGAGCAGAGCGTTCCGGTCGCGGCCCACGGTGCGCGCGGCCATGAAGCCGAGCAGCGCGGCGGCCAGCAGCACCGGCACCGACATGTAGATCAGATCGGCGTACGACGGGAACGGGTCGGGGTCGTGCGCCACCTCGACGAGCCAGTTGTAGTACGCGTCACCCGTGTTCAACGCCACCAGCGAGGCGGCCAGCAGGTACCAGGGCAGGCGGCGGCGGGGGCGGTGCAGGCGCGTGCCGGCCACGACCGCGGCCGCGCCGGACAGCCCGATCAGCGTCCAGATCACCAGCTTCTGCTGCGGAAACGCGTAGAACAGCACGGTGAGCACGGCCAACCAGACGGTGAACCCGACGCTCACCCGTCGTGCCGACATCCGCGATCCCCCCAGCACTGCCTCTCCCGCCTATCGGACAATCGGCGCGCTTCCGACTCGGATGAGGGAAACCGCACCAGCGGCGCCTGAGTAGCGTGATCCCGTGCTGTTTCGACTCTGGGACTCCGTGCCCGCGCCCGCGCCGGCCCGCCTGGTGGCCGACGGCGTCGGCGGCGAGCACCTGCTGGTCACCCGGCACGCCGAGGTGCGGGCCGTGCTGGCCGACCCGGACACGTACCGCCCGGACAACGCGCTCGACGCGGTCACGCCGATGCCGGTCAGCGCGCTGCGCATCCTCGTCCGGCACGGCTTCCGGCTGCCGCCCACGCTGGCCAACAACGGCGGCGCCAGCCACCCCGCCATCCGCGCCGAGGTCGCCGAGCTGCTGCATCCGCACTCGGTCGAGCGCCACCGCCCGTGGCTCACCTCCGTGGTCCGCTCCCGGGTCGCGTCCGCCGCTGCCGCGCTCCGCTCCGGCGAGCCGGTCGACCTCCACGCCGCCATCGCCGCCGACCTGCCGCTGCTGGTCCTGGCCCGGCTGGTGGACCTGCCCGCCGCGGAAGCCGGTGCCGTCACGACGTTCGCCCGGGCCGCGCTCGAGCTGTTCTGGGCGCCGCTCTCCGCCGACCGGCAGGGACACCTCGCGCGGGTGGTCGGCGAGTTCCACGCGGTCCTGCGCGACTTCGCCACCCACGGCGACGGCCTCGCCGCCCGCCTCCGCGCCGCCGGGCACTCCCCCGACATCGTGGTCGGCGCGCTGTTCTTCCTTCTGGTGGCCGGTCAGGAGACCACGTCGCAGTTCCTGACGCTGCTCATGCACCGGCTCGCGACCACGACCGTACCGCCGGGGGTCCGTACGGCCGACCTGGTCGAGGAGTCCCTGCGGCTGGACACCCCGATCGTCACCTGGCGCCGCGTCGCGGCCCGCGACACCACGCTGGGGGGCGTCGCCGTACCGGCCGGCACGAGTCTGCTGCTCTGGCTGGCGGCGGCCGGCCGGGATCCCTCGGTCGTCGCCGAACCGGAGGTCTTCGCTCCGGGGCAGCGGGGCTCGCGCCGGCATCTCGCGTTCGGCGCGGGGGCGCATCGCTGCGTGGGGGCGAGCCTGGCGCGGATGGAGGCGGAGGTGGTCGCGTCGGAGACGCTGCCGCTGCTGCGATCGGTGACGGTGCTACGGGCGCCGTGGACCCCGGACAACCTCACGTTCCGGATGCCGGACGCGTTCGTGGTGGCGGATATATCCGCTTAGCAGCACTTTGACGTAGTCGCGACCGCCGCGGTGATGCCGGTGGGGAATCGGCTCAGAGTTCTTCGGCCCAGGTGCGCCAGTCGTCGAGGACGCCGTAGAGGGTGGGGGTCAACCAGCCGGAGGCGGAGCGGCGGAAGACACCTGGGTCGATGGCGCCGGCGCCGTCGGGGATGGCTCCGGCCAGGTGGGGGACGAGGTCGGTGAGGTTGGTCCAGTGGACCAGTTCCGGGGCGGCGGGCCAGGAGCCGATGACGATCCGGGCGGGTACGCCGCGGCGGTCCAGGGCCTCCAGCGTGAGGGCGGTGTGGTTGAGCGTGCCGAGGCCGGCGCGGGCGACGACCACGGCCTTGGCGTCGAGCGTGACCGCGAGGTCGGCGACGGTCCACGGCTCGCCGGACGGGCGCAGGCCCATCGGGACCAGCAGGCCACCGGCGCCCTCGATGAGGACGAGGTCGTGCTTGTCCGCCTCGGCGCGGATCTCGTCGACGACCGAGTACAGCTCGATCGGCTCCAGCCCGGCGACGCGCGCGGCGGCCAGCGGTGCCAGCGGATCGGGGAACGACGCGAGCGTCCGCACCGTGTCCGGGCCGGCGAGCCGCGCGATCACCTCCGCGTCGGCCGGATCGCCGGTCGCGGTGCCGGTCTGGCCCGGCTTGATCACCGCCACCCGCAGCCCGGCGCCCTGCGCGGCGGCGGCGATCGCGGCGGTCGCGATGGTCTTCCCGACCCCGGTGTCGGTGCCGGTCACCAGCACCGCACCACGCCACTCCCCCGGCTCGCCCGGCAGCGACTGTGGGGCGGCGGGCGGCTCGGGCTCACTCACGGCCGTCGCCGCAACCGGCCGGTCGCGCTCGACGGAAGCCTCCCCGGCGCCGGACTCCACCGCCGCGTCAGCGGCACCGTCGCCGGGATTCGGCACCGTGTCGCCGTCGCTGGAGGGCATCGCAGGATGCCGGGGGCCTGCGTCGTGGCCGGTGGAGGCCGCCGCGGGCATGTGGTCGTCCGTGGCGGGCAGGTCGCGCGGGGTGGCGTCGGACCCGGCCGGGGCGCCGGTGCCGGGGGTGGGGAGGGCGGTGGTCATCGGGTGGGGTCCGGGTGGGGGGCGGTCTTCACGATCACGTCTAGGGCTCGCTCGAAGTCGTGGCGGGGGACGCCCACGTTGATGGTCAGCCGGAGCCGGGAGCGGGGGTCCGGTGTGGTCGGTGGGCGGAAACAGCCTACGGCCACCCCGGCCTCCAGACATTCGGCGGCCCAGGCCACGGCCTCGGACGGGCCGGGGGCGGTGACCGAGAGGACGCCGGCGGCGGGGGGTGGGGCGTCCAGGCCGGCGGCGGTGAGGCGGGTGTGGGCGAGTGCGGCGCGGTACCCGAGCTCGGTGCGGGCGGCGTCGTCGGTGCGGGCCAGGTCGAGGGCGGCCAGGGCGGCGGCGGCGGTCGCGGGTGGGAGTGCGGTGTCGTAGATGAACGTGCGGCCGGTGTCGATCAGGTGGCGGATCAGGGCGGCCGGGCCGGCGATCACGCCCCCGGCGGCGCCGAGTGCCTTGGAGAGCGTGGCGGTGACCACGACGTCCGGCGCGCCGGCCAGGCCCGCGGCCGCGACGCCGCCGGCACCGGACGGGCCGAGCACACCGAGCGCATGGGCGTCGTCGACCAGCAGCACCGCCTCACCCGCACGATCCCGCGCGCCCGGCCCACCGGCGGACGCCGCCGACTCACGATCGCGCGCGCCCGGCACACCGGCGGACGCCGCGGGGTCACGATCTCGCGCGCCCGGCACCTCACGCGCGAGATCCGCCTGAGACACGAGGTCCGGCGCGGTGGATGACGCACCCGGCGACCCGGCCGGCGGCTCCGGCCGGCGCACCCGCGCAGCCGAGGACCCGGCCGACGCCGCCCGCGATCCGGCCATCCCACCGCCGGAGCCGGAGCCCACCGCGGCATGCAGGTCGGCCAGCGGCGCCAGATCACCGTCCACGGAGAACACCGACTCCGTGATGACCAGCGCGGCACGCCCCGGCTCCGCGAGCAGCGCCGACCGTACCCCCGCTGGATCGTTGTGGCCCGTGATCACCGCCGCGGCCCCGCTCAGCCGGACCCCGTCGACCAGCGAGGCGTGGTTGTGCGCGTCCGCGAGCAGCAGCGTGGACGGCTGCACCAGCGCCCGCACCGCCCCCAGGTTGGCGAGATATCCCGACGAGTACACCAGCGCGGACTCCGCGCCGAGCCAGTCCGCCAGCGCCGCCTCCAGTGCCGCGTGCAGCTCCGTCGAGCCCCGGACCAGGCGCGATCCCGTGGCTCCGGCACCGTACCGGCGGAGGGCCTCGGTCGCGGCGGCGACCACCCGCGGATGGCGGGACAGGCCGAGGTAGTCGTTGCCGGCGAGGTCGATGATCCCGTCGGACGCGCCGCGCGGCCGCAGCCGCCGGGTGAGCCCGGCGCGGGCGCGCAGGCCCGCCTTGCGGTCCATGGCGTCCAGCCAGCGTGTCACCGCGCACCCCCTGCGTCTTGTCGGTGGCCACCAAACCGCCTTGTAGGGTACGGACCATGGCTGACATCCTCGATCGTGCCCGGACCCAGGTGCTCGAGCGCGGCATCGGGCTGGACGAGAGCGACATCCTCGGCATTCTGACCCTTCCGGACGAGGACCTTCCCGCGGCGTTGCAACTGGCCCACGAGGTGCGGATGCGCTGGTGCGGGCCGGAGGTCGAGGTCGAGGGCATCGTCTCGCTGAAGACCGGCGGCTGCCCGGAGGACTGCCACTTCTGCTCGCAGTCGGGGCTGTTCACGTCGCCGGTGCGCGCGGTCTGGCTGGACATTCCGCAGCTGGTGGAGGCCGCGAAGCAGACGGCCGCGACCGGCGCGACCGAGTTCTGCATCGTGGCGGCGGTGCGCGGGCCGGACGCGCGGTTGATGAAGCAGCTGCGCGAGGGTGTGGCCGCGATCAGGGCGGCGGTGGACATCCAGGTGGCGGCGTCGCTCGGCATGCTGACCCAGGAGCAGGTGGACGAGCTGGTCGAGATGGGCGTGCACCGCTACAACCACAACCTGGAGACGTGCCGGTCGTACTTCCCGAACGTGGTGACCACGCACTCCTGGGAGGAGCGCTGGGAGACGCTGCGGATGGTGCGCGAGTCCGGCATGGAGGTCTGCTGCGGCGGCATCATCGGGCTCGGCGAGAGCGTGGAGCAGCGGGCCGAGTTCGCGGCGCAGCTGGCCGCGCTCGACCCGCACGAGGTGCCGCTCAACTTCCTGAACCCGCGGCCCGGCACGCCGCTTGCCGACCAGCCGGTGCTGGCGCCGCGCGACGCGCTGCGGGCGATCGCCGCGTTCCGGCTGGCGATGCCCAAGACCATCCTGCGGTACGCCGGGGGCCGCGAGATCACGCTCGGCGACCTCGGCACGCGTGACGGTCTGCTGGGCGGCATCAACGCGGTGATCGTCGGCAACTACCTGACCACGCTGGGCCGCCCCGCGACCGCGGACCTGGAGCTGCTGAACGAGTTGAGCATGCCGGTCAAGGCGCTCTCCGCGACGCTCTGACCCGAGAACACGACGCTGAGACCTCGCCCGCCGAATCCCCGCCCGGACCGGACGCGCCCGCCGGGTGCCCATCCGCCGAAGACCCGTCCCGCTCCCCGCCCACGACCGCAGTGAGGTGCCCGAGATGACCGCGACCTGGTGCGACCGGTGCGGCCGGGCGCTGGCCGACGGCGACCACACCGGCTGCGCGGCGGCTCGCGAGCTGGAGCCGCCGCGCTTCTGCCCGGAGTGCCGCCGCCGGATGAAGGTGCAGGTGCTGCCGGCCGGCTGGAGCGCGACCTGCGTGGAGCACGGGACGCTCTCGACCCGCTGAGGGCATGATGGCGTCGTGAACGTCATCGTGGTGCGGGACGCCGCATGCGGCCGGCCGTGCGCGGCCGTGCTGACGGGCGCGTCCGTCACGCTGCGGCCGACCGAGGCCGCGGACATCCCGGCGTTGGCCGCGATCCGCCGGCATCCGGAGGTGCGGCGCTGGTGGGGCGGGGGCGACGACCTGGCCGCCGAGGTCACCGACGACCATCTGGACGCGGAGACGCCCACCTTCGCGATCGTGCTGGCCGGCGCGGTGACCGGGATGATCCAGTGGCACGAGGAGCCGGATCCGATGTACCGGCACGCCGGCATCGACATCTTCCTGAACCCGGCGGTACGCGGGCGCGGGCTGGGCCCGGACGCGGTCCGCACGCTGGCCCGGCACGTCATCGACGCGCACGGCCACCACCGGCTGGTGATCGATCCGGCCGCCGAGAACGAGGCCGCGATCCGCTGTTACACCAAGGCCGGGTTCCGCCCGGTCGGCGTGATGCGCCGGTACGAGCGGTCCCCCGACGGCACCTGGCACGACGGCCTGCTGATGGACCTGCTGGCGGAGGAGCTCAGCTGACCCCGCGGCCGGTCTTCTGCTGCAGTTCGTCGATCCGGCGCGACGCCTCGGCCTTGGTCAGGCCCTCGGGCGCCTCCTCGCCGGCCTCGGTGGCGAGCGTGTTCAGGTAGGACTCCTGGGCTCCGGTGGCGGGCTCGTCGCCGGTGGTCCAGTCGTCCGGGTCCTTCCGCGCCGTGGTGTTCTGGTCGGTCATGGCCGGGCCCCTTCCGTACGGCTTGTCGAACGCCTGTACCCCTACCCGGTCCGCCGCTGGTCAAACCGGTCGCCGGGGAGGGTGCACCTCCCCGGCGACCGGTGCGCGACGGCCGATGGACGGTGTCGGCCGGTCGCGCGGGGCCGGGTCGTCCGCGAGAACGACGGCGGCCGGACGGAAGTCGTGAGGCCCGCCACGCCGTTCGGCCGATCGGCGGGCACGATTTCTTGCGCGGACGCACTAGACTCGCTCCTGTCCGTGGAGCCGCGCGCGACTACGCGTAGTGGAGGACACCGAGGGGGCGGATGTGGGCGCATCCGTCCCCTCACCTATTCCGGCCCACGGGAGCGCTTCCATAGACGCTCATGATTTAACCGTGCGGTAACCGCTTTGTATAGGGCCTATGAGGCCGGCGAGGTCGCCCGGGTCGGCGCGATCGGCAGCGTGACCGTGACCAGGCCCGCGTCACGCTCCAGCGCGGAGGCCGGGCCGAGCCGCTCCAGTGTGGACAGCATCGCCTCCTCGCCCGCCCGCACGTGCACCACCAGCGCGGCCAGCCCGGCGCGCCCGGCCATCGCGATCAGCCGCCGCACCAGCGTGGCGCCGATGCCGCGCCCGCGCCAGGCGTCGTCGATGGTCAGCCCCACCTCGGCGAGGTCGCCCTCCGGCAGCAGCCCGGCCAGCCCGACCACCCGCTCGCCGGCGAGCGCCACCACGCCGTGCGGGATCAGCCGGTGCACCCGGGCCGAGCCGACGGTCAGGTGGCACGCGCGCATGCGGCGTACCGCCGGAAGGTCCTCGGGCTGGGCCCGGCGGACCGTGATCTCGTCGCCGTCCGGGAGCAGCAGCGTGACCGGCTCCTCGGCGGCGCGCAGCGCGGCGGCCGCCACCTCGACCAGCGCCTGTGCCCGCGCGTACTCCGCGGGCGTGAACGCGGGCGCGTGCCGCACGATCTCGTAGACGCCGCCGGCCGGGTCGGCCAGCCGCATCGCGGACCGGGCCGGGCCGAACCGGGTCGGCGGCGTGGTGCGCGGCAGCTCGGCCCGCCAGGTGACCTCGGTGGCGCCGAGCATGCCGCCGAGCGCGTCACCCAGCGAGTCCGGGTCGCGCACCAGGCGGGCGGCGAGGCCGAGCGCGCTGGTCGGCGCGTCCGCCAGCGCCTGGGGCTCGGCCGGCGCCACCCACGGGTCCCGGCCGCGCCCCTTCTCCACGGCGGCGAGCAGGTCGCGCTCGGACATCGCGTCGGGCGCGTCGACCAGGAAGTCGTCCACGGCACCGCCCTCGGTGGTGTGCACCTGGACCGCCAGGATGTTCACCGACTTCAGCGCCAGGCTCGCGGTGAGCACGGACAGGTAGCCCGGACGGTCGTCCACCGTCGCCCTGATTCGCCACAGTCCCACGACGCCCCAGCTCCCTCCCGCCGAGACCTCAGCGTCGCACGCTGCTGTTACTGACCTATTGCTCAGCGCGAACTTCGCCGCGTGCCGCTCGTCACGCCCGGCTTCCGGGGGTGGACGGTCAGGCCGAGCGCGTCCGCGTCCGGCCGGCCACCGGTCGTACCGGGTCTGGCCGGGCACGACCGCGACAGGTGGCGTTCGGGCCGGTGAGCAGCGCCCGCACGCGCTCCAAGGTCCGTCGCGCCGCGGCGGAGCCGTGGATCAGCGCGCCGGGGGCGCGAACGTGCCGGTGGAGCGGTCGTTGGCCGCGGTGGTCGCGTCCCGGACACGGCCCCGCGGCACCGCCGGTCGAGCGGTGGCTCAACATGTGCGCGAAGCGGCACGGCTGTCCCGCCCTGCCGCTCCCCCGGTGCTTCACCTTCTAGAGCGTCGCCTCTTCGCGCGGGGTGACCAGGTCCAGGCGGTCGCCGAGGATCACGGCGGCCGCGCGGACCAACTGGGAGATCCGGTCCACCTCGGTGACGTGGAACGACGCGGCGGACAGGCCGTCGCCGTCCATCCGGGCCAGCACCAGGACCAGTCCGGCGCGGCCGAACGGCGCGACCGCGTACCGGGTGCCGTCCGGGCCGGTCATCGAACGGGCGCGCAGCGGCGTGACCTCGGGCAGCCGCGGCGGCTCGGGCGCCCGCCAGCTGGCGTAGGCGACGTCCGGCTCCCGGCCACCGTCGTCCTCCGCGCCGGCCGGCCGCGGCACGGCGGCGCGGGACGCCCAGTCGGCGGGCACCATCGCGGCGGCGGCCCAGTCCGCGGCCAGCAGACCGGGGACCGCGTCGACCAGCGTGGCCAGGCCGTCCACCGGGTTCGCCGCGACCTGGGCGAGCAGTTCGGCGTCGTGCCCACCGGCGACCGGGGCGCCGATCGCCCGCCAGACGCCGTCGACCTGCACGCCGGGAATCGCGGCCAGGCCGGCCATCAGGCGCTCGACGCGCGCGGCGCCGGGCCAGACCACGGTGAAGTCGTCGACCGCGCGGCCGCCGAGCCGCTCCAGCACCACGACCTGGACGATGTCGGCACCGGCGACGCCGAGCGTGCGCGCCACCTGGCCCAGCGCCCCAGGACGGTCCGGAAGCGTGACCCGCACCCGCAGCAACATGGACGTCCCCCTCGAGCCTGGCGAACAACAGCGGAACAAAAGCTTTCCGGACCCAGTGTGAGGGGTGTCCGTTTCGCCGTCGTTGCCTACCCGTGTCTGTGCATAAAAATGCAGATGGGACCGGTTACGCGGAGGCGCGCGTGACCATGTGCGTGTCGAGCAGCACGTACGGCCGCTCCATCGGCTCCCGGCGGATGCGCGCCACCAGCAGCCGGGCCATCTGCCGGCCCATCTCCTCGACCGGCTGGTACACCGTGGTGAGCGGCGGGTCGGCCTGCCGCGCGATCGGCGCGTCCTCGAAGCCGACCACCGCCACGTCGTCCGGCACCCGGCGACCGGCGTCGCGCAGCGCGCGCAGCGCACCGCAGGCCATCAGGTCGGACGCGACGAAGACCGCGTCCAGGTCCGGGCTCAGCTCCAGCAGCCGGTGCATGGCCGCGGTGCCGCTGCCCTCGGAGAAGTCGCCGTACGCGATCAGGTCCTCCGCCGCCGGCCGGCCGCTGAGCCGCACCGCCTCGCGATAGCCGGCGAGCCGGGCCACGCCCACGCCCATGTCCTGCGGCCCGGCGATGGTGGCCACCCGCTGCCGGCCGCCCGCGATCAGGTATTCCGTGGCCAGTCGCGCGCCGCCCGCGTTGTCCACGTCCACGAAGTAGGCGGCCTGCGCGCCCGGCTGGAGCATGCGGGCCGGCCGCCCGCCCAGGACCGCGGGCAGGTTGCGCTGCTCCAGCAGCGTCGGCAGCGGGTCGGAGTCGTGCAGCGAGAGCAGCAGCACGCCGTCCACGTGCTGGTTGGTGAGGTGGTGCTCGACGCGCTCGCGCTCGGCCGGGGACTGCGCCATGGCCAGCCAGAGCTGCATCTGCGTGTCGAGCAGCCCGGAACTGATGCCGCGCACGATGCCGGCGAAGAACGGTTCGCCGAACACCCGCTCCTCGGACTCGGAGACGACCAGCGCCACCGAGTCGGTCCGCTGGGTGACCAGCGCGCGGGCCGCCCGGTTCGGCACGTAACCCAGCTCGTCGATCGCGGCCTGCACCGCGGCCCGCGCCTCCGGGCTGACCTGCGGAGACCCGTTCACCACGCGGGACACCGTGCCGCGGCCGACCCCGGCCCGCGCGGCCACGGCGTCGAGGGTGGGCCGTCCGAGCGACCGCGTGCGCTGGGTTGTCATGTCTGCTCCAAGGGCCGGGGGCGTGCCGCCGAGGGCACGCCCCGCTACGGTACGACCACGCGTTACTGTGCGGCCAGACCGTTACGTCGGATCACGTCGGCGTACCACCTGGCACTGGTCTTGGGAATGCGCGTCTGCGTCTCGTAGTCCACGTAGACCATGCCGAAGCGCTTGGTGTATCCCCAGGCCCACTCAAAATTATCCATGAGCGACCAGGCAAAGTATCCCTTGAGCGGCACGCCCGCCTCGATCGCGGCGTGGCAGGCGCGCAGGTGCTGGTCGAGGAAGTCCACCCGCTCGGGGTCGTCCACCGCGCCGTCCACCACCTTGTCCACGAACGCGGAGCCGTTCTCCGTGACGTAGAGCGGCACCGCCGGGTACGTCTCCGCAACTTTGCGAAGCGTTTCGACGAGCCCCGGCGCGTCGATCTCCCAGTCCATGTCCGTCACCGGCACGCCGGGGCGGTGCACGAACCGCACGGTCTCGCTCCCCGGCCAGCAGGACGGCTTCGCCACCGCGTCCGGCTCGGGCGCGGCGACCACGTGCCGGCTGTAGTAGTTGATGCCCAGGAAGTCCAGCGGCTGCGCGATCGTGGCCAGGTCGCCGTCGTGCAGGTGGGTGAAGTCGGTGACCGGGGCCAGGTCCTCCACCACGTCCGCCGGGTACTCCCCGCGCAGCACCGGGTCCAGGAAGAACCGGTTGGCGAGGCCGTCGATGCGCCGCATGGCGTCCGCGTCCGCCGCCGAGTCCGACGCCGCGCCCATCGAGTAGAGGTTCAGCGTGATGCCGAGGCGCGCGCTCGGCGTGGTGGCCCGGACCGCCTGGAGCGCGAGCCCGTGACCGAGCAGCAGGTGGTGCGCGGCCCGGACGGACGCGGCGCCGTCCTGCACGCCGGGCGCGTGCACGCCCGACCCGTACCCGAGGAAGGAACTGCACCACGGCTCGTTGAACGTCGACCAGTGCGTGATCCGGTCACCGAGCGCGTCCACGGTGAGCTGGGCGTAGTCGGCGAACCGGGACGCGGTGTCCCGGGCCGGCCAGCCGCCCGCGTCCTCCAGCGCCTGCGGCAGGTCCCAGTGGTAGAGCGTGGCCCACGGCAGGATGCCCGCCTCGAGCAGCTCGTCCGCGAGCCGGCGGTAGAAGTCCAGACCGGCCTGGTTCGCCGGGCCGGAGCCGGTCGGCTGGATGCGCGGCCAGGCGATCGAGAAGCGGTACGACGTGAGGCCCAGGTCGGCCATCAGGCGCACATCGTCCTTGATCCGGTGGTAGTGGTCGCAGGCCACGTCGCCGTGGTCGCCGTTGACCGTGCGCCCGGGCGTGTGGCTGAACGTGTCCCAGATCGACGGGCCGCGGCCGCCCTCGGTGGCCGCGCCCTCGATCTGGTACGCCGCGGTCGCGGCGCCCCACAGGAAACCCGGCGGAAACTGATGAGTGGTCACGCCTTGACGGAACCTTCCATGATGCCGCCGATGATCTGACGGCCGAACGCGATGAACACGAGGAGCAGCGGCACGATGGCCAGCGCGGTGCCGGTGAAGACCTGGACGTAGTCGGTCGTGTAGTTGCCCGTCGCAAGGATCTTAAGCGAGTACTGGATCGTCGGAGTGTCGCCGTCGAGAACCAGGTAGGGCCAGAGGAACTCGTTCCACGTCTCCATGAACGTCAGCAGGCCCAGCACGGCCGCGGCCGGTCGCAGCGTGGGCAGCACGACGTTCCAGTAGATCCGCCAGGTGGAGCAGCCGTCCATCCGGGCCGCCTCGATCAGCTCGTCCGGGACCGCGGACATCGCGTACTGCCGCATCATGAACACGCCGAAGCCCTTGACCAGGAACGGCACGATCACCGCCTGGAGCGAGCCGAGCCAGCCCAGCTGGATCATCAGGATGTAGAGCGGGATGTAGCCGAGCTGGGTCGGGATCATCATCGTCACGATGATGATCAGCAGCAGCGCGTTCGCGCCCTTGAACCGCAGCTTGGCGAAGGCGAACCCGGCCAGCGTGGAGAACAGCACGACGGAGATCGTCACGACGCTGGACACGAAGATCGAGTTGGCCAGGCCGATCAGGAAGTGGGCCTGGTCGTTGGCGAGCAGTCGCTGCGTGTTGGCGGCGAACTCGCCGCCCGGCACCAGCGGCGGCGGGATCTTGTAGACCGACGAGTTGTCGCGCGAGGCGACGATGAACGACCAGGCGATCGGGAAGATCGCCAGCAGCACCGCGATGATCAGCGCGACGTAGGTGAGCGGGCTCGCCTCCCACAGCTTCGCGCCGGGCCGGCGCCGCCGGGTGGGCTTGTGCTCGGCCGGCGCGTTCGGCGCGGGCCGGGTAGTCAGCGCGGTCACTTGACGGACCCCTTCAGCGAGCGGCGGACCAGCAGGAAGTTGATCAGCGCGAAGAAGATGATCAACATGAAGAGCAGCCAGGACATCGCGGAGCCGAGGCCGTACTTGAAGTTGCCCTCGAACGTCGTGGTGTAGATGTACATCGCGATGGTCTGGAAGTTCTCCAGGCCGCTGCCGGAGCCGGCCGCGCCGTAGTTGAACATCAGCGGCTCGGTGAACAGCTGCATGCCGCCGATGGTCGAGATGATCACCGTGAACAGGATGGTGGGCTGGATCAGCGGCACCGTGAGCTGCCAGAACTGACGGGTCGGCGACGCGCCGTCCAGCGAGGCGGACTCGTAGAGGTCGCGCGGGATCGCCTGCATCGCGGCCAGGTAGATCAGCGCGTTGTAGCCGGTCCACCGCCAGTCGACCATGAACGCGATCGCGGTCCAGGAGGCCCAGCGGCTGCCCCGCCAGGAGACCGGGTCCAGGCTCAGCGACTGCAGCACCCAGTTCGCCAGGCCGTACCGGTCGGCGAAGATGAAGCCGAACACGATGCCGACCGCGGCGACCGAGGTGATGTTGGGCAGCAGGATGCCCATCCGCAGCGCGGTGCGGAAGCGCAGCTTCCGGTTCAGCCAGTTCGCCAGCATCAGCGCGAGCAGCAGCTGCGGGACGGTCGCCACCACGAAGATGCCGAACGTGTTGAGCATGGCGTTCCAGAAGTTGGCGTCGGCCAGCACCTCCTGGAAGTTCTGCAGGCCGACGAAGCCCTGGTCGCCCTTGATGAGGCCCCACTCGCGCATCGACACCCAGCCGGTGTAGATCAGCGGGAAGAAGCCGAAGACGGCGAAGAGGATGAAGAACGGCGCGACGTAGAGATACGGCGACATCTTCAGGTCGAGCCGTCCGAGCCGCACCTGGCGCGCCTGCTTGCGGCGCTGCCCCGGGTCCAGCGGCGGGGGACTCGCCGCGTGCCGCGGCATGCCCGCCGCGTGGGTGTTGACGCTCATGTGGTGGGGTTCCTTCCCCGGCCGGCGCGGCCGGTGACTCCAGACCGTGTGACGGTGGCGCCCACGCTCGTCGTTCGCGTGGGCGCCACCGTGACGCGTTACCGGTCGATCAGCCCTCGGCCAGCTTCTTGCCGTCCGCGACGGCCTTGGCCCAGGCCTCATCGGACGTCTTCTTGCCCTGCTCCGCGTTGCGCATCTCGGTCTCGAAGTGGTTCTCCCAGATGCCCTGGTGCTTCGGGCCGAGGTAGATCGGCTTGAGGCTCTTGGCGCTGGCGCCGAAGATCTCGCCGGTCGGCGCGTTGCTGAAGTACTCGTTGGTCGAGTCCTTGAACGCCGGGTCGTCGAGCGCCTTCACGTTCGACGGCATGTTGCCCTTCTCCTTGTACGAGGAGAGCTCGCCGTCCTTGCCGGTCAGGTAGGTCAGCAGCTTGTAGGCCGCCTCCTTGTTCTTGCTCTGCTCCGGGATGGCCAGGTACGAGCCGCCCCAGTTGCCGCTGCCGCCCGGGATCGTGGCGATGTCCCACTTGCCCTTGCCGGCGTCGCCGGCGCGCTCCGCGATCGAGCCGGTCATCCACGCCGGGCAGGGCACGGTCGCGAACGCGGCGTTGGCGAAGGCGGCGTTCCAGTCCGGCTGCCAGCGCTGCAGCTTGCCGGTGAGCCCGTCCGACGCCATCTGCAGGCCGAAGTCCCACGCCTCACGGACGATCGGGTTCTGCTCCACGATGTAGTTGTTGTTCGTGTCGTAGAACCAGGTCTGCGAGTTCTGCATGATGTACGGCTGCATGACGGCGGTCGCGGTGTCGATCCACGCGACGTCCTTGACCGCGTCCGACTCCTTGAAGCGCTTGCCGGTCGCCGCGTACTGCTCCCAGGTGGGCCAGAGCTTGGAGACCTCGTCACGCGCGGTCGGCAGGCCGGCCTTCTGGAACAGGTCGGTGCGGTAGCACATGGCCAGGCCACCGATGTCGGTGCCCAGGCCGACCAGCTTCGACTTGTCCGCGGTGAAGCCGTTGGCCCACTTGTAGGGCAGGAAGTCCGCCTCCAGCGAGGCCGCGCCCAGGTCGAGCAGGTTGGTCCACTTGTCCGGCGTCTCGAGGTAGCCCAGGAGCGTGCCCTCCTCGAGCATGACGACGTCGCCGGCGCCCTGACCGGTGGCGAGCCACTGGTTCAGCTTCGGCGTGAAGTCCTTCAGCTCGCCCATGTTCTGGGCGTCGACCTTGATGTCCGGGTTCGCCGACTGGAAGGCGGCGACCGCCGCGTCGAAGCCGGGGCTGCCGAAGTACTGCAGGACGATGGTGCTCTGTCCGCCTTCGCCGCTGTCTCCGTCGCTCGCGCTGCACGCCGCGGCGGAGAGAACCAAACCGGCGGCGAGAGCCGCCGCCGCGATGCCGCGCAGGCGGCGCCTCGGAACGCTCATCCTGACCCCTCTCAGGTCGTGATGGTGGTGATGGTGGGTATGTCGTGTGCCCGAAGAACCCTGAAGTCGACCGATGGAAGATCGACGGACGTGCCCGATGTCCCAGCGTGGTGTGGTGCCGCCCACTGCATACTCGGGAGCGCTCCCATGAGATTGCCGACGCGTTACGAGGGTGTCAAGGGGCCGATGGGAGCGTTCCCATTTCGTTACCACGCTGAGTGAGGTCACCGGGACGACCGGCGAAAAACCTTGTCACCATTAGGCTTTTGGCGTGAACGAGTTGCTTCCCGGCCCTGACCTCGACGACGAGACGCTGATCGCGCACTACGCGCGCCCGGCCGGGCCGAGCCTCCGGGTCAGCTTCGTGTCGAGCGCGGACGGCGCCATGGAGATCGACGGGCTCTCCACCGCGCTGTCCGGGGCCGAGGACAAGCGCGTCTTCGGGGTGCTGCGCATGCTCGCGGACGCGATCCTGGTCGGCGCCGGCACGCTGCGCCGGGAGAACTACCGCCCGATCCGGCTCAGCCCGCCGCGGATCGAGTGGCGGCGCGCGCACGGCCTGCCGGACGTACCCACGCTGGTCACGGTCTCCGCCTCGCTCGACCTCGACCCCGCCATGCCCGCGCTCGCGGACGCGCCGGTGCGCCCGATCGTGCTCACCCCCTCCCGCGCCCGCAACGCCGGCCTGGAGAGGGTCGCCGACGTGGTCCGGTTCGACGATCACAACCCGGTTCCGGCGGTACGGGCGCGCGGGCTGCACCACATCCTCTGCGAGGGCGGCCCGCGGCTGTTCGGCACGCTGCTCGCCGCGGACGCGGTCGACGAGTTGTGCCTGACCGTGGCGCCGGTGCTGGCCGGCGCCGGCGCGTCCCGGATCGCGGCCGGGCCGGTCGCGGCGGCGCGGCGGATGCGCCCGGCGCACGTGCTGCGCGGTGGCGAGCACCTGATGATCAGGTATGTCCGAGGTCACCCGGACGATGAGCCCACGCCCACCCGTTGTGGATAACCCTGTGGGAAACCACAAGATCTTGTGGAAAACGTGGGGACAGGAGGTGCCAACCACGGCGTGGCTTCCGTTGTTGTCGTACCCGTGGGGCACGATGATCGGGTGCCAGTAGACCCCTCGGACCCGGGCCCCGCCGTCGGCCGCGTGCTGGGCACCGCCGACGCCACCCCGTTGCAGTTCTGGACCGCCGTCACCCCGGGGGCGTACCTGCAGCTCGACGACGTGGTGGTGACCCGGCGGGAACTGCCCGACCGCGAGCCGGTGACCATCGCCGGCGTGGTCACCCAGGTCCGCGCGCGGCACGAGGGCGCGCAGTTCGACTCCGATGTGTTCGCGATCGCGGAGGGCACGCTGCCCGCGCTGGTCCAGGAGGCCGCGGAGATCACCACCACCCGCGTCGACCCGGAGCTCTACGTGCCGCCCGCGCCCGGCGCACCGGTGCACCGCGCCGAGGGCGTCGCCCGCGCGCAGGCGCTGCACTTCGACCGGATGGAGCGGCCGATCCCGATGGGCACCGGGCGCGACGGCGTCCCGGTCTACCTGAACGCGGACTTCCTGGACGGCACGCGCGGCGCGCACGTCTCCATCTCCGGCATCTCGGGCGTGGCCACCAAGACCAGCTTCGCCACGTTCCTGCTGTACTCGGTGTTCCGCTCCGGCGTGCTGGGTGCGGAGAGCGTCAACTCCAAGGCGCTGATCTTCAACGTCAAGGGTGAGGACCTGCTCTTCCTCGACCACCCCAACACCCGGCTGGACGAGCGGACCACGGAGGCGTACGGGAAGCTCGGCCTGCCCGCCGACGCGTTCGCGGACGTCCGGGTCTACGCGCCGCCGCGGATCGGCGACGCCTCCGGCACCCCGGACGTGAGCAGCAGGCTGACCGGTGTGGACGCGTTCTACTGGACGCTCGCCGAGTTCTGCGAGACCGGCCTGTTGCCGTACGTGTTCGCCGACGCGGACGACGAGCGCCAGCAGTACACGATGGTCGTCCACGCGGTCACCGCGCACCTGGCGCGCGTCGCGGTCCCGGCCGAGGGCGGCGTGAGCATCCAGGGCAAGCGCATCGGCTCCTACGGCGACCTGGTCGACTTCCTGGTCGAGCAGCTCAGCGACGAGGACACCCGCCGCGACTGGGCCGGCTCCGCGGTCGGCATCGGCACCACCAACGCGTTCGCCCGCCGCCTGATCTCCAGCAAGAAGGACCTGTCCCGGCTGATCCGCGGCGACCTGGCCCAGCGCCGTCCACACTCGATCAACACGTCGGAGAGCGCGCAGGTCACCGTGGTCGACCTGCACAACCTGCCGGACCGCGCGCAGCGGTTCGTGGTCGGCGTGACGCTCAAGAGCGAGTTCGAGCGCAAGGAGAAGGCGGGCACGGCCAAGCCGCTGCTGTTCGTGGTGCTCGACGAGCTGAACAAGTACGCGCCGCGCGACGGCACCTCCCCGATCAAGGAGGTGCTGCTCGACATCGCGGAGCGCGGCCGGTCGCTCGGCGTGATCCTGATCGGGGCGCAGCAGACCGCCAGCGAGGTGGAGCGCCGCATCGTGACGAACTCCGCGGTCCGCGTGGTGGGCCGGCTCGACCCCGCCGAGGCCGGCCGGCCGGAGTACGGGTTCCTCCCGCCCGCGCAACGCCAGCGCGTGCTGCTGGCCAAGCCCGGCACCATGTTCGTCAACCAGCCGGACATCCCGGTCCCGCTCTGCGTGGAGTTCCCGTTCCCGGCGTGGGCCACCCGCGTGTCCGAGGCCGGTGACGCCCCCACCGGCACGCTCCGCTCGATCGTCCAGGCCGCGGACCCGTTCGCCGTGGTCGGGGGGCGAGGGCGCCCGGGCTCCCGCATCTCCGACGACGACATCCCCTTCTAGCGACGGACACCCATGAAGATCCTGCACACCTCGGACTGGCACGTCGGGAAGGTCCTCAAGGGACACACCCGTGTGGAGGAGCACATCAACGTGCTCCGCGACCTGGTCGAGATCGCCCAGAGGGAGCGGCCCGACCTGGTCGTGGTGGCCGGCGACCTATACGACACGGCCGCGCCCACGCCGGACTCCACGCGCATCGTGACGCGCGCGCTGACCGCGCTGCGGGCCACCGGCGCCGACGTGGTCGCGATCGGCGGCAACCACGACAACGGCGCCGCGCTGGACGCGCTGCGCCCGTGGGCGGACGCGGCCGGCATCCAGCTGCGCGGCACGGTCCGGGAGACCGCGTCCGAGCACGTGCTGACCGGCACCACGGCCGGCGGTGAGGCGTGGCGGCTGGTCGCGCTGCCGTTCCTGTCCCAGCGGTACGCGGTGCGCGCGGTGGAGATGTACGAGCTGACCGCGTCCGAGGCGCAGCAGACGTACGCGGACCACATCGGCCGGCTGATCGCGAAGCTGACCGAGGACTTCGCGGACCGCAGCGCCGTCAACGTCCTCACCGGCCACCTCACCGTGGTCGGCGCGAAGATGGGCGGCGGCGAGCGGGACGCGCACACCGTGCTCGGCTACGCCGTGCCGGCCAGCGTGTTCCCGTCCACCGCGCATTACGTGGCGCTCGGGCACCTGCACCGCACCCAGCAGATCCTCGGCCCCTGCCCGATCCGGTACTCGGGGAGCCCGCTCGCGGTCGACTTCGGCGAGGAGGAGAACACGCCGTCCGTCACGATCGTCGAGGTCACCGCCACCACGCCGGCCCGGCCCCGGTCCGTGCCGATCGGGAGCGCGACGCCGCTGCGCACGGTCCGCGGCACGCTCGCCGACCTGCAGCGGTTCGCCGAGCGCCACGCGGACGCGCCGGGCTGGCTGCGCGTCTACGTGCGCGAGATGCCGCGCGCCGGACTGCGCGAGGAGGTGCAGGACCTGCTGCCGAACGCGCTGGACGTGCGCATCGACCCGGACATGCTGCCCACCCGGACCAGCCCGACCGCGGCGCAGCGGGCCGGCCGCTCCCCCAGTTCGCTGTTCGCCGACTACCTGACGGTGCGCGGGCACGACGACGAGGGCGTGCAGGAGCTGTTCGACGAGATCTACGAGGAGATCCCGGGAGGCGCGTCGTGAGGCCGCTGCGGCTGGACATGTCCGGATTCACCGTGTTCCGCGAGCAGACCACGGTGGACTTCACGGACGCGGACTTCTTCGCGCTGGTCGGCCCGACCGGCTCCGGCAAGTCCACGGTGCTGGACGCGATCACGTTCGCGCTCTACGGCCAGGTCCCGCGCTGGGGCACGGCCCGCGGCATCGTCAACGCGCTCTCCCCGTCCGCGGTCGAGGCGCGCGTCCGCCTGGTCTTCGAGTCCGCCAACGAGCGGTACGTGGCCACCCGGGTGGTGCGCCGGGACGGCAAGGGACGGGTCACCACCAGCGGCGCCGGGCTGCAACTGATGCCGCGCGGGTTCGACGTGACCAAGCTGGACACCGGACTGTCCCCGGAGGACCTCGGCGAGGTGCTGGCCGGCACGCCCGCGGAGATGGACAAGGCGGTGCAGGAGGCGGTCGGCCTGCCGTACGAGCAGTTCACCACGTGCGTGGTGCTGCCGCAGGGCCAGTTCGCCGACTTCCTGCACGCGAAGCCCGCGACCCGGCAGCAGATCCTGGTCAACCTGCTCGACCTCGGCGTCTACGAGGAGGTGCAGCGCCGCGCCACCGCCCGGGCCGGCGCCGCGGACGCCAAGCTCTCCGCGGTCGACCAGCTGCTGTCCGGGCTGGACGACACGGACGACGCGCACCTCGCCGCCGCGGCCGACCATCTGGACCGGGTGATCGAGCTGGCCGAGGGCGTCGAGGCCGCGCTGCCGGACCTGCGCGCCGCCGCGTCCCGGACCGAGGCGGCCACGGTCGCGCTCGCCACGCTGGACGCCGAGATCGCGAAGCTGCGCGGCGTGCGCGCGCCCGCGGACGTGACCGCGATCGCCGGTGCCGCCGCGTCCGCGCGCGCCACCGCGGCCGAGACGGTCACGGCCGTGCACGCCGCGGAGGAGCAGGAGGAGAAGGTGCGCGGCGAGGTCGCGGGCAGCGGCGACCCGGCCGCGCTGCGCCTGCTGCTGGAGGCGCACGCCGACCTGGACAAGCTGACCGCGCAGGCGGCCGAGCTGACCGCGATGCTGGCGTCCGCCGAGTCCGAGCACGGCACGGCCGCCGCGTCCGTCGCCACGGCCCGCGCCGAGCACGAACGCGCCACCGCCGCGCTGGAGGCGGCCCGCCAGGCGTACCAGGACGCGCAGAACGCGGACCGCGCCACCGCGCTCCGGCTGCACCTCACGGTCGGCGACGCCTGCCCGGTCTGCGCGCAGCCGGTCACCGCGCTGCCGGTCGAGTCGCCGGCCGGGTTCGCGGTGCCGGTCGACGGCGCCGGCCGCGCGATCGACGGCGGCCGGGCACGGGCCGGGGCACCACGGCCGCGCGCCGGGGCGGCCGCCGGTCAGCCCGACGCCGCCGCGCAGCGGGCCGCCGGGCGCTCCGCCGTGGCCGCCGCCGAGGCCGAGGGGAAGACCGCACGCGCCGCCGCCGACCGCGCCGCCACGCTGGTCACCGAGCGCGAGCAGGCCGCCCGCGAGCTGGAGCGCACGCTCGACCGGGCCCGCGCCCGCCACGACGACCTGCAACTGCGGCTGAAGGCCACGACGGAGAAGGTGGCCGGCTCGCCCGGCCCCGCCGCGCTGCGCCGTGAACTGGACGAGATCGCCGCGCTGCGGACGAAGCTGGACGCCGCGGGCGCGGCCGTGCGCCGGGCCCGGGAGGCACAGCGGCGCGCCCAGGCCGAGGCGGACCGGGCGGAGCAGCGGCTGCGGGCCGCCTGGCAGGGCTTCGACGCCGCGCGCGACACGGTGGCGCCGTTCGGGCCGCCCGCGCCGGACCGCGACGACGTGGCCGCGGCCTGGACCGGGCTGGCCGGGTGGGCGGCGGAGCAGGTCGCCCGGCGCGCGGACGCCCGGACCGCGGCCGAGGCGGAGCTGCGGGCCGCGCGGGACGGCGCGGACGACGTGCACCTGAGGATTCAGGGCCTCTTCGAGGGCGTCGGCCTGTCCGCACCGGCCAAGCGCGGCGAGGCGGAGTACCTGCGGGCCGCGGCGGTGGCGACCGAGCGGGCCGAGGGTGCGCTGCGGCGCATCGAGGAGCGGCGCGAGCAGGCCGCGGAGCTGCGCGAGCAGCGGGCCGCGCACGAGCGCGCCGGCCGGGTCGCGAAGACGCTCGCCGGCCACCTCCGGGCTAACAACTTTGAACGATGGCTGCTGGAGGAGGCGCTGGACCTGCTGGTCGACGGCGGTTCGCGCATCCTGCGTGAACTCTCCGGCGGGCAGTACGAGCTGGTGCACGACAAGGGCGAGTTCTGGGTCGTCGACCACCACGACGCCGGCCTGCGCCGCGGCGTGCGCACGCTCTCCGGCGGCGAGACGTTCCAGGCGTCGCTGGCCCTGGCGCTGGCGCTCTCCGAGCAGTTGTCCGGCATGTCCACCACCGCGGCCAGCCTGGAGTCGATCGTGCTGGACGAGGGCTTCGGCACGCTGGACGCGGCCACGCTCGACTCCGTCGCCGCCACGCTGGAGAACCTGGCCGCCCGCGGCGACCGGATGGTCGGCGTGGTCACCCATGTCGGCGCGCTGGCCGAGCGGATCCCGGTCCGCTTCGAGGTGCGCAAGGATGCCCGTAGCGCGAGAGTGACCCGGAGCGGCCTGTGACCCGTTACTTCATCGACGCGTGGGACCCGGCGTACGGCTCGTCCATCGAGTCCGACGGCGCCTTCGCCGGCCCGTCCGAGCAGAGCACCGCACAGGTCGACGCGGCCGTCGAGGTGCCGGACGAGGCCTGGCAGCCACTGCTCCCGCCGCCGGACCTGCGCCCGCCGCGGGTGGTCCTGCTGGTCGACGGCGTGCGCCGGATCGACGCGGGGCTGTGGACCGAGGAGGAGGACGGCGCGTCGTACCCCGGCCTGGCCGCCTCGTACGCGGCGGGCGTGGTCCGCTGCGACCTCGACCGCGGCGTCGCCGAGCTGGCCGGCGCGCGCGTCCAGCGCGGCCTGTTCACCGCCAGCCCCAGCGCCACCGACGCGGTCGCCGGCTCGATCCGCTACACCGTGCAGCGCGTCTCCGGCAGCGGCGAGCAGAGCAAGCTCCCCGCCGCCATCCAGGCGCCGCTCACCGCGCTCGAGGTCGACGTCTCCACCGAGGCCCGCGCCGGCGCCGGCGAGGACGACCTGCTCGTCGTGGACGGCCCGCTGCGCAACCGCCGCCAGCTCGCCCGCACCATCGGCTACATCAAGACCCAGCACCGGCAGTACCTGCCACCCCGCCTCGCCGCCGTGGTCACCTCGCTGAAGCCGGGTCAGCGCTCTCCCGTCTTCCTGACCGGCACGACCTGGGGCGGCTACTCCTGGTACCTTCGCCTTCCCGGCCGCCCCGGCGCCCCCTGGGCCGGCATCGTCCGCGCCGAGTGCTCCGCCGACCTGCCCCCGGCCGCCGCCTTCGCGCTCGCCGACCTGTCGCTCGTCACGCTGCCGCGCTTCGCCTCCACGGCGTACAAGGACCCGCGCGCCCCCCAGAACCTGATCCCCATCGCCGGGCTCGAACGCCGCCTCCGCTCCATGCTCGGCGACTCCCGCCTCCTCCACCGCGCCCTCACCCAATCCGCCGCCCGCGCCGCGTACCAGGCCGCCACCCGCGACCGCTGACGACCTTCCCTCCCGACGCCCGGCGCGGTGCGGTCCGTGTGTGGTCCCGCGGGCACTGAGCCGGCCGTCCCCGGCGCGGTCGGCGGCGGCGTGCTCCCGCGGGCATCGTGCTTCCCCGCGGCCGAGCCCTGGATTCCACGAGCGATATGCCCGCTTCCGGCGTGGTCGCGGTCCGCATGCTCCCGCGGGCAAACCCGCGGCGGCTCCGCCGCCGCTCCGACGCCGCGTCGGAGCCGGTGCCGCCGCTGGTCACCACGACCCCTCGTTCTTGACCGATCGGTCAAGAACCTGTTAGCGTGGCGGAAGCGCGCCCCAGTGAGGCCTCCTGCCGGGCGGCAGCGACCTATTCCCATGGCGACACCAAGGCTTGAGGAAGAACCGAAGTGATGAGTAACGAAGAGGTTGTCCGTGAGGCGTACCGGCTGGCGGAAGGGAACGTTCTCGACGGACATGGTTTTCGCGCCCTGTTCACGGAGGATGGAACGTTCAATGACGTGCCGAATTCGCTGACCCTGCGCGGGGACGAGATTCCTCTGGGGTTGACCGGCTTCGCCGGCGTTTTTCCGGATGTCCACCGTGAGCTGCTCGAAGTGCATGCGCTCGGTGACGTCGTCGCCGTCGAGCTGCGAATTCAGGGAACGCATCTCGGCGCGTTCCCGACGCCGTTGGGCGACATCCGTCCGACCGGTAACCGGATCGACGTGCCGACGGCGGATCTCTGGTATCTCCGGGACGGCAGGATCGAGCGGTTCAACTGCTACAACGCGGCGAACGTGCTGCTCGCCCAGATCGGGGCGACTCCCGACTTCACGTCGGCCATCGAGGCCGCCGCAAAGGCGTAGCTCTACGGCGCCGAGTATGCGACGGAACACGCACGTCTTCGCCGTCGCGCACTCGGCGCACTCCCCCGTGTTCGACTCGTCATATTGATGCCGGGACGAATCGCGCCCCGCACTGGGCCACGCCCCGGACGCCGCACGGTCACGGCACGCCGAACGACTCCGCCTACGGTCGATCACCGTCCCGGCCCTGCCCTAGAGGTCCGGCAGATTCCGGTGTCACGAGCTCCTGGAGGAGGCCGCATACCCGATCGCGGCGGTTCACGGGTACAGCGAGCACCGGTACGCCGGTGAGAGCACGACCCGCCGCCGCGGCCGGGATCAGGCTCCGGCGACGGCCGCGGGGCTCGGTGACCACACGGACGCCGGCTCCGACCGGCGGACCGGAGCGGAGCGCCAGCGGAGTCGGAGGGGAGCCGGAGGTTGGCCCGCGGGAGCATGCGGGCCGCACCACGCCGGAAGCGGGAAAATCGGGTTCCGGGGTCGTTCCTGGAGCCGACACACCGGGCCGCACCGGGCTGGATCGTCCCCGGCCGGCACAGCGCCCGCGGAAGCATGCGGGCCGGACCGGCGGCCGGGAGAGCGATGAATCCGCGAGGGCCGCTAGAAGCGGGCGAAGGATCGGATGGGCATGCGCGGGCCGAAGCGGGGGGCGGCGATGCCGGCGGATTCGAGCAGGACGCAGACGCGGCCGCGGTGGCCGGCGAACGGGGCCAGCAGGGTGAGCATGCGGGCGTCGTCGCCGCGGGCTTCGCCGGCCAGGCCCCAGGCGACCGTGTTGGGGATGTGGAAGTCGCCGACGCTGACCGCGTCGGGGTCGCCGAAGACGGTGCGGACGGTCTCGGCGGCGGTCCAGGGGCCGATGCCGGGGATGTCGAGCAGGCGGCGGGTCAGCGAGGCGGAGTCCGTGCAGCGGGACAGCGAAGCGGCGAGCGTGGCGGCGCGGAGGATCGTCTGGGCACGGCGCTGCTCGACGCCGAACGGGTGCAGGGCCCAGTAGGCGAGGCCGGCGACGACGTCGGCGGTGGGTGGGAGCCACAGGTCGGGGCACGGGCCGGGCGCGGGGGTGCCGTGCCGGCGGACCAGGCCGGACCAGGCGCGAAACGCCTCCTTGCCGGTGACCTTCTGCTCCAGGATCGCACGGGTCAGGCGCGGGAAGACCAGGCCGGTGGCGGGGAACCGGATGCCGCGGTGCACCCGGGCAAGTTCCGCGACGACCGGGTGGGTGGCGGCCAGCGCGGGGAAGGCGGTGACGTCGTCGTCCAGGCCGGCGAGCGCGGCGGCGTGGTCGAGCATCCAGGTGGCGCCGTCGCCGTACGCGGTGGCGAGCAGTTCGCCGCCGTCACGGGCCAGGCCGAGCGAGGCGGGCCCGGCGGGCGTGTGTGCGGCGAACCAGAAGACGCCGCCGGCGAAGCGGGCGGACGGGTCGAACCGCCCGAGGCCGAGCAGCCGCATCGAGCCGGCGAGGTGGTAGCCCTCGGGCGGCGTCAGTCGGCGTTCACGAACCACGCGGCAAGTGTGCCACCCCGCGCCGCACGCGAAAGGGCGGCGCCGGGGCATCCCTTCACATGCCCCGGCGCCGCCTCTTTTCGAACCCTTGGTGCCGGCCGCCCGTCACGAGGGGGGTAGGTCTGTGACGGCGGCCGGTACCGCGGGAAGTGTCAGCCGACCTGGACCCGGGCGGAGTCGATCGCCGGGGTCTGGTTCGCGCGCTCCATCATCGGCGTACGGTGCGAGCCGTCACCGGCCCACACGGTGCACTGGAACTCGCCGGCCGCCGGGAGACCCGGGACGTTGATCTGCACGGTGTCGGGCTCGCGGCCGCCGCCGCCGTCCTCGGTCGCGACGAAGAACGCCGGGGCCGGCGCCGCGTCCGGCGCGACGTCGTTGTTCTCCAGCACCCGGCAGGCGGTGTGGAAGTGGCCACGGACCAGGCCGTCGTCGTTCAGGAAGGAGCTCTCCAGGTAGTAGCCGCCGGCCGCGGCACCCAGGAAGCGGTCACGGACCAGGTTGCGGGTGCTGACGGAGATGGTGAACGGCTGGTTCACGCCCACGTTGTCCGGGATCTCGGTGATCAGCAGCGACGGGTTGTTCGCCGCGCTGCCGACCTCACCGAACTCGGTGTCGACGCAGCGGTTGCCCTCCTGGAAACCGGTGTGCGGCTGGAGCTGGCTCTCGCCGCAGTCGTCGCCGAGGATCGCGAGACCGTTGGTGTCCTCGCGGACCGTGCCCTCGCCGGCACCCGGGTTCTGGCCGCCGCCGTTGTTGCCGCCGCCGTTGTTGTTGCCACCGCCGTTGTTGTTGCCGCCACCGTTGTTGTTGCCGCCACCGTTGTTGTTGCCGGTGGTGCTGGACGGGGTCGCGGCCGGCGGCGAGGCCGGCGTGCAGCCGCGGTTGCGGCGGTTCCGCTGGCGCGCCTCGTTGATCTCCTGCTCGGAGGCCTGGCCGTCGCCGACGTTCTGCCGGCGTCCGTTCTCGTCGATGAACGAGCCACGGCCGTTGCGCGGGTACGTCGTCGAGCTCACCTGCGGCTGTGGCGCTGCCTGGCAGGCCTGGCCCCGGTTGGGGAAGTTCCGCCGGTTCGTCGCCGCGTTAGACACCTGGGTGACGGCGATGATGCCACCGAACACCGCGACGGTCGCGACAGCGGCGACGATCTTCCTGTTCCGCGTTGCCAGGGAGTACCTGACCTTATCCGTCCACCTGGGCATGACGGGCAACCTTCCTTACTACAGATCGAGCGTTGCCGGGGTTGGGGTTAGGCAGCGCTTTTATCGACTTCGGATGATGCGAACGGCGCCGAACGCGCCGGCTACCACGGCCACGACCAGGACCAGCCAGATGGCGGTCGTGTCGAAGCCCCCGGTGGCACCACGTGCCTGCGCCGCCGCCAGCATGGCGTTGGCACCGGTGACCGGGTCGGCCTGCGCGTTGGGGGCGGCAGGCAGTCCCGCGTAGTTCACGAGGTCGGTGCTCTCCAGCAGGGTGATGTGGGTGAGCACGAAGGCGTTGGTCTGCTGCGCGAGCGCGCGGACCACGTCGTTGCGGGTCGAGGCCCGGATCGTGCTGACGACCGGGAAGATCTTGCCGTGGGCGGCGCGCAGCCGCGCCACGAAGATCTCGTCGAACTCCGCTCCCTCGGCCGCCTCCATCTCGGCCAGCCAGTTCTGCTGGTCCTGGTTCGGCTCGTTCGGCAGCTGGATGTTGAGCTTCTCGGCCGCGTTCCGGGTCAGCTCATCGAGTTCGATGTGCTGCTCGCGGATGTCGGCGCCGACCTCCTTCACCCGCTGCGACTCGCCCTTCTCGGCCGCCATCTCGCCGGCCGGGATCTCCCAGAGGCCGGCCAGGCGCACGGCGATCACGAACTGCTCGTCCGAGGAGCCGATCGGGCCGGAGGCGTCCTGCTCGGCCGGAACCACCACGTCGGGTGTCGGCGCGGCGAACGCCACGGCGGGCGCGGAGAACAGAACGGCACCCAGGATCGCGAGGGTGGAAACCGCGCGTGCACCGCTACGCCGGAGCCGCACAGCTGCCATCATTCACCTCCATTAGTCGACACATCACGTCTCACGGATTCGAGGGGCCGCAGGGTTCAAGCCGTGGAAAAATGATTCTGCGAATTTGTTTTGAACCTGGATCTTCACCCGTACGGGTGATGGGCCGGTTCTCAATAAGAAGGACCGGCCGCAATGCGGCCGGTCCTTTCTGTTATCGCTCGTTCGCGATCAGTAGTCGTAGTCGCTCGACGACGCACCGGAGGCACTGGGCGCCGGCTCGGCGCCACCCTTGCCGTCCTCCTTCTTGGGCACCGGCACGGCCTTCGGGGTGCCCTCGGGGAGGCAGTTCAGGTTCTTCTTGCCGTCCGGCTGGACGTTGAACCAGGTGCCGCCGACCTTCTGGCCCTTCCACTGGCCCGGCTTCTCGTCACCGATGTAGGTGTACAGCGGCCAGCCGTCCAGCGTCAGCTGACGGGTGCCGTCCGACCGCAGCACGGTGCCGACCAGCTCCTCGTCGATGCCCTCCAGCTCGGGCTCGCCGTCGGTCAGCGCCGGGGGCCAGACCAGCGCGCAGTCGCCGTTGCAGTTGGAGATGGCCGGCTTGTTGCTGTCCTTGTCGAAGCGGTAGAGCAGGAAGCCCTCCTCGTTCGCGACCACGTCACCCATGGCGTCGGGGGACTGCGCGACGAGCTTCTCGGTGAGCTGCTCGGGGGCCAGCTCGACCTCCTCTTCCTCCTCCGGCGCCTCGGACGCCTCGGGGTCCGCGCTGGCCTCCGGCTCCGCGGACTCGCTCACGGAGTTCGCCGCGGGAACGGCGTTGCCTTCTCCGGCGGTGTCGTAGCTGACCGGCGCGCAACCCGACGCCATCATCAGCGCCGCGGCGAGCGCACCCAGGGTGCCGCTCATGGCGAGGAGGGTTCGCTTCTGGGTAACCACGTTGATCTCCCTGAGGGTTCGTCCGCTTTTCGGTTCTGCCGGTGAATACGCAGGACGTCGCGGAGTGGATCGGGGATCGGCGGTGGACAATTTCACATCGATACGTTGAACCAAAAAGCGCCGGGGCCCGTGTAGTACGGGCCCCGGCGCATTCCAGCGTTGGTACGGATCAGTTCGGCGCGGTCACCATGGTGGCGCTCTTGCCGTCCGCCGAGATCGCCTGCACGGACGCGAAGGCGATCTCCGACCGCTCGAGCGCGGTCTGCGCGGTCAGCTCCAGCGCGTTCGGGTTCTCGGCGGTGCCGTAACCGGCGTCCGGAACCTTCCAGCTGGTCACGACCTCTTCCCTGCCGTCCGTCGTGAGGAGCACGAGCCGGCACTCCTCGACATCCTTGATGTTGCGCACCATGAAGTTGACCTGGGTGCCCCAGTCCTTCTCCTGGAAGTCCACCAGGAGCTGGACGCCGGTGCGCGGGTCGGTGCCCTGGAACTGGTCGCCGCCGCTCGGGCCGCCGATGCCGGGACCGTCCGGGTCCGGCGGCAGCTGCTCGCCCTGGGTCGGCAGCGCCTCCGGCGTGCTGGCCGGGTCACCGCCGAACATCTGCGCGCCGGCGAACAGCGACAGGGTGGTCACCACGGCCAGCAGCACCACCGCGAACGCGCTGGTGACCAGCGCGCGGCGGCGCGCCCGGCGGCGCTCCTTGCCGACCGTGCCCATCATCCGCTGCAGCACGCGGCCCTCGCGGTGCGTCTGCTCCGCGGCCACGTAGCTCGGCGGGTCCACCCGGCTGAGCACGTCGACCACCGGCATCAGGGACTCCAGCTCGGCCGCGCACTCGTCGCAGTCGATCAGGTGTTCCTCGAAGCGCGCCGTCTCGTACTCGTCGAGCGCGCCGATCGCGTAGGACCCCACGTCGGTGTGTGGCGCCGCCCCGTCCGGGGCAGACGTCGAGAACCGGTCGCTCACCCCGTCACCCCCCGCTCCTGAAGCGCCGACCGCAGCGCCCGCAGCGCGTAGTAGACGCGCGACTTGGCGGTGCCGAGCGGCAGCCCGAGCGCAGATGCGGCCTCCTGCACCGTGCGCCCCTTGAAGTAAGTCTCCACCAGAATCTCCCGGTGCGCCGTGGTGAGCGTGCGCAACGCGTCGGAGACGGTCATCTCCTGCAACAGCCGATCGGTCTCGTCGGATGTCGTGGGGAACGTCTCCAGCTCTCGGTCATAGGTCTCGGTCGGGCGGGCCCGCTCGCTCCGGTGATCGTCGATGGCGATCCGCCGGGCGACCGTCACCAGCCACGGCCTGAGCGATGTCTGTCCCTGGGCACCCAGCCGGTGCGCGTTGCGCCAGGCCCGCAGCAGCGTCTCCTGCACGATGTCCTCGGCGCGCTGCCGGTCACCGCCGGTCAGGCGCAGCACGAACATCAGCAGCGGGCCGGCGTGCTCCTCGTAGAGCGTGCGGACGAGCGCGTCCTCGCTCTTGGCGGAGCCGGTCGGGCCGAAGCCACCGGTGGTCTCGCCGTCGTCGCCCGGGCCGCCCCCGCCGCGTCGCCCTCTTCCGCGAGGGTCGATCGGTCCGGTGGGGCCGCCGGGCACGGCGGGCATGCGCGGGGATGGCGCGGGGTTCATGGCTGAGCGCGAGACGCCAGGAGTTGCCTCGTGCGCGGCAGGCCTGGCCTCGTGCCGGGGAGCCGGTCGTGGCGTCACCGGCCCATCATTGCGGTTGATCGAGCCTGCGTCGAGCGTCAGCCACCGGTTTATTGATCGCGGCTGCCCAGGGGCACACAGTGTGTCCGTTCCACGACCACCGCTGGCTACCTGGTGCATCGCCACCTCCTCGTACGGTTACGGTCGCTGCTCGACTCGATCGCATGTAAGTACGCGGAGGCAGGGGCCGTTGGATCAACCCGACGAGGAGAAATCCGTGAATCCATGTGGCCTCGGTCACTCACACGAGTGACGGGTCCGATTCGCCGGAAAAGTGCCCGAGCCTGTGCATCTGGTCACATTTCATACTTCGGGACTTCCGGGGGTACGGACGCCCGGCGCGCTTTCCCATGACGACGAAACGGCCGGCACGCGGCGTGGGCACACCGCATGCCGGCCGATTACACCGAGCGTCGGCCAAATCCGGGACGACCGTTTGCCATCGCGGCCCACTGGGCTGGTGAGCTGCGCGGTCGTGGCCGGCGCCCGATCCGGGAGCCTGCACTACCAAATTGCATTGGCGTGTTTTCGCAGAGGAACTTTAAGTCGTCTAATAGCTCCTTAATCAATCGAAAAGAATCGTTCGATAGGGGCGAGACAACTATTCATAACGCGTGTCGGGAATTCAAGTCGATCACGGTGACCGTGACCGTTCCGTTACCTGCCGCGCGGCGTCCGGATCAACAGCGACGCGTGTACGTCCGTCTCGCCCACCGCCTCGTAGACGTGCGGGACGTCGGCGCGCCAGGACACGTACTCACCGGCGCCGGTGAGCACCGGCGCGTCCACCGGCCCGGCCCGCAGCGTGCCCGCGAAGACGGTCAGGTGCTCGGTCACGCCCGCCTGGTGCGCCGGCGACGACTGGCGCGCGCCCGGGGCCACGCGGAGCCGGTACACCTCGAACACGGCCGCCGGCTCCTCGAACGTGTCCAGCAGCGTCGCGGTCACGGCCGCGCCGCTGACCCGCTGCCCCGGGTCGGCCTCCAGCGCCGCGCTCAGCGGCACGCCGAGCTGCGCGGTCACCGCGTAGAGCGTCTCCAGCGTGGGATTGCGGGTGCCGGTCTCCAGGCCGGAGAGCGTCGCCTTGCCGACCCCGGCGCGGCGAGCCACCTCGGACAGCGACAGACCCCGGGCCTCGCGCAGCTCGCGCAGCCGGCGGCCGATTCCCCCTGGCGTGGTCACCGTGCCATGGTGCACGATGACCGAGCGTTCCGTTTATGGAACGCCTGTCATTCGGGGGTCGAGATGTCGCCAGTCGTACAGCCGATCGTCGCCGGTGCCGTCACGGCCGTGGTCGGGTTCGCCAGCTCGTTCGCGGTCGTGCTGGCCGGGCTGCGCGCGGTCGGCGCGTCACCGGCACAGGCCTCGTCCGGGCTGCTCGCCGCCTGCCTGGCCGTCGGCCTGGTCGCGATCATCCTGGGGGTACGGCACCGTCTGCCGATCGCGATCGCCTGGTCCACGCCCGGCGCCGCGCTGCTGGTCGCCACCGGCGTCCCGGACGGCGGCTGGCCCGCCGCGGTCGGCGCGTTCCTGGCGACCGGCCTGCTGATCGTGCTGGCCGGGCTGTTCGCGCCGCTCGGGCGCTGGATCGCGGCGATCCCGCAGCCGATCGCGGGCGCGATGCTCGCCGGGGTGCTGCTCGACCTGTGCCTCGCCCCGGTCCGCGCGGTCGCGGAGGTGCCGGCGCTGGCCGTACCCGTGATCGTGGTCTGGGGCCTGCTCTTCCGCTTCGCCCGGCTGTGGGCCGTGCCGGTGGCGCTCGCGGTCGCCGCGGCCGGCATCGCGCTGACCGCGCCCGCCGGCGGCCTCGGCGAGGTCACGCTGTGGCCGTCACTCGCGCTCACCGCGCCCGCGTTCACGCCCACCGCGCTGATCTCGCTGGCCGTGCCGCTGTTCCTGGTCACCATGGCCTCGCAGAACGTGCCCGGCATGGCGGTGCTGGCCGGATTCGGCTACCGGGCGCCGCTGCGGCCGGTGCTGCTGACCACCGGCGCCGCGACCGTGATCACCGCTCCGGCCGGCGCGCACGCGGTGAACCTGGCCGCGATCAGCGCCGCACTGGCCGCGGGCCCGGACGCGGCCCCCGACCCGGCACGCCGCTGGATCGCGTCGGTGAGCGCGGGCGGCTTCATGATCGTGCTCGGCCTGGGCGCGGGCGTGGCGACCGCGCTGGTCCTGCTCTCCCCGCCGGTCCTGATCGAGGCGGTGGCCGGGCTGGCGCTGCTCTCCGCGCTCGCCTCGGCGCTCTCCTCCGCCGTCGCCGATCCCTCCGGCCGCGAGGCGGCGGTGGTCACGTTCGTGGTGACGGCGTCGGGGGTGTCGTTCCTGGGGGTGGGATCGGCGTTCTGGGGGCTGATCGCGGGGACGCTGCTGCTGTTGCTGCTGCGGGCGCGCCGTGTCGCGATGAGCGATGCGGGGGATTCTGAGCGCGGTGCGGGGGTGGCCCCGGTTCCGGGGGTGGTTCCGAAGGCCGGCGGTATCTCTGAGCCCGCCGGGGTCCCGCAGTCCGCCGGGGTCCCGCAGTCCGCCGGGGTCCCGCAGTCCGCCGGGGTCCCGCAGTCTGCTGAGATCTCGGAGCCAGCCCAGATCCCGATACGGGCCAAGATCGCCGAGCTGGCCGAGGTCGTCGAACCGCCAGCTGGCGCCGGGCACCCAGATCACGGAGGCGCCGGGAACCACGGAGGCGCCGGAGATCGCGCAGGGCACTGAGATCGCGGAGGTTGCCGCGAGTTCGGACCCCCTCGGCATTCCGACGGCGGCCGAGGTCTGCGGGTGCCTTCGGAACGCCCGAGGGGGTCGAGGGCGGGGGCAGCGGGCCGGGCGGCCACCGCGGCCCGCGTGAAGCCGCCCCTGCACCGCCGCCCCTGCACCGCCGCCCCTGCACCGCCGCGCAGCGCGGGGACGGCGTACCGGCGGATGGGCTTGATCCGGCGCAGCCGGGGCGGGGGTTCGAGGTGATTCGGAGGAATCGGGGTGCGGCGGGTGGCGGGCGATGTATCAAGGGATGAGTGATTCGCCCGGCGGGAGTGAGGCGCGGTGTCAGCGAACCGGCGACGTCCACGCGGCCTGCACCGGAACCCGTTCACGCCGCATGACGGCTTCCTCGCCTGGGCGAACAGTCCCCCGGTCACCGGTGCGCTGTGCATGCTGGCGGCGCTGCTCTGCCTGACCGGCGGTCTCCTCACCCACCGGCACGCGTCCGCGCTGCGGGAACGCGGGATTCAGGCACAGGCGGACGTCCTGCGCGCGGGCGACGATCGCAGCGTGCTGCTCCGCTTCACCACGGCGCAGGGGCAGGAGATCACCGCCGAAGTGGGCGCGCTGGACTGGAACCCGGCCCCGGTGGCCGGCGACACCGCGAAGGTCATCTACGACCCGATCGACCCGGGCCACAGCGTCACGAACGCTTACTCCACCCCGAACCCGCTGGTCACCTGGCTGCTGTGCGGTCTCGCCCTGCTCTTCGGCGTCCTCGCGCCGCTGTCCTTCACCGGCCGGGTCCGCTGGCGCACCCTCCACCACTGACCCGGGATCTCGCCGCGATCAGCACAGGCCGGGCGGCGTGACAGCGGGCGCGGAGCGTCCGGTCGTGGAGCCCTGTCGAGCGCGCGACCGTTCCGCGCCGAGGCTGAGATTGGTCTGAAATCACACGGATAGTGTCCGCTCAGCCTGCTTTGGGAGGACACCGTGGACAAGTTGCGCCTGACCGTGACGGCCCTGATGTCGGTGGCGGCGCTGGCCGTCGCCGGGCACGCCTCGGCGGCACCACCGACCCCCGCCGCCGAGGGTCGGATAGCGGCCGCGGGCGGCCCGACCGCGATCCCCGACTCCTACATCGTCACGCTCGAGGACGGCGCCGACAGCGTGGAGCACCTCGCCGGCACGCTCGCCGAGCGGCACGACGGCCGGGTCAACCGGACCTTCCGGCACGCGCTGCGCGGCTTCGAGGCGGAACTGACGGAGACTGCCGCCCGCCGGCTGGCCGCCGACCCGGCGGTCGCGTCGGTCACCCAGAACCACCGGGTGCGCGCCACCGACGTCGCCTCCTGGGGTCTGGACCGCGTCGACCAGCGCGCACTCCCGCTGGACGGCTCGTACACCGCTCCGCGGACGGCGCCGGCGGTCCGGGCGTACATCATCGACAGCGGCATCAACCTCACCCATGCGGAGTTCGCCGGCCGGGTGGTGTCCGGGACGGACACGATCGACCATGACGACGACGCCACCGACTGCCTCGGGCACGGCACCCACGTGGCCGGCACCGTCGGCGGCGCCACCTTCGGGGTCGCGCCCGACGTGCGGTTGGTCGCCGTCCGCGTGCTCGACTGCGACGGCTGGGGCACGGCCGCCACCGTCATCGGCGGCATCGACTGGGTCACCGCCGACCACGACCCGCACGAACTCGCCGTCGCCAACCTCAGCCTCGGCGGCACCGTGTACGAACCCATGATGCAAGCGCTCACGGACTCCATCGCCGACGGCATCACCTACGGCGTGGCCGCCGGCAACGACCGGGGTGCGGACGCCTGCGCCACGTTCCCCGCAGCCGTGCCGGCGGCGATCGCCGTCGCCGCGACGGCCGCGGACGACAGCCGGGCCGCGTTCTCCAACATCGGCTCCTGCGTCGACGTCTTCGCCCCCGGCGCCGGCATCACCTCCGCCTTCATCGGCGGCGACACCGCCACCCGTACCGCCAACGGCACCTCCATGGCCGCCCCGCACGTCACCGGCGCCGCGGCCCTCATCCTGGCCGACCACCCGACCTACACCCCCGCCCAGGTCACCACCGAACTCCTCGCCGAGGCGACCCCGGACGTGGTCACCGATCCCGGCGCCGGATCACCCAACCGACTGCTGTACGTGGACGGCGCGGCACCCGCGGACGACTTCACCGTGTCCGCCACCCCGGCGAGCCTGAGCACGACGGCCGGCGGGACGGTGTCGACCACGGTGAGCACGACCGTCACGCGCGGCGCACCACAGCCGGTCACGTTGTCGGTCTCCGGGCTTCCCGCCGGTGCGACGGCGACCTTCAGCACGAGCACCGTCGACGCCGGCGGTAGCGCCACGCTCACCGTGTCGACCACGACCGCGACCCCTGCCGGCAGCTATCAGCTCGCCCTGGTCGGCGCGGGCAGCGGCGCCACCCGGCCCGCGGTGTTCCAGCTCACCGTCGACCCGGCGCCCGGCTGCGCCGGCGCCACGAGCATGGACGTGTCACTGGTCATGGGCCGCACCATCGACCTGCCCATCACCGTCACCGGCTGCTCCGGGAACGCGTCGCCGACCAGCACCATCGCGGTCGACATCGACCACACCGACATCTCCGACCTGGAGTTCTACCTCGTCTCCCCGGACGGCACCGTCGGCCTGCTCGTGTCGCGCAGCGGGTTCGGCCTGTCCGACTTCCGCTACACGATGACCCGTGACCTCTCCGCCGAGGTCGCGAACGGCACCTGGAAGCTGCGCATCGTGGACAGCGGATCGGTCGGCACGGGATTCCTGGACTCCTGGGGCCTCGACCTCGGTGCCGATCCGCTGCCGGCCCCCGCCTGCGGCGGCATGACGGACACCGACGTGCGGATCGGCGCCGCGGCCACCGTGGAGAGCCACCTGACGGTGACCGGCTGTGCGGCGGACGCGGGCGGCCACGCCTACGCCGAGCTGCACATCTTCAACCAGTACGCGCACCACCTCGAGACCACCCTCGTCGCACCGGACGGCGTGGAATTCCCCCTCTTCGACCCGCGGCGCAACTTCGCCGTCGACATCCAGACGACGTACGTCGTCGACCTCTCCGGCCACCGGCCGAACGGGCGGTGGACCCTGCGGGTGCAGGACACCGACTGGACGACCGGGAACGACGGCTACATCGACGGCTGGAGACTCACCCTGTGAACGGCGGCCGCCGCGACCCTCCCCGCCGGAGGGTCGCGGCGGCCTCCGGTCGCGACAGTACGAGACGTCAGTCCGTTTCGTCGTCGATGAGGGCGTACGGCGGGCGGTCGACACGGCGGGAGAAGCGGACGACCACGTCGGGGTCGGCGGCCGGTGGTGGGGCGGTGTCGGTGACGATGACCTGGGCGCCGGAGCCCGCGCCGGCCAGCCACCGTTCGAGGTGGCGGTAGAGGCGGTCGACCTCTTTCGGCCCGAGGTTCTTCTGCGGGCTGTCCAGCAGCAGGAAGCCGGGGTGCGACGAACGTGACTCCCAGGCGGTCTCGAACAGGGCCAGTTGCCAGGCCAGCGCGATCAGGGTGCGGCCGCCGGAGGAGGCGGCGGGGTACGGCTTGCCGCGCGCCCACGGCGTGAGGTCATCGGCGACGCGCGCGTCGTCGGGCCGGGGGTAGCGCCACTCGCGCAGGATGTCGCGGTAGCGGGCGCTGATCCCGGCGATCACGGCGGCGCGTTCCGCGGCGGCGGCGAGCCGGTCGGGGGCGGCGGCCTCCTCGCGCAGGCCGGCCAGCTGGGCGCGGAGGCTCTCCACGCCGATGGCGCGCTCGCGCAGGCCGTGCCGCAGGCGCAGGCCGTCCTCGGCGCGTTGCAGCGTGGCGGCGGCCTCCTCGCGGCGGCGGGCGAGCGTGTCCCGCTGCGCCAGGTACGGCGTGACCGCGTGGGCGGTGGCCGCGTCCAGGTCGGCGGCGGCGCGGGACTCGACCTCCTGCGCGCGTTCGGCGGCGGCGCGCAGCCGGGGTATCTCCGCCTCCAGGTCGTCCAGGTAGCGGGTGAGCTCGGCGAGCCGGGACCGGGCGGCGCGCAGCTCGCCGCTGACGTCCGGCGGGCCGGCGCCGTCCGGGCCCAGGTCGGCCTGGCAGGTGGCGCAGCGGCGCTCGCCGGGCACCGCGGGGGTGAGGCAGGACGGGCACACGTCCAGGCGCAGCGGCGGGAACAGCGCACCGGCCTCGGTCAGCATGACGAGCTTGGCGACGTCGTCCGCGTACGTGGCGCGCAGCGACGTCATCCGGGCCGCCTGGGTCTCCCGGTCGCGCAGCAGCCCGGACGCGCGCCGGGCGGCGTCGGCGGCGGCGCGGTGCCGCTCGCGCAGGTCCTCCGCGAACGTGGTGTCCGCGCGGGCCCGGCCGTCCAGCGCGGCGACCGCCTGGGCGGCCTCGGCCAGCTCGGCCTTGGCGGCGCGCGCGGTCTCCTCCAGGTCGGCGACCTCGCCGGGGGCCAGCTCCGCCACGATCGCGGTCTCGGTGCGCCCGCGCTCCTCGGCGGCGGCCAGGCGCGGTTCCAGCGTGCGGATGCGGCGGCCCAGCTCGATCGCGCGGTCGTCGTGCACGTCGAAGACCACGTCGACCACCTGGCGCAGCTTGAGCTGCTTCATCGGCACGTCCTCGAAGAGGAGGTCGCGGCTGTCGAGGCGGTCGTGCGGCAGGAAACAGAGCCACATCAGGTCGCGGAAGCTGAGCGGGTCGGTGTCGGTCTCGGTGCCGGCGTGGCCGTCGCGGAGGCGTACCCCCTCGAGTTTGCAGTGGGAGAGCAGCAGGCTGGAGAGGCTGTTCGGATCGCCGGCCGGGCGCAGGGGGCGGCGCTCCGGCGTGGCGGTGCCGGTGTCGTCGAGCCGGCCCTGGCTGACGTACGCGTGCGCGGACGGCTCGCCGACCGGGCGCTGGATGAGGTGCGGCGTGCCGGACAGCTCGACCTCCAGCGTGGCCGCCCGCACGCGGGGCATGATCTCCGGGTGCCGGGGGTGGTCGGCGGCGCCGAGGCAGTAGTCCACGAACTCGAGGATCGTGGTCTTGCCGGTGCCGAACGCGCCCGCGATGACCGACAGCGGGCGGGGCACGTCCCCGAGGCGGAAGTCCACGTCGTACGGCCGCCCGTCGGCGTGGAGCCGGAGGCGCCGGATGCGGATGCCGTGAGCCCGGAACCCGTTTCTCATATCAGATCCTTCGCGGGAAGGTGCGGTTGAGAAATGCATTCGCGGAGCGTCTGCCTCAGTCTACGGCCGCTGAGCCGTCGCAGTCTCCGCACGACGATCCGGGCGGCGTCGGCGTATGAACGGGCATATGCGGCGTTCAGGGCCGTCGCGGCATCCCGCCCCTTCGTCGTGAGCCGGTAGCGGACCCGGCCGGCCGCGCCCAGCACCACCATCCCGGTGCCGAGCAGCACGTCCAGGTCGCGGCCGAGGTGCTGCTGCGCGGTGACCAGCCGCTGGCCGGGGCTGGCGTAGGCGAGCGCGCGGTCGTCGAACCCGGCCATCCGCAGCGACGCGCGGTCCGGGTCGTCCGGCGCGCGGGCGAGCAGCAGCGGGTGCGCGGCGAGGAAGTCGTAGACGCCCAGCCGCTCGGCGTCGATGCCGTGCGGCGCGTCGTCCTCCACGATCAGCAGCAGGATCAGCAGCCGGGCACAGCGGAACGCGGCGGTGTCCTCGGGGTTCACGCGGCCGCCTCCTCGACGCGCTCGCTGGCGATCCGGCGCCAGTCGCGGACCCAGCCGGCGCGGCGGTCCTGCACGATGCGGTGCATCAGGCCGCAGCGGTGCACCCGGCCGGCGCGCAGCGCGACCGGGAACGCGCCCGACTCGCGGATCTCCCCCATCACCGCCGCGTGCAGGCCGGACAGGAGCGGGTCGGCGGGACGGGCGGCGGCGACCGCGTTGAACCTGGCCTCCCAGATCCCGCGGGCGACGCCGTCCGCCTCGCCGAGCGCGTCGAGCTCGGCCCGTACCCCCTTGTCGAGGATCTCCCGGGCGAGCAGATCCGCGTTGAAGAACTCGTGCTTGGCGCCCTCCACCTCGGCGTGACCGGCCGCGCGCAGCTGCCGGACGAACAGCGCGTCCTCCAGTACGTCGGCGTCCTTCCCGGCCAGGTCAGTCAGCGGGCGCCGCGGCGCGTCCCCGGCGGTCACCGGCTGGTACGGGTCGTAGTAGTGCCGGCGCACGTGGGCCGCGTCCGGGCGCATGAGCATCTCGCGCAGCGTCGTCTCGTGCCAGACGTCGATGACCACGCCGCTGTCCCGCTGCCGGCGCGCCCGCCACCGGTCCCACCAGCGGGCGGTCTCCGGGTCCATGCTGGACGGCACGCAGAGCACCCACCGGTCCAGCCGGTAGCCGTTGCGCTCGGCGGCGCGCAGCGCGGAGTCGAACGACTCGCGGATCTGCGCCTGGGCCGCGCGCCCGGTCACCGGCCAGAAGTACTTGGACTGCCAGATCACCACGAGCCCGGACAGCTCGCCCAGCAGGATGTCGATGCCCCAGTCGCCCGGGTTGGCCGCGATCGCGCGCGCTCCGGGGTGGACGGACGCGATCAGCGCCGCCAGCATCTGCTCGAAGTCGTCCCGCGCACCGGCCATGTTCCCGGCCCGGAACTGATGGGACGCGAAGTTGATCGGAGGCTCGCCCGCGGCGAGTCTGGTAGTGGCAGCCGACGGCGTCATCTCTCCCTCCCCGCTCACATGATGATCACTATTGCGCGGTTAGATGACGATCTGCAATCGTGCAGGCACCCAAAGTCAAGTATTTCTCTCGTCTTCAACCGTTGTTGGTCGCCCCACCCGCCTATGGATGTCCATTGCCGACAATCTGCCGCTCAGGACCTTGATCGTTCGGACAGGGGGCCCGATGCGAATCGCCGCCTACAACGTCGAGAATCTGTTCAATCGTGCCCGCGCGCTGGATCCGCGCAACTGGGCCGCCGGGCGTCCCGTGCTGGAGGCGTTCGAGGCGGTGACCGCGCTGCTGGAGGAGCCGGTCTACACCGAGGAGATCCAGCGCGGCATCCTCCGCGAACTCCAGCGGCTCGGCCTGCGCAACGGCGACGCGGCCCGCTACGCGCGGCTGCGCCAGAACCGGGGCCGGCTGCTGCGCCGCTCCCGCGACGGCTCCGTGCACGTGGTGGCCGGCGGGCGCGCCGACTGGATCGGCTGGGTCGAGCTGACCACCGAGCGCTGCGACGAGGTGGCGCTGGCCAACACCGCCCGCGTCCTGCGGGACCTGCGCGCCGACCTGGTCGGCGTGGTGGAGGCGGAGTCCCGGCTGGCGCTCAAGCGGTTCGCGGACGCCGGCCTGGTGGACGGCCGCCGCCCGATCTACCCGCACGTCATGGTGGTCGACGGCAACGACGAGCGCGGCATCGACGTGGGCATGCTCTCCACCGCGGACTACCCGCTGATCGCGCAGCGCAGTCACGTCGACGACGTGGACGAGGTCGGCCGCGTCTTCAGCCGGGACTGCGCCGAGTACCACGTCGCCACGCCGTCCGGCACCACGGTCGCGCTGCTGGTCAACCACTTCAAGTCCAAGGGGTACGGCGGGAAGGTGGCCTCCGACGCGATCCGCCGGCGGCAGGCGGCCCGAGTCGCCGCCATCTACGCCGACCTGGTCGCGCGCGGGATCGACCACGTGGCGGTGGTCGGCGACCTGAACGACACGCCGGACAGCGAGCCGCTGGAACCGCTGCTCTCCGGTACGGACCTGCGCGACGTCTCCACGCACCCCGGCTTCGACGACGACGGCCGGCCCGGCACCTACGGCTCCTGCACCGCGCGCAACAAGCTGGACTACGTGCTGCTCTCGCCGCCGCTGTGGGACGCGTGCACCGGCGGCGGCATCCTCCGGCGCGGTGTCTGGGGCGGGCGGAACGGGAGGTTGTGGCCCATCTACGACACGATGACCGCGGCCGTGCACGCCGGCTCCGATCACGCCGCGATCTTCGCGGACGTGTCCCTTTAACCGAACGTGATCAGGGTGTATGCATAGCCCATGGATCTTCCGCTGATGCCGCCGGTCGCGCCGATGCTCGCCAAGCCGATAAGCGAGATCCCCACCGGGCAGCTCTACGAGCCGAAGTGGGACGGGTTCCGGTCGATCATCTTCCGGGACGGCGCCGAGGTCGAGATCGGCAGCCGCAACGAGAAGCCGATGACGCGCTACTTCCCGGAGGTGGTGGACGCGGTCCTGGCGAACTTCCCGGACCGCGCCGTGATCGACGGCGAGATAATCGTCGCGGACACCGCCCGGAACACGCTCGACTTCGAGGCGCTGCAGCAGCGCATCCACCCCGCGGCCAGCCGGGTGAAGCTGCTCTCCACCGAGACGCCGGCCAGCTTCGTGGCGTTCGACCTGCTGGCGCTCGGCGACGAGGACCTGACCGAGCTGCCGTTCGCGGAGCGGCGGCGCCGGCTGGAGGCGGCGCTGGCCGAGGCGGAGGCGCCGGTCCACCTCACGCCGATCACGGACGACCTGGAGACCGCGCGGCGCTGGTTCGCCGAGTTCGAGGGCGCGGGGCTGGACGGGCTGATCGCCAAGGGGCCGGAGCTGACGTACCAGCCGGACAAGCGCGTGATGACGAAGATCAAGCACAAGCGCACGGCCGACTGCGTGGTGGCCGGCTACCGCCTGCACAAGTCCGGCGACGACCGGATCGGCTCGCTGCTGCTCGGCCTCTACGACGAGCGTGGCACGCTGGTCTCGGTCGGCGTGATCGGCTCCTTCCCGATGGCCCGCCGCCAGGAGCTGTTCCACGAGTTGCAGCCGCTGGTCACCGGCTTCGACGGGCACCCGTGGAACTGGGCCGCGCACGAGCAGGGCGAGCGCACGCCGCGCCGCAACGAGCAGAGCCGGTGGAACGCGGGCAAGGACCTGTCGTTCACGCCGCTGCGGCCGGAGCGCGTGGTCGAGGTTCGGTACGACTACATGGAGGGCGTCCGCTTCCGGCACACCGCGCAGTTCGAGCGCTGGCGCCCGGACCGGGACCCGCTGACCTGCACCTACGAGCAGCTCGAACGGCCGGTGCGCTTCCACCTGGCGGACGTGCTGGGCACGCGCTGACGCTCAGCGGCCGCCCAGCTCACGGAGGAATTCCCGGGCCGGACGCCAGATCTCGTCGCGCAGCCGGCGCCACACCGGCGTGACCGTGTGCGCCCAGACGGCGGCCACGGCCCGCGCCACCGGCACCACGGTGTGCCGCCACAGCCAGGCGATGCCGCGGCCCAGCGGGACCGCGGAGTGCCGCCACGCCCACGCCAGCGCGTCCGCCAGCACCCGCCACACCCAGGCGATCGCGCGGCCGGCCGGGCGCAGGAACCAGCGGTGGAGGACGTGCCACAGCGCGCTCAGCACCGCCACCGCGACCGGGCGCAGCGCCAGCGCGAGCCGGCGCAGCGGACGGTAGATCACCGTGACCACCGGGATGATCACCAGGTAGCGGACGAGCCGGCTCAGCGGGGGCCGGAGCAGGGTCAGCCACGTCCAGCGCAGCGGCAGCCAGAACAGGTGCAGCCAGAGCCAGCGCAGCGGCAGCCAGAGCAGGTAGACGCCGGCCCAGGCGACCGCGGCGCCGATCAAGCGGCCGGTATGCCGGAGGAGTTCCCAGACGAAACGGATCGGCACCACCACGAGCAGCGCGATCGCCCGCGCCGGATAGCGGATCCACCCGGGGATGTCGTCGTCCGCCCGGTACGCGGGCGGAACCCGTCGTCCACTCACGTGAGGAACACCGCCGCGACGATCATGGTGAGTGGGGACGCGAGCGTGGAGAGCATCACCACGTCCCGGGCCAGCGTCTCCGACTCGCGGTAGCGCAGCGCGAAGACGAACACGTTCTGCGCCGCCGGCAGCGCGGACGTCACCACGGCCGCGAACAGCGCGGCGTCGTCCAGCCGGAACAGGAACCGCCCGATCAGGTACGCCAGCAGCGGCTGCACGATCACCTTCAGCGCCACCGCCAGGTAGCGGTCCGGCGCGTCCGGCCCGGGCAGCAGCGGCCGCGCGCCCGGCAGCGACATGCCGAAGGCCAGCAGCGCGGCCGGCACCGCCGCGGCCCCGACCAGCTCGAACGGCTCCAGCAGCAGCGCGGGCGGAGTCCACCCGGACGCGGCGACCGCGATGCCGGCCGCGGACGCCACCATGATCGGGTTGCGGGCCGGCAGCAGCGCCAGCGACGTGAGCGACGGCCGGCCCTGCCCGCTGGCCAGGTCCAGCACGGTCAGCGCGAACGGCGCCGCGAGCAGGACCTGGAACAGCAGCACCGGTACCACCAGCGACACGTCACCGAGCACGTACGCCGCGATCGGCAGCCCCAGGTTCGCCGCGTTGACATAGGACGCGCCGAGCGCGCCGATCGTGGTCCGGCCCGTGCCGCGCCGCCAGACCAGCCGCGCGATCAGCGTGTAGATCAGCGCCACCAGCACCGTGCCGGCCACGAAGACCAGCAGCGCGCCGGTGACGATCCGGTCCAGGCTGGTGCGGCTGAGCGTGACGAACAGCAGCGCGGGCGTGGCGACGAAGAAGACCAGCCGGCCCAGCACCGCCGGCGCGTGCTCGCCGAGGACCCGGCCGCGGGCGAGCAGGTAACCCAGCGTGGCGATCACCCAGATCGCCGCGAAACCGCCGAGTACCGCGCCCATTCCCACGATCATCCCTGGTGACCGCCGTCACGGCCGACCCGGGACCGCCGGACCGGATAACCTCGATGCGTCCCCGCCGCCTCGTCGAGAAGGATGTCCGAGTGTTCCGTACACCTCACCGCGCGGTCGTCGCGCTGGTCGCCACGATGCTGGCGGTGTCCGGCTGCTCGCTGCCGGTCTTCTCACCGGGTGGGGACACCAGCGCGGCCGGTGGGCCCGGCCCCGGCGGCGGCGGGCCGAGCACGCAGGACCTGACCTGGCGCAGTTGCGCCGAGATCCCGCAGCAGCTCTACGGGCAGAAGGCGCCGCGCACCCGCTACGACTGCACCACGATCCAGGTGCCGAAGGACTGGAACAACCCGTCCAACGGCCAGACGTTCGAGCTGGCGCTGATGCGCGTGCGCTCCACCGAGCAGCGGGACCGGATCGGCTCGCTCCTGATCAACCCGGGCGGCCCGGGCGGGTCCGGCATCGACACCGCGGCGTACCTGTCGTTCGGCCCGCAGGTGCAGGGGCTGCCGACCGAGATCCTGGAGCGGTTCGACGTGATCGGGTTCGACCCGCGCGGCGTGTCCCGCTCCTCGCCGGTGAAGTGCATCTCCGACGCGGACCTGGACGCCAGCTACGGCTCCGAGCCGGACCCGGAGTCGCAGGCCGAGTTCGACGAGATCGTGGCGCTGAACAAGCGGATCGGCGAGGAGTGCGGCGCCCGGTACGGGGCGGACCTGCCGCTGTTCTCCACCGAGCAGGCGGCCCGCGACATCGACGCGATCCGCACCGCGGTCGGCGACGAGAAGCTGACCTACCTGGGCTACTCGTACGGCACGCTGCTCGGGGCCACGTACGCGCAGCTGTTCCCGCAGAACATCCGCGCGATGGTGCTGGACGGCGCGGTCGACCCGATGCAGGGCATGGTGGCCGGTTCGGAGTCGCAGGCGAAGGGCTTCGAGCGCGCGTTCGACAACTTCGCCACCTGGTGCGCGGCGACGCCCGGGCAGTGCCCGATCGCGCCGGACGCGCGGGGCACGCTGACCGAGCTGCTGGACAGGGCGCGCGCCACCCCGCTGCGCGGCGCGGACGGCCGCGAGGTGACGGCCGGGTGGATCTTCTACGCGGCGGTGGCGGCGCTCTACACGGAGCTGTACTGGCCGGAGCTGGGCAAGGCGCTCGGCGAGCTGCGGGACGGGCGGCCGGACCCGGTCCTGGAGCTGGCTGACACGTACACCAGCCGCACCGACCAGGGCGAGTACGACAACCAGGCGGACGCGCTGCTGGCCGTGAACTGCGCGGACAGCGACGAGCGGGTGACCCCGGAGCAGGTACGCACGCTGCAGCGGGACTGGGAGAAGAAGTACCCGCTGTTCGGCCCGCCGCTGGCGCTGGGCATGCTCGGCTGCGCGTTCTGGCCGGGCGCGCGGGACCCGTACCCGACCGGGGCCGCGCAGGGCGCGCCGCCGATCGTGGTGGTGGGCACGGTGGGCGACCCGGCCACACCGTACGAGCAGACCGCGGTGCTGGCCGGCATGCTCGGCACCGGGCAGGTGCTGACCTGGGAGGGCGAGGGCCACACCGCGTACCCGAACACGCGGTGCATCACGCGGGCGGTCGACGGCTACCTCATCGATCTGACGGTGCCGGCGAAGGATCTGCGCTGCCCGGCTGGCTGAGCCGGGTCTCCAGCAGCTCCCGGATCGCGCGCAGGTTGTTCTTGATCTCCTCCTGCTCCTCGTGCCGGAACGCGTCCGCGTCCACGATCAGCTTGCTGGCGAAGTGCGCCGTGATCAGCGGGATGACCAGCAGCACCATCACGGAGATGAGCAGCGCGGCCATCGCCCGGGCCGGCCACGACTCGGGCGAGATGTCGCCGTACCCGACCGTGGACGCGGTGACCACCGCCCACCAGATCGAGTCGCCGATGCTCGCCCGCTCGAAGTGGCTGTAGAGCGCGCCGCAGATGATGATCAGGCCCAGGTACGAGCCCATCAGCGTGCTGGGTGAGTTGGCGAGGTAGACGAGCCCGCGGTAGACCAGCCGGAACGGCGCCAGCAACAGGGTCAGCATCAGACCATGGTCACTCCGCGGGCCGCCCGCGCAAGTCGGCTTTTCCGGTATGCGCGGGCGCGGATCGGCGCCGCCGGTGCGCCGGGGCGGTGGGTGGCGCGACCGTGCTCCACCGCGGAACCGGCAGGGAGGAGCGCCGGCGACGACCGGTGCCCGCGCCGAGCATGCGGGCCGGACCACGCCGGAAGCGGGAAGTCATTCGTCCTTGGGCTTCTTGGCCCGCGACGGCTGGACACGCATCGGCTCGCCCGGCATCTTGGGATATTCCGGCGGGTACGGCAGGTCGCCCCGGTCGTCGCGCGCGGCCCACTCCAGCAGCGGCGTGATGTCGAAGGCGTCGTCGTCGATCGCGGCGTGCGGGTCGCCGAGCTTCGCGAGGCGCGGCGGGACCGTGCGGAGGTCGAAGTCGTCCGGCTCGACGTCCGGCAGCTCGTCCCAGGTGACCGGCGTGGAGACGGTGGCGCGGGCGTTGGCGCGCAGGCTGTAGGCGCAGGCGATGGTGCGGTCGCGGGCCATCTGGTTGTAGTCGAGGAAGACCTTCGTGCCGCGTTCCTCCTTCCACCAGTTGGTGGTGGCCAGGTCCGGGCGCCGGGCCTCGACCTCGCGGGCGAGCGCGATGGCGGCGCGGCGCACCTCCACGAACGACCAGCGCGGCGCGATCCGCACGTAGACGTGGACGCCGCGTCCGCCGGAGGTCTTCGGGTGACCGGTGGCGCCCAGTTCGGCGAGCACCTCGCGGACCGTGCCGGCCACCTCGACCGCGTCCGCGAAGTCGGTGCCGGGCTGCGGGTCGAGGTCGATGCGCAGCTCGTCTGGCGAGTCCACGTGCGTGCCGCGGACCGGCCACGGATGGAAGACGATGGTGCCCATCTGCGCCGCCCAGGCCACGTGCGCGAGATCGGCGGGGCAGAGCTCCTCGGCGCCCCGGCCGCTCGGGAACGTGATCGTCGCGGTCTCGATCCACGGGGGTACGCCGCGGGCGGGCACCCGCTTCTGGAAGAACATCTCCCCCTCGATGCCGTCGGGGAAGCGTTGCAGCGTGGTCGGCCGGCCGCGCAGCGCGCGCATGATGCCGTCGCCGACGGCGAGGTAGTACTCGAAGACGTCCCGCTTGGTGAACCCGCGGCGGGGGAAGTAGACCTTGTCGGGACTGGTCAGCCGCACGGCCCGGCCGGCGACCTCGATCTCCTCGGCTTTCGACGCCATGGTCGCGACCCTACGCGACGAGACGCCGCCCGGGGGCCGTAGCGACCCCCGGGGCAGCGGGTCAGCTCTCGAAGCGGCGGCGGTGCCGGCCGGTGTAGAGCAGCGCTGCGCCGCCGGCGGTGACCAGCGCGCCCGCGCCGAGAAGCCCGGCGAGCGGCAGGCCGGTGATCGGGAGTTCCCCGCTCGGCGGGGTCTCCTCGCCCTCCGCGCCCTGCACCCGGCCGGTCGGGACCGGGGCCTCCGGCGAGCCGGCCAAGACGCCACCGGTCGGCGGCACCTCCTGCTGGCCGGCGGTCGGCACGGAGCCGGACGGCGTCGGCGTCGGGAACTCCGACGGCGTCTCGGGGGCCTCCGGGCTCTCCGGCGTCTCCGGGCTCTCCGGGGCCTGCGGCGTCTCCGGCGGCGTCTCCGCGCCCGGGCCGCCCGGCGACGGGGTGCCGTAGCCCGGCTGCCCGCGGTCCGGGCCCTCGCCGCCGTAGCCCGGGGTGGGCGCGACGCGCGCGGCGGCGCACTTGGCGGTGGCGTCGCCGAGGATGCCGGCCGCGATGCCGCAGACGTTGACCGGCGCGTTGATCGGAAGGCGCACCGCGGCGCCGTTGGCGATGCCGTTGGTGTCGTCCGGTGCCGCGCTCGCCGGCTGGGCGCCCAGCGCGAGCGCGGCCGCGAACATGGTGAACCCGGCGGCCGGCAGCGTCGCCGCCGCGATGATGCGCCGTTTCATGCTCGTCACGCTGTGTTCTCCTCAAGGGTGGCGGGTGAGGCTTATGTGGGTATAAACGGTTAAAGACCCTTTTGCCCCCGAAGCCTACCGGCTCTCAGGGGCAAAAGGGACCAACACGCGCACTCCACCCCTAACGCTCAAGGTGAGGGAGAGGACACTGGCGGCGGCGGACGGCCGGACTACCGTGGAGACATGACCATCGAGAAGAGCGCCCTGCCCACCACCGAGGAGGAGTGGCGGGTCCGCCTCAACCCGCAGGAGTTCCGGGTGCTCCGCCAGGCGGGCACCGAGGCCCCGTGGACGGGTGAGTACGTCAACACCAAGACCGAGGGCGTCTACCACTGCCGCGCCTGCGGCCAGGAGCTGTTCAGCAGCGACACCAAGTTCGACAGCAACTGCGGCTGGCCGTCGTTCGACGACGCGATCCCGGGCACGGTCGTGGAGATCGAGGACCGGTCGCTCGGCATGCTCCGCACCGAGATCCGTTGCTCGAACTGCGGCTCACACCTGGGTCACGTGTTCCGCGGCGAGGGCTTCACCCCACGGAACACGCGCCACTGCGTCAACTCGATCTCGGTCCGCCTGGAGCCGAAGGCGAGCTAGAACGACATCACGGTGCCGGCCCGGTCGGCCGGCACCGCGGGTGAGAACAGGTAGCCCTGGCCGAGGTGGCAGCCGAGGTCCAGCAGCATCGCGCGCTGCTCCTCCGTCTGCACGCCCTCCGCGATCAGCCCGAGCCCCAGATTCCGGCCGAGCCGGACGATCGAGTCGACCATGTCGTCCGCCTTCGGGTCCAGCGTCATCCGGGACACGAACGACCGGTCGATCTTGAGCGCGTCGATCGGCAGCCGGGGCAGCAGCTCCAGCGACGAGTAACCGCTGCCGAAGTCGTCCAGGTGCACCTCGGCGCCGATCGCGTGGATGCCGTCCAGCACGGTCACCGCGGCCTCCGGGTCCAGCATCAGCACGTTCTCCGTCACCTCGATCGCGAACCGGTCCGGCTCCACGTGGTGGTACGTCAGGCAGGCCTCGACGTCCTCGATCAGGTTCTTGTGGAAGAACTGGCTGGCGCCCACGTTGTACCGCAGCGCGACGTCGCCGGCCGGGTCGCCCGCGGCGCGCCAGTCCTCCACCTGCGTGGTCACCTCGCTGATCGTGCGCACGCAGATCGCGTCCAGCGTGCCGCTGTCCTCCGCGAGCTGGATCCACTCCTGCGCGTCGAGCAGCCCGCGCTGCGGGTGCAGCCAGCGCAGCAGCGCCTCGAACGCGACCGTGCGCCGGGTCCGCAGGTCCACGATGGGCTGGTAGAACACCCGGTACCGCCGGGCGTGGAAGGCGTCGCGCAGCTCCTTCTCCAGCCGCTGCCGGTCCTTGAACCGGGTGTGCATGGAGAGCGTGAACGACACCACCTGGCCCTTGCCGCGCGCCTTGCCGGTGAGCATCGCGGCGTCCGCGTCGCGGAGCAGCTGCTGCGCGTCCGTGTAGTGCTCCGCGCCGATGCAGACGCCGACGGTCGTGCCGATCACCACCTCGTCGTCCACGCCGTCCAGCCGGTACGGCCGCGACACCGCCTGCTGCATGCGCTTCGCCACCTGCACCATCAGGCTCGGATGCTCCACGCCGTCCAGCAGCACCAGGAACTCGTCGCCGCCGAACCGGGCCGCCACGTCGTGGTCCCGCAGCTCGCCGCGGAGCCGCTCGGCCACCCTGACCAGCAGTTCGTCCCCGATGTCGTGCCCGTGCACGTCGTTGACCCGCTTGAACCCGTCCAGGTCGAAGAAGAGCACGCCGTGGCAGTCGCGGCGGTCCATCGCCTCGCGCAGCCGCTCCAGGAAGTGCGTCCGGTTCGGCAGCCCGGTCAGGTGGTCGTAGAGCGCGGCCCGCTCCAGCTCGTCCTCCCGCGCGCGCAGCCGCGCCACCAGTTCCTCGTGCTCCAGCGCCACGGTGAGCAGCGCGGCCCACTGGCTCAGCGGCTCGCGTCCGGTGGCGACCCGGTCGTCGATCGAGTCGACCACCGCGAGCACGCCCCAGTCGCCGTCGCCGACCTTGACCGGCACCACGAACACGGTCCGGTCCGGGTGCGCGTCCGCCAGCCGGCGCAGCGGCTCCGGCGGGAACTCGTCGATCGGCACCACGCGCCCGACCTGCGCGGACGCGGCCGGGTCGGCGGGCGCGAAGACGCCGGCGATCTCCACGGTCTCGCCGTGCTCGCGCCAGATGCCGAGCGCGCCGGCCACCACGCCGGTGCGGCCCAGCCAGCCCAGCGCGCGCGGGTCCTTGTGGTGGCTGCGCAGCAGGTCGAGGCTCACCTCGTACTGCGTGCTGATCACCCGTTGCAGGTGTTCCTGCTCCTCGAACTGGGCGCGTCCCTGCGCCTCCATCAGCTCCAGCAGCAGCGCGGACGGGTCACCGGACGCCCGCGCGTGCACCCGGTGCGCGGCCTCCAGCAGTTCCCGCGGCCGGCCCGGCTCGGCCAGCATGCCGACCAGCCCGCGCAGCGATCCCGGCGCGGGCGGCGCGGACACGGCCGCGAGCACCTCCTCGGGCAGCGGCGGGCCGTCCAGCACGCGGCTGCCCGGCGTGCACCCGCACGACTCGCGGACCACCAGCCGGGTCGGCACCTCCACGCGCGCCGGGGCCGGGCCGCCGGCCAGCCGCCGCAGCAGCATCTCCGCGGCCGCCGCGCCGACCGACTCCATCGGCTGCTCCACGCTGGTCAGTCGCGGCGCCGTGTAGGACGCCGCCTGCCGGTCGTCGAAGCCGATCACGGCCTGGTCGCGGGGGGTGCGGAGGCCGGCGGCGCGCAGCGCGTCCATCAGGCCGAGCGCGTTCGCGTCCGTGCCGAGCACGATCGCGGTGGACGGCACGCCGGCCGCGAGCAGCTGGCGGGCCGCGTCCCGGCCGCCGGTCGCCTGGTTGTCCGGCACGTCGAAGCGGAGTTCCGGGTCGATGTCCAGCCCGTGCGCGTGCATCGCCTCCACGTAGGCGGCGTGCCGTTCGCACACGTCCGCCGCGCCGAAGTAGCCGGCGAACGCGATCCGGGTGTGCCCGTGCCGGATCAGGTGCCCGATCGCGGCGCGCACGCCGGTGCGGTTGTCCGGGCGGACCAGGCCGGCGCCGGGATAGGAACGGCTGACCGCCACCACCGGCTTCCCGGTCCGCCGCAGCGCGGCGACGTACCCGTCCGGGACCGCGTTGATCACGACGACGAAGCCGTCCGCGGCCCGCCAGGCGATCCGTCCGGCCATCGTGGCCGGCGCGGTCACCTCGACCTGGTCCGTCCCCGCGTCCAGGGTCTGCACGGCGATGAGGTCCCCGCCGTCGTGGGTCACGACGCGGGACACGCCGCGCAGCAGACCGCCGTAGTACCAACCGCCGAGAAAGGGCGACAACACGCCCAGGGTGCGAGCTCCCGACACCTGTGCAGGCCTCCTTGCCGTCGGGCGGCCTTCACGGTCGACGGCACGGCCGCTCGCCCGACCGTGCATCCCTGCGCCGTCGCGAAGCGCGCGCCATAGGTGCAGGAGTCACCCTAGCGGGACGGCGGGTGACCGTGGTCTCCCTCCGCCCCGGAAGGAGTAACTAGGAATTCCCGGCGCGCAGTCGCGGAAGGATCTCCTTGCCGTACACGTCGATGAAACGCGCCTGGTCAGGGCCGGGGCCGTGGAAGACGAGGTGCGTGAATCCCATGTCGATGTATTCCTGGATGCGGGCAACGTGCTCGTCCGGATCGGTGGAGACGATGAACCGCTTCGCGGAGCGCTCCACCGGCAGCGCGTCGGCCAGCCGCTCCATCTCGATCGGGTCCTCCACGCCGGTCTTCTCCTCCGGCGACAGCGCGAGCGCGGCCCAGTGGTGCGTGTCGTTGAGCGCGCGCTCGGCGTCGTGGTCGAACGACACCTTGACCTCGATCATCAGATCGAGATCGCCGAGGGTACGACCGGCCTTGCCGGCCCCCTCGGTCAGCGCGGGCAGCAGCGTACCGGTGTAGAGGTCGTGGCCCTTGCCGCTGGTGGTGATGAAGCCGTCCGCCACGCGGCCGGCCAGCCGGGTGGCGGCCGGGCCGGACGCTCCGATGTAGAGCGGCACCGGCGTCTCCGGCTTGTCGTAGACGGTCGCCTTCTCGGTCCGGTAGAACGTGCCCTCGAAGTCGACCCGGTCCTCGGCCCACAGCTGCTTGATCAGCGTGACCGCCTCCTTGAGCCGGGCGAAGCGCTCCTTCGGCTCCGGCCAGACCGTGCCGAGCGGCACCTCGTTCAGCGACTCGCCGCTGCCCACGCCCAGGATGACCCGGCCCGGCGCGATCAGGCCGAGCGTCGCGAACGCCTGCGCGACCATCGCCGGGTGGTAGCGAAACGTCGGCGTCAGCACGCTGGTGCCGATCGCGACCCGGCTGGTGCGCGCCAGCGCGGCGCCCAGCCAGGGCAGCGCGGCCGGCGCGTGGCCGTGCGTGTGCCGCCACGGCTGGAGGTGGTCGCTGATGAAGACGGAGTCGAAGCCGGACTCCTCCGCCTGGACAGTGAAGTCGAGCAGTTCCGTGGGGCTGAACTGCTCGGCGGAGGCCTTGTATCCGAACCGCACCATCACGCTCTCCTTGTCGGGCCGTCAGCCTCGATCTTGCCCCACGCTCCGCCCTTCCATGGGGCGGCGGAGCGAACGTCACAGATCCAGGCGGCAGCCCAGGCCGTCGATGACCGCGTCCGCGCCCTCGTCGTCGAGCCAGACACCACCGGTCGCGAGGTAGCGGAAGTGGTAGCGGCCGGGCCCGAGCGGCAGGCTGACGGTGCGGATGCCGTTGCGTCGCGGCACCAGCTCATGCCTTCCCGGCTCCCAGCCGTTGAAACAGCCGACCACGCTGACCGTGCCGCCGGGATGGTCCGCGGGCAGGCAGAACGTGACCCTGGTCTTGCCGCCGAACAGCCTGCTTCGCTTGATCACGCGTCCGCTCCCCCGCCTGGCCCGGTCTTTAAGAGATCAACGAGCCAGACGGGGGTACGAAATTAGGCGACCTTCTTGAACGTGGGGAGCTTGGCGGCCAGGTTGGTCAGCTGCGGCGTGTAGCCCTGGTAGCTGTACTGCGCCTCGGAGAACCAGTCGATGATCTGGCCGGCCTTCACCGCGGGGAGCGCGGCGAAGGCGGGCTGCGTCTTGACCAGCTCGGTGTGCGGCAGCGCCTGCGTGCGCGCGTCGTAGAGGATCACGTCGATCGGGTACTTCGCCGCGTTCTCCCAGCTCAGCGACTCCCACCAGGCGTCCGGGCCGTCCGGCTTGGCCGGCACGGTCAGCGGCACACCCTGCGCCAGGTAGTGCGACAGGTCGGGGCTGTACTTCGGCACCGACATGTACAGCACGTCCTTGCTGCCGGAGAACGCGGCGACGCGCAGGCCCGCGGCGGTCGCGGCGGCACCGGCGGTCTTCACGGCCTCGTCCGCGGCCTGGAACGCGGCCTTCGCGGCGGCCAGCTCCGGCGTGCCGAGGTTCGCGCCGAGCTTGCCGGCCAGCTCCTCGTAGAGGCCGATCGCCTTGACCAGGTCGACCGCGGTCAGCTGCACGCCGAGCGTCGGGGCGATCTGCTCGATCTGGGCCTCGGACTCCTCCGGTACGTACCAGAGCAGCTTCGGGTCGTACATGCCGGCGATCAGCAGCTCCGGCGAGAGCGAGAGGTACTTCTCGATGTTGAACTCGCCGTACACGTTGCCGACGGAGGTCACGGCCTTGAGGTCGATGCTGCCGGACTGCGGGTCCTGCGTGCCGTCGGCCTTCGTGGACGGACCGAAGATGCCGATCGGGCGGACGCCGAAGTCCCAGAGCGCGGCGGCGGCGCCGACCTGGGCAACGATCTTGGTCGGCGTCTTGGGCAGCGAGATCGGCCGGCCGCGGCCGTCGGTGTATGTGAAAGGGCCCGCGGCGGCGGAGCTGCCGGACGCGGACGGGGTCTCGTCATCGGAGCCGCCACAGGCGGCGAGAACGGCGGTGGCGCCGAGGCCGAGGGCTCCGGTCAGGAGGCCACGGCGCGAGGCACGGGCACCAAGGTCGTATCGCATGGGAGGTAAGGCTAGCCTTCCCTCAGTTAACCGGGAAGTCAGGGTGTTTATGATCGCTCTGCCCCGCACCTCGAACAGGGAGTCATTGGTGGGAAAACGCCTGGCCGGCCTCCTGCTCGTCGTCGTGTTGCTGCTGATCACCGTGGCGCTCAGCATCGCGGTCGGCAGCCGTGTCATCCCGCTCGGCGATGTGCTCGCGGCGCTGGGCGGCGGTGGCGACCCGGACGACGTGCTCACCGTTCGTGAGCTGCGCATTCCGCGCACCCTGCTCGGGCTGATCGCCGGCGCCGCGCTCGGCCTGTCCGGCGCGCTCATGCAGACGCTCACCCGCAACCCGCTCGCCGACCCCGGCATCTTCGGCGTCAACCTCGGCGCCGCCGCCGGCGTGGTGCTGGCGATCACGATCTTCGGCGTCACCTCGCCGGCCGGGTACGTCTGGTTCGCGTTCGCCGGGTCCGTGCTCGCGATGCTGGTCGTCTACAGCGCCAGCGCCGGGCGCGGCGGCACCAACCCGGCGCGGCTCGCGCTGGCCGGCGTCGCGGTCCAGTTCGCACTGGCCGGTGTGGTGCAGGCGCTGCAACTCGCGGACCGCGGCGCGCTGGACCAGATGCGCTTCTGGGTGGTCGGCTCGCTGGCCAACCGGGAGGCCGGCACGCTGTGGAAGCTGGCGCCGTTCTTCGCGGCCGGCATCGCGCTCAGCCTGCTCCTGGCGCACAGCCTCAACGCGCTCGCGCTCGGCGACGACACCGCCCGCGCGCTCGGCGCCGGCGTCGCCGGCACGCGGGTCCTGGCGCTGGTCGCGGTCACCGTGCTGTGCGGCGCCGCCACCGCCGCATGCGGGCCGCTCGCGTTCGTCGGGCTGATGGTGCCGCACCTGGTCCGCGCGTTCACCGGGCCCGATCAGCGGTGGGTGCTGCCGTACAGCATGCTGCTGGCACCGGTGGTGCTGCTCGGCGCGGACGTGCTCGGCCGTGTGCTGGCCCGGCCCGGTGAACTCCAGGTCGGCATCGTCATGGACGTCATCGGGGGGATCGTGTTCATCGCCATCGTCCGCGCGCGCCGGGTGGTGCACCTCTGATGCGGCTCCGAATCCCGCTCCGCGCCGTCCTGGTGACCGCCGGCCTGTTCGTGACGTTGATCGTCATGGCCGGCTTCACGATGACCACCGGCGACTTCCGGGTGCCGATCGGCGACGTCCTGCTCGCGGTCACCGGCGACGCGCCGCCGGCCGCGGAGTTCGTGGTCAACACGCTGCGGCTGCCGCGCCTGCTGGTCGCGACGCTGGCCGGTGCCGGGCTCGGCGTGGCCGGCGCGGTCATGCAGAGCCTCAGCCGCAACCAACTCGGCAGCCCCGACATGATCGGCTTCTCGCAGGGCGCGGCCACCGGCGGCATCGCGGCCATCCTGCTCACCGCGAGCGGCACGGTCGGCACGTCGATCGGCGCGGCCGCCGGCGGGCTCGCCACCGCGCTGCTCATCCTGGCGCTGGTCGGCCGGCACGGACTCAACGGGTACCGCCTGGTGCTGGTCGGCGTCGGCATCTCCACCGTCCTGATGGCGTTCAACGGCTACCTGATCACCCGCGCCACGTTCGGCGACGCGCAGCGCGCGGTCGCCTGGCAGGTCGGCAACGTCTCCGGGCGCGGCTGGGACCACGTGACGCTGGTGGCGGTGGCGCTGGCCGTGCTGCTGCCGGTGGTCCTGCTCTACAACCGCCGGATGTCCATGCTGGAACTCGGCGACGACACCGCCACCGCGCTCGGCGTCGGCGTGCTCGCCACCCGCCTGGTGCCGCTGCTCGCCGCGATCCTGCTGGTCTCGGCCGCCGCCGCGATGGCCGGTCCGATCCCGTTCGTGGCGCTGGCCGCGCCGCACCTGGCCCGCCGGCTCACCCGCAACCCCGGCCCGAACGTGCTCCCGGCCGCGGTCACCGGCGGGCTGCTCACGGTCGCGTCCGACTTCGCGGCCCAGCACGCGCTGCAGGTACAGCTCCCGGTCGGCATCGTGACCAGCGTCTTCGGCGGCGTGTACCTGGTGATCCTCCTGATCGTCCAGCGTGGGGGCCGCCGTTCGTGACCTATGCTGATCTCCCCGCCGACCCCTCGGGAGTGAGGCTCGATGTCCGACCTCGACGACGCGGACCGGGTGACGTACCGGGTGGAGCAGACGTTCCGCTACGACTACGACAGCCCGGTCACCTCGGTGCGCCAGCGGCTGATCTGCGTACCCCGCCTGCACCACGGCGACCAGCACCGCCGCCGGCACCGCCTCTCCGTGCACCTCGCCGACGGCCCCGCCGTCCGGGTGCCCCGCCGCAGCCGCCACGATCGCGCGGGCAACTCCGTGCTGCGCGTGCTGGTGCCGTCGGTATCCTCGTCGCTGGAGTTCCGGCTGGTCGCAGAGCTTTCCCGGGTACGGTCCGAGGGCCCCGGACGGCTGCCCGCCACCGCGCTGCACGACCCCCTCCTGCTCCGCCCCACCCACCTGACCACCGCCGACGACCGGGTCCGTGACCTGGCCCGCTCCGCCCTGCGCGGCATCGCGCCCCTCGCCGACCCGGTCGCCGCCGTCGAGGCGATCAACCACGCGGTCCGGCGCTCGCTGGTCTACCGCCCCGGCGCCACCGGCGTGCGTACCACCGCCGCGGAGGCGCTCGCCCTGGGCGCCGGCGTCTGCCAGGATTACGCGCACGTCATGCTGGCCGTATGCCGCACCGCCGGCATCCCGGCCCGCTACGTCTCCGGCCACCTGATCGGCGAGGGCGCCACCCACGCCTGGGTCGAGACGATCGTCCCGGCCGCCACCGGCGCGGTCGCCCTGGCCTTCGACCCCTGTAACGACCGTCGCGCCGGCAACGCCTACATCACGGTCGCCACCGGCCGCGACTACGCCGACATCCCCCCGACGTCAGGAACCTACGTCGGTGCCCCGGGCGGCCGCCTCACGTCCTCCCAAACGGTCCACGTCCTCGACCGCGCGTAGCCCGGCTTCCAATTCCCGCCGCAGCCGCCGCGGCACTCGGCTCCGCTCCCGCCGCAGCCGCCGCGGCACTCGGCTCCGTTCCCGCCGCAGCCGCCGCGGCACTCGGCTCCGTTCCCGCCGCAGCCGCCGCGGCACTCGGCTCCGCTCCCGCCGCAGCCGCCGCGGCACTCGGCTCCGCTCCCGCCGCAGCCCGCCGCGGCACTCGGTTCCGCTCCCGCCGCAGCCCGCCGCGGCACTCGGTTCCGCTCCCGCCGCAGCCCGCCGCGGCGCTCGGTTCCGCTTCCCGCCGCGGTACTCAGTTCCGCTCCCGCCGCTTCCCGCCGCGGTACTCAGTTCCGCTTCCCGCCGCGGTACTCGGATCCGCTTCCCGCCGCCCGCCGTGATGCTCGGATCCGGCTCTCCGCTGCGCCCGCCCCGGTACCGGCCCGGGCCGCCGGTCGCCGGCCTGGTCACGATTCCGCCGGATGTCGCCACAGCGTTCACGATGGGCCTCTGAGCCGCCAGATGCCCGCGCCACCATGCGGCCCGCCCGGCATCGGCGCGACCACGCGACCGCCGGACATCGCCGTACCCGGGCCCACCGCTCACGACGCCGATCGACACGCCCGGTTCAGCAGAGTGGTCCCGGTCAGCGCCACCACACGCTTCCTCCACCGCCGGATCCACGGCGAGCCCTCGGGCGCGCCCGGAGGCCGCGACACACGCGTCACGCGGCCTGGTGCCCACCGCCGCGCCAGCGCTGCCGTCACGCCGAAGTCCGCGACCGCAGCCGCTCAGACCAGTGTTTCCTCTCCACCAACCGCCACATCCCCGGCCACTCCGTGCGGAGCGTGGCGAGGGTTGGCTTTTCGGGCTTGGCGCCGGGACCGGCAGGGAGGAGCGCCAGCGACGACCGGTGCCCGCGGGAGCATGCGGTTCCTGAGCCGCCGGTAGCGGGAAGATCAAGAACTTGGGTTTTCCGGGCAGGAACGTGGCCGCAGGACGCCCTGTTGAGCGCGTTCGGCAGGCCGCTTGCACATATCGACGCGCATCAACTGCAAAGCCAGCCTTGGGGCGCTAGGCTGAAACCGGACGGAACCGGGCGCATCACGAATCAATCGCGCACCGGCCATCCTTGTTTGCCCGAATTCGGCGCAATAAATCTGCAAATCCAGTGCATTGACCCCTTTCGTTGCGGCTGCCTACCGTGGGGCCAGAAGGTTTCGGAGTCGTTAACGCGACCGGTCATCGGCCGTGGCTTCGGAATCCGACGTATCGCCCCACGACGCGATGCCGGGGCGGGCAGAAGCCCCGGCCGCGTCAGGCGGTGGCCCTATCGCAACAGCACGCCCGGACCGGCCGCGCCCACGGCCGACCAGGGTCACCGCCTCCCGTCGAGGGATGTCCACCGCGGACGCCCCACCGAAGGAGGAACGGCACATGCAGGACAACGCTCCGGCTCGGCACCGCATCCCGCGGCGCCGCACCCTGCCGCTCACGATCGGCGCCGGCCTCACCGCCGTCGCGCTCGTGGCCGGCATGGGCGCGGTCGCCAACGCGGGCGAGGTGTCGCAGGCCAACGCCGGCACGGGTACCCTCGCGGCTCCCGCCCTGGTCGGCTGGGCGACGCAGAACGGCGGCACCACCGGCGGCGGCAGCGCCGCCCCGGTCACCGTCACCACCGCGTCCGCCCTGATCAGCGCGATGCAATCGAGCAGCGCCGCGGTCATCAACGTGTCCGGAACGATCACCATCAGCGGCATGCAGAAGGTCGCCTCGAACAAGACGATCCGTGGTGTCGGGGCCAACGCGACGATCACCGGCGGCGGGCTGAACATCGCCAACGCGCGCAACGTGATCATTCAGAACCTGAACTTCCGGAACGCGAGCGACGACTCGATCAACGTGCAGTACTCGACGAACGTGTGGCTGGACCACCTCGACATGGCCGAGGGCTACGACGGGTTGCTGGACATCAAGCGGAGCAGCGACTTCATCACCGTGTCCTACGTGCACAGCCACGACCACGACAAGAACATGCTGCTCGGGCACAGTGACGACAACGCCGGTGAGGACACGGGCCGGCTGCGCGTGACCTACCACCACAACTGGTTCGACGGCACCAACCAGCGGAACCCGCGGGTCCGCTTCGGCAACCCGGTGCACGTGTTCAACAACTACTACAGCAACGTCGGGTCGTACGGCGTCGCGTCCACGGAGAACGCGGGCGTGCTCGTGGAGTGCAACTACTTCGAGAACGTCGAGGACCCGTACCACCTGGGTGAGGGCTCGTCGGACGAGGGCTCGCTGGTCGCGCGCAACAACCACATGGTCAACTCCGGCTCCGGCCAGACCGGTGGAAGCGTCGCCTCCATCCCCTACTCGTACAGCTGCGACGCGGCCAGCTCGGTGAAGTCGATCGTCACCGCGCAGGCCGGCACCGGCAAGATCTGAGTCAAGACCCTCAGGGGGTACGGGCGACCCGCTCGTACCCCCTGATCCATGCGTTACGGCAGGGACACCGCGATCTCCGCGACCGTCCGGCGGCGGCCGGTGAAGAACGGCACCTCCTCGCGGACGTGCCGCCGGGCGCCGGACGCGCGCAGATCACGCATCAGGTCGACGATCCGGTGCAGCTCGTCCGCCTCGAACGCCAGCATCCACTCGTAGTCGCCGAGCGCGAACGAGGCGACCGTGTTCGCCCGCACGTCCGGGTAGCCGCGCGCCATCTGCCCGTGCTCGCGCAGCAGGTCCCGCCGCTCCTCGTCGGGCAGCAGGTACCACTCGTAGGAGCGCACGAACGGGTAGACGCACAGGTACGGCCGCGCCTCCTCGCCGGCCAGGAACGCCGGGATGTGGCTGCGGTTGAACTCGGCGGGCCGGTGCAGCGCCATCTGCGACCAGACCGGGCTCAGGTGCCGGCCGAGCGCGGTGCGGCGGAACAGCGAGTACGCCTCCTGGAGCGCGTCGCTGGTCTCCGCGTGCCACCAGATCATCAGGTCGGCGTCCGCGCGCAGGCCGGACACGTCGTACGTGCCGCGGATCGCCACACCCTTCGCCTCCAGCTGCTCGAAGAGCGCGTCCACCTCCGCGGTCAGATCGTCGCGCAGCGCCGGCAGCGGCGACTCGGCCTTGAAGACCGACCACATCGTGTACCGGATCGTCGCGTTCAGCTCCTTGATCCGCGACGCGTTGGTCTGCTCGCTCATGCCCTCTCCCTATTCCCATCGACCTGAATCGTGGCCGCCAGCTCGTCCGCCGCCGCCTCACCCGACCGCACGCAGAGCGGGATGCCCACCCCGTCGTAGCCCGCACCCGCCAGCACGATGGTCGGATGCGCGGCCCGCAACAGTTCCCGGGCGGACGTGATCCGCGCGCGGTGACCCGGCGCGTACTGCGGGAGCGCGCCGCCCCACCGCTGCACGACCGTGTCGGCCGGCGCCGGCAGCGGGGCGCCCAACACGCGTGACAGCTCCGCGAGCGCGGCCGTGACCAGGTCGGCGTCGTCCCGCTGGAGCAGATGCTCCTCGCCGTGCCGACCGACGGACGCGCGCACGTGCACCACCCCGTCCACCCGCCGCAGGTGCGGCCACTTGACCCCGAAGAATGTGGCCGCCTTGATCAGCATCCCCTCGACCGAGGGGACCAGCAGCCCGGACAGCGGCGGCAGCTCCGCCGCGGGGAGCGCCATGTTGATCAGCGCGATGCTCGCGTAGTCCAGCGCGCCGACCGTCTCCGCCACGGCCGCGTCCACGTCCCGCAGCAGCCGCGCGGCGGCCCTCGCCGGCACCGCCAGCACGATCGCGTCGACGCGGTGCCGCTCGCCCGCGCCGGCGCCGTTCGCCGCGCCGACGGTCAGGACCCAGTCCCCGTCGGCGGTGCGGTCGATCGCGCGCACCGGCAGCCCCAGCCGCACCTCGGCCTTGGCCGCGTCCGCGACCGCCTCCACCAGCCGGCTCAGCCCGCCGTCGACCGTGGCGAAGATCGGCGGCGCGGCACTCGTCGCGGTCTCGGCCCCGCCGGTGCCGCCCCGGGACGCCCGGGCCCGGGCCGAGGCGGCCTTGGCCACCCGCACCGCGCCGGCCAGGGTGTGCTCGCTCCGCGCGGCGCGTGCCAGCCCCGGCACGGTCATGTCCAGCGACAGCTCGTCGGCGCGCCCCGCGTAGACCCCGCCGAGGAGCGGGTCCACCAGCCGGTCCACCACCGCGTCGCCGAACCGGCGCCGGGTCAGCGCGCCGATCGCCACGTCCTCGCCGTCGCCCAGCAGCGGGCCGCCCCGGTCGGGGTCGCGCCCCTCCGCCACGCGAGCCACGGACGCCACCCGCGCCGGGTCCTCCGGCACGCCCATCAGCGTCCCGCCCGGGATGTCGGTCAGCGCGCCGCCGATCACCAGCGCGGCCTGCGTGGTGCCCGGATGCACCAGCCGATCGCCCAGGCCGACCCGCCGCACCAGCGACACCGCGGCCGACTCGCCGCCGGCCGGATCGCCGGCCAGGAACGTCTCCGCACCCAGCTCCTGGACGCCGCCCGCCAGCTCCCCGGTGCGCAGCTTGCCGCCGAGCGCCGCGTCCCGCTCGAAGATCGTGATCGACGCGTCCGGCCCCAGCCGCTCCCGCAGCCGCAGCGCCGCCGCCAGCCCGGCGATGCCGCCTCCGACCACCGCGACCCGCTCGTTGCCCATGCACCCCAGCCTGCCACCTCCGGTCCCTCGCGCACCGGGCCGGGTGACCCATCTCCCCCGTGGCCTTCGGCCCGCCCGAGCCGATCCGCAGCGGCGGACCGCCGCGCTGGTGAGGACATCTCTCTCGCCGACCATGCCTCCACCCTGCCGGGCACCACCTCCGCGTCTCCAGCCCTGTGGACAACCGCGAATCATCGTGACCGATCCTGCTGCGGCGGTCAGGCCAGGCGGTGGTAGGCGCTGGCGTGGAAGACCAGCGGACGCCGTTCCGGTGAGGTCGCGACCGCGTGCAGCCGCAGCAGCACGATCTCGTGATCCCCGGCCGGCACGCGCTGGGTGATCTCGCACTCCAGCCACGCGGTGGCGCCCTCGACGAAGACCGCGCCGCCGTCCGTGGCCCGCCAGGGGATTCCGGCGAAGCGGTCGGCGAGCCCGCGGGTGGCGAGGCGGCGGCAGATGCCGGCCTGGTCCTCGCTGAGCACGCTCAGCCCGAGGCGCGGCCGGTCCCCCAGCCGGGCCCAGGTGGCGGACCTGACGTGCGCGTTCACCGAGACCAGCGGCGGGTCGAGCGAGACGGACGTGAACGAGCTGGCGGACATGCCAGCCGGGCGGCCGTCGACGAGCGCCGCGACCGCGACGACGCCGCTGGGGAACCGGGAGTACGCGGCGCGCAGCGCCCGCTCGTCCTCGGGAACCCGCGGCAGCTCGACCATGGCCGCGATTACCGCGTGGAGGCCGCGTGGACCAGCTCGACGACGCGGGTCAGCACGTCCGGGTCCGTCTCCGGCAGCACGCCGTGCCCGAGGTTGAAGACGTGCCCGGGTGCGGCGCGGCCCTCGTCCAGGATGCGGCGCACGTGCTGCTCGACGACCGGCCACGGCGCGAAGAGCACGGCCGGGTCGAGGTTGCCCTGCACCGCCCGGCCGGCGCCGAGCTGCGTCACGGCCACGTCCAGCGGGGTACGCCAGTCGACGCCGACCACGTCCGCCCCGGCCTCGCCCATGGCGCCGAGCAGCAACGCGGTGCCCACGCCGAAGTGGATGCGCGGCACGCCGGCGTCGGCCAGCCCGTGCAGCACCTTCCGCGAGTGCGGCAGCACGTACCGGCGGTAGTCAGCCTCGGAGAGCGCGCCGGCCCACGAGTCGAACAGCTGCACGGCGGAGACGCCGGCCGCGATCTGCACGCGGAGGAACTCGAGCGTGATGTCCGCCAGCCGGTCCAGCAGCGCGTTCCACAGCTCGGGCGCGCCGTACATCATGGCCTTGGTCCGCGTGTACGTCCGCGACGGCCCGCCCTCGACCAGGTAGCTGGCCAGCGTGAACGGCGCACCGGCGAACCCGATCAGCGGCGTCGCGCCGAGCTCGGCGGTGAGCAGCCGGACCGCCTCGTCGACGAACGAGACGTCGTCCACGGTGATCGGCCGCAGCCGGTCCACATCGGCGGCGTCCCGGATCGGCTCGGCGATCACCGGACCGGTGCCGGCCACGATCTCCAGATCGATGCCGGCGGCCGCGATCGGCACCACGATGTCGCTGAAGAAGATCGCCGCGTCCACGCCGTGCCGCCGCACCGGCTGCAGCGTGATCTCCGCCACCAGCTCGGGCCGGCGGCAGGACTCCAGCATCGGGATGCCCTCGCGGACCTTGCGGTACTCCGGCAGGGACCGGCCCGCCTGGCGCATGAACCACACCGGCGTGTGCGGCACCGGCAGACCCCGGGCGGCGCGCACGAACGCGGAGTCTGCGGTGGCCGGGACCTGGGAGGAGGCGCGGGCGGCGCCCGAGGCTGTGGTGGTCATCCCCTCCATGCTCGCACGCTCTCCCGGCCGGCTCCGCCGCCCCTCGCGCTTCCCTTCGCCGGTACGCGATCCCGGTGGCCGCGACACGATCGACGCCGATGCCCTCGGCGCGCCGGGTGTCGATCCGGTAAGGCCCGCGCTTAGGCTGCGGACATGGCACCCTCGACCGTTCTCCCGGAGACGTTCGCGCGTGCCGTAGCCGGCCTGCGCGCCACCACCCCCCGCCCGGAGATCCTGCTGGAGGAGGTCACCGCCCCGCAGCGGTTGGCTCCTTACGCGTTCGCGTTGAGCGCCACGGTGCTCCGCGACGGCGAGGAGGTGGCGACCGGTCGCCTGGTGCTGCTGTATGACCCGGCCGGTCACGAGGCGTGGCAGGGCCGGTTGCGGCTGGTCAGCTACGTCACCGCGGAGCTCGAACCGGAGCTGGCCGCGGACCCGCTGCTGCCGGCCGTGGCCTGGACCTGGCTGACCGACGCGCTGGAGACCCAGGGCGCCACGCACACCGCGCTGGCCGGCACGGTCACGCAGACCACGTCGACCCGGTTCGGCGACCTGGCCGGGCCGCCGGCCACCGCCGACATCGAGCTGCGGGCGTCCTGGACCCCGCTGGACGACACCGCACCCGCGCTCACCGCCCACCTGCTCGGCTGGTGCGCGCTGCTCTCCTCCACCGCGGGCCTGCCGCCGCCCGGCGTGACCGCGATCTCCCCCCTCCACCGTTGAGCCGGGCTCACCTGCGGTAACGGCCGCCGGACCCGGTTCCGACGCGCCGACACAGGTGCTGAGGCGGGTTAACGTCCAGCAACCCGTAGGGTTACAAGGTGACCGACGAACCACCCCTGCACCGTCGGGACGCGCAACGCCAGGCAGGGGACGGACCGCACAACCCAGCCGACGACCGCCCGGCGGCGGAGTCAGACGTGAGGCCCGACCCCTCCCCCGGCGGGGCGGTCCCCTTGCTCGTGCCCCGCGACGGCACGCCCAAGCCCGTGGAGACCGGCAAGGAACTGGACGACGCCGTCGCCCGGTTCGCCGCCGGCACCGGGCCCGTGGCGGTCGACGCCGAGCGCGCCTCCGGATACCGCTACAGCCAGCGGGCGTACCTGGTGCAGTTGCGCCGGGTCGGCGCGGGCACCGTGCTCATCGACCCGCTGCCCCTCGGTGACCTGCGCGTCCTGGACGCGGCGATCGCCGACGCGGAGTGGGTGCTGCACGCCGCCAACCAGGACCTTCCCTGCCTCGCGGAGCTGGGCCTGCGCCCGCGGCGGCTGTTCGACACGGAGCTGGCCGCGCGGCTGGGCGGGTTCGAACGGGTCGGGCTGGCGGCGCTGACCGAGTCGCTGCTCGGCTATTCGCTGGAGAAGCACCACTCCGCGGCGGACTGGTCCAGCCGGCCGCTGCCGGAGTCGTGGCTCACCTACGCGGCGCTGGACGTGGAGATGCTGACCGATCTGCGGGACGTCCTCGCGGAGGAGTTGCAGCGCCAGGGCAAGGCGGAGTGGGCGGCGGAGGAGTTCGCCGCGCTGGTCGCGTCCGGCGGGCAGCCGCCGAAGGTGCGCACCGACCCGTGGCGGCGCACCTCCGGCATCCACCGCATCCGCGGCCAGCGCGCGCAGGCGCGGGTGCGGGCGCTCTGGTACGCCCGGGACGCCGTCGCCGCCCGCCGTGACTCCGCGCCGGGCCGGGTGCTGCCGGACGCCGCCATCATCGCCGCGGCGGAGCTGGACCCGCAGGACGAGCGCACGCTGCTCACCGTGCCGGGCTTCGGCGGCCGATCCGTGCGCCGGCTGGCCAAGACCTGGCTGGAGGCGCTGCGCGAGGCCCGGGCGCTGCCGGACTCGGAGCTGCCGGTCTCGCCGCCGATAGAGGGTCCGCCGCCGCCGCACCGCTGGGCCGATCGGGACCCGGCCGCCGCCGCCCGGCTGGCCCGTTGCCGAGAGGTGGTGCTCCAGGTCGCCGGCGCGCACAACCTGCCGCCGGAGAACTTGATCTCCCCGGACTCGATCCGGCGCCTGGCGTGGACGCCACCGGAGGAGATCACCACCGCGACGGTCGGCGACACGCTGCGCGGATACAACGCCCGCAACTGGCAGGTGAACCTGCTGTCCCCGGGACTGGCGGAGGCGTTGCCGCCGCAGGAGTGAGACGGACGGCGGGGCCTTCCCTGTGAAATCGTGCGGATGTTCAGGTGTGGCCTGGACCATAGGGGCGTCGGCCTGCGACGCTTGGTTACCGGCGAGTAGCATTGCCGCACACGTTGAGATTTCGCGAGGAGGCCCGCTGTGCCCCGTCAAGTCCGGGACGTCGTCTTCGTCGACGGTGTCCGCACTCCGTTCGGCAAGGCGGGTGGCATGTACGCCGACACCCGCGCCGACGACCTCGTGATCCGCTGCATCCGGGAGCTGCTGGCGCGCAACCCGCAGCTGCCGCCCGACCGCGTGGAGGAGGTCGCGATCGCGGCCACCACGCAGATCGGCGACCAGGGCCTCACCATCGGCCGGACGGCCGCGCTGCTGGCCGGTCTGCCGAAGAGCACGCCCGGCTTCTCCATCGACCGCATGTGCGCCGGTGCCATGACCGCGGTGACGTCCGTGGCCGGCGGCATCGCCATGGGCGCCTACGACGTGGCCATCGCCGGCGGCGTGGAGCACATGGGCCGCCACCCGATGGGCGAGGGCGTCGACCCGAACCCGCGAATCCTGGCGGAGAAGCTCGTCGACCCGTCCGCGCTGGTGATGGGCGCGACCGCGGAGAACCTGCACGATCGCGCGCCGCGCATCACCAAGGAGCGCGCGGACGCGTTCGCGCTGGCGTCGCAGGTCAAGACCGCCAAGGCGTACGCGGACGGCAAGCTCCAGCCCGACCTGGTCACCATGGCGGTCCGCGACCCGGCGACCGGCTGGGGTCTGGCCAGCACGGACGAGGCGCCGCGCGAGACCAGCATGGAGAAGCTCGCCACGCTGAAGACGCCGTTCCGCCCGCACGGCAAGGTCACCGCCGGCAACGCGGCGGGACTGAACGACGGCGCCACCGCCAGCCTTATCGCGGCCGAGGACGTGGCCCGCGAGCTGGGCCTGCCGGTCGCGATGCGGATGGTCTCGTTCGGGTACGTCGGCGTCGAGCCCGAGGTGATGGGCGTCGGCCCGATCCCCGCCACGGAGAAGGCGCTGCGCATCGCCGGCCTGGGCATCGAGGACATCGGGCTGTTCGAGCTGAACGAGGCCTTCGCGGTCCAGGTGCTCGCGTTCCTCGACCACTTCGGCATCGCGGACGACGACCCGCGCGTCAACCCGTGGGGCGGCGCGATCTCGGTCGGGCACCCGCTGGCCTCGTCCGGCGTCCGGCTGATGACCCAGCTGGCCCGCCAGTTCGCGGAGAACCCGCAGGTCCGGTACGGCATCACCGCCATGTGCATCGGCATCGGCATGGGCGGATCGGTCATCTGGGAGAACCCCGCCTGGGAGGGTGACAAGTAAATGACGGACATCTCCTTCCCGTCCGAGGTCGTGACGAAGTCGCTGCTGCGGCTCATCCGGGTCCCGGGCGTCGAGCGACAGGTCGCGCTGATCACGCTGGACAACGGCTTCGACCACAAGAAGCCCAACACGTTCGGCCCCGGCGGCCTGACATCGCTGTCCACGGCGATCGACGAGGCGATCGCGGCGGACCCGGCGTTCATCGCGATCACCGGCAAGCCGTACGTCTTCTGCGTCGGCGCGGACCTCACCGGCATGCCGTTGCTGGAGACGCACGCGCAGGCGCTGGAGCTCGGCCGCTTCGGTCACCGCGTCTTCGCGAAGCTCAAGGACAGCACGATCCCGACGTTCGCCTTCATCAACGGCGCGGCGATGGGCGGCGGCCTGGAGCTGGCGCTGCACTGTCACTACCGGACGCTCTCCTCCGGCGCGGCCGCGCTCGCGCTGCCCGAGGTCTCGCTCGGGCTGGTTCCCGGGTGGGGCGGCACCCAACTGCTGCCGAACCTGATCGGCCCGGCCAACGCGGCCACGGTGATCATCCAGAACCCGCTGACGCAGAATCGCATGCTGAAGCCGAAGCAGGCCGCCGAGATGGGCATCGCGGACCTGCTGCTGGAGCCGGCCGACTTCCTGGAGCGCTCGCTGGCCTGGGCCGCGGACGTGGTCTCCGGCACGGTCACGGTCCAGCGCCCCGAGGTCGACCGCGACTCGTGGGACGGCGTGCTCTACTTCGCCAAGGCGATGCTGGACAAGCGCCTGCACGGCGCCGTGCCGGCCGCGAACCGCGCGCTGGAGCTGATCGGCGTCGCCAAGGGCGCCACGTTCGCCGAGGGCACCGCGCTGGAGGACCAGGCCCTCGCCGACCTGGTCTTCAGCGAGGAACTGCGCAGCGGGCTCTACGCCTTCGACCTGGTGCAGCGCCGGGCGAAGAAGCCGGTCGGCGCGCCGTCGCCCGCGCACGCGAAGGACGTCACCAAGGTCGGCGTGGTCGGCGCCGGCCTGATGGCCTCGCAGCTGGCGCTGCTGTTCGCGCGGCGCCTCCAGGTGCCGGTCGTGATGACCGACCTCGACCAGGCGCGCGTCGACAAGGGCGTCGCCTACGTGCACGCCGAGATCGACAAGGCGGTCGGCAAGGGCCGGATGGACACCGGTACCGCGGCGAAGGTACGCGCGCTGGTCACCGGCTCCGTCGACAAGTCGGTCTTCGCCGACGCGGACTTCGTGATCGAGGCGGTCTTCGAGGAACTGTCCGTCAAGAAGCAGGTCTGGGCCGAGCTGGAGAAGATCGTCTCGCCGGAGGCGGTGCTGGCCACCAACACGTCCTCGCTGTCGGTCACCGCGATGGCCGCGGACCTGGAGCACCCCGAGCGGGTGGTCGGCTTCCACTTCTTCAACCCGGTGGCGGTGCTGCCGCTGCTGGAGATCATCCGGGGTGAGCGCACCTCGGACGCCGCGCTGGCCACCGCGTTCGCGGTCGGCAAGCAGCTGCGGAAGAGCTGCGTGCTGGTCAAGGACGCGCCCGCGTTCGTCGCCAACCGGGTGCTGGTCCGCTTCCTGTCGGAGATCCAGTCGGCGATCGACGCGGGCACGCCGCTGGAGGTGGCGGACTCCGCGATCGACCCGCTCGGCCTCCCGATGCGCCCGCTGGCCCTGCTCCAGCTGGTCGGGCCCGCGATCGCGTACCACGTGACGGAGACGCTGCACGCCGCGTTCCCGGACCGGTTCCCGCTCAGCGCCAACCTGAAGGCGCTCGCCGACGCCCGCCTGCCGCTGCTGGTGGACGACGAGATCAATCCGGCGGTCACCGCGCTGCTGACGGTGGGCGACGCGCCGCTCTCCCCGGACGAGGTCCGCCAGAAGGTCCTCGACGGCCTCGCCCAGGAGATCCGCATCCTGCTCGACGAGGGCGTGGTCGCGGAGGCGCAGGACGTCGACCTGTGCATGATCCTCGGCGCGGGCTGGCCGTTCCACCTGGGCGGCATCACGCCCTACCTGGACCGCACCGGCACCTCCGAGTCGGTCACCGGCCAGCGGTTCCTGCCGAAGGGCACGGCCTCGCTCGCCTGACCACGTACCGCCTGCCGGCCGCCCGTCCCCGCGCCATCGTCGCGGGGGCGGGCGGTCGCCGTCACGCGGCCCGCGCAAGGCTCCACGATGGAACGGAAGGTGACGATCTCTGGTTTCGTCAAGAGCGACACGCCGAACGACGTGGAGGTACTCGGTCAGGAAACATTCCCGGTTCAGGATGTCTGCGACA